>JBQGCF010000277.1:0-5170 GCA_052038315.1 Iamia sp.
GTCCATGCGGCCGGACTGCCAGGCCCAGACGGCGACCTCGGTGCGGTTGCGGGCGCCGAGCTTGGCCTGGAGGCTGGCCAGGTGGGTCTTCACCGTCGAGGGGGAGACGAAGAGCCGCTCGCCGATCTCGGCGTTGGTGAGGCCCTGGGCGACGAGGGCGAGGGCGTCCTCCTCCCGCTCGGTCAGGGGCTCGACCGGCTCGGCGACGGTGCGCCCGCCGCCCGGGCCGCCGGAACCGCTCAGCCGGCGCAGCAGCCGGGTCGTCACCTGCGGTGAGACGAGGGCGTCGCCCTGGGCTGCGGCCCGCACCGCCTCGACCAGGAGGGCCGGCCCGGCGTCCTTGAGCAGGAAGCCGGTGGCGCCGTGGAGCAGGGCGGTGTGGACGTACTCGTCGAGGTCGAAGGTGGTGACGACGACGACCCGGATCGGATCGACGACGTCGGGCCCGGCCAGCAGGCGGGTGGCCTCGAGCCCGTCGAGGCCGGGCATGCGGATGTCGAGCAGGGCCACGTCGGGGCGCAGCCGCCGGCACAGGTCGACCGCGGTGCGCCCGTCGGCGGCCTCGCCCACCACCGTGATCCCGTCGGTGGCCTCCAGGATCAGCCGGAAGCCGGTGCGCACCATCTCCTGGTCGTCGGCCAGCACAACCCGGATCGTCATGTCAGCGGGAGGGCGGCCCGGACCTGCCAGCCCTGGCCGGGCGGGGCGACCGGCCCGGCGGTCAGCGATCCGTGGAGGGCGTGGGCCCGCTCGGCCATGCCGATGAGGCCGAAGCCGGCGCCCACGACGGCCCGATCGACGGTCCGGTCGAGGGCGGCGTCGGCGGTGCCGACCGGCTGGCGGCCGTCGTCGGTGACGGTGACGACGAGGTGGCCGCCACCCACCTCGACGTCGACCCGCGCCGCGGTGGGGTCGACGGCGTGGCGGTGCACGTTGGTCAGCGACTCCTGGACGATGCGGTGGACCGACGTGGCGGTGGCGCCGCGGGCGGCCTGCGCCGCGCCGGGGGCGACGGTGACGGTGACGGGGAGGCCGGCGGCGCGGCTGCGGTCGGCCAGGTCCTCGAGCCCGGCCAGCCCGTCGAGGGCGGACAGCCCGGCGGGCGGGGCGGTGGGGACGTCGGCGCCGCCATCGGTCGTGCCGTCGGTCGCGCCCCGCAGCGACCCGACCATCGTGCGCATGGCGTCGAGGGCGTCGCGGCCGGCGCCCTCGATGCGGGCCAGGGCGGTGCCGGCGGCGGCCGGGTCGCGGTCGGCGATCACCTGGGCGGCCTGGGCCTGGACGACGATCCCGGTGACGTAGTGGGCCACCAGGTCGTGGAGCTCCCGGGCCAGGTCGAGGCGCTCGGACCGGCGGGCGTCCTCGGCGGCCCGGATCCGGTCGTCGTCGAGGTGGCGCAGGTACACCCCGGTGCCGACGCCGGCACCCCACGCACCGATCGATCCGATCCCGAGCAGGATCTGGGCCTCGGGGTCGAGCGGCCAGGTGGCCACCGCGGCGACGGCGGTGAACCCGGCGGCGCCGGCGGTGACGGCCCACGGCACGGGCAGCCGGCGCACGGCGGTGGTCGAGAGGGCGGCGATGGCCACGATCGGGGCCATCTTGGGGATGCTGCTGTCGCCGCCGGGGGCGTGGGCCTCGGCGGCGAGGAGCAGCTCGCCGGCGGCGAGGACGACGATCGCCGGGAGGGCCGCCCATCGGCGGACGGCGGCCATGGCCACCGTGCCCAGGGCGATCGCCAGGGGCAGGAGGCCGACGGCGCCCACGGCGAACAGGTCGAACAGGGCGATCAGGCCCACGGCGCCGACCACCGCGAGGTCGACGGTGATCGGGAGGAGCCGCACGGCGCGGGCCCACGGCGCCGCCGCCCCGACGGCTCGGGCGCCGCCCGCCGGCGGACCCGGCCGTGGCTGCGGGCCGGGCGGGCCGGGCGGGGTGCCCGGTGGCGAGGTGGCGACCACGCCCCGATGGTACGGGCGGGCCACCCGGGACGGCCTCGGCCGAACGGCCAGCGCGGATCGGCCGATCGGCCCATCGGGTCGGCCCGCCCGGCCGATGCCCGACCCCGCCCCGCCGGCGCACGCTCCGGCCATGCACGCCACGACCGCCCCGACCGACCCGTCGATCCCGCCCGCCCCGCCCCGTCCCGAGGCTGCCCTGCGGGGCGCGAACCTGTGGCGCCGGTTCGGCACCACCACCGCGCTGGCCGGGGTCGACGTCACCGTCGGCCGGGGCGAGGCGCTGGCCGCGATGGGCCCGAGCGGGTCGGGGAAGTCGACCCTGCTGCACTGCCTGGCCGGCATCGAGCGCCCCGACCTGGGCGAGGTGTGGCTCGGCGACACCCGCATCGACACCCTGTCGGAGCGGGAGCGGAGCCGGCTGCGCGCGGCCGAGCTGGGGGTCGTCTTACAGTCCGGCCAGCTGCTGCCCGAGCTGCCGGCGGTCGAGAACGTGGCCCTGCCGCTGATGCTGGCCGGCACGGTCCGCCGGGCAGCGGTGGCCGAGGCCCGGCGCTGGTTCGCCCCGCTGGGGATCGACGGGCTGGAGCGGCGGCGGCCGGGCGAGCTGTCGGGCGGCCAGGCCCAGCGGGTCGCCATCGCTCGGGCCCTCGTCGCCCGGCCCCGCGCCGTGTTCGCCGACGAGCCCACCGCCGCCCTCGACCGGGCGACCGGCCACGAGGTGGTCGACGTGCTGGTCGAGGCGTGCCGGGCGTCCGGCGCCGCCCTGCTGGTGGTCACCCACGACCCCGAGGTGGCCGCCGCCTGCGACCGCACCCTGCACCTCCGCGACGGCGCCGTGGTCGTCCCCGAGGGGGTGGCGGCATGAGGATCCTCTGCATCTCCGGGCTGCTGTGGCGCCGGGGCGGGGCCCGGCAGTGGACCGTGCTCGGGCTCACCGCCGTCGGCGTCCTGGCGGCCACGACCCTCGCCCTGCTGGCCCTCTCGGTCAGCCCGGCCCTCGGCGCCCGGGGCGATCGCATCGCCTGGCGGACGCCGGCCGCCACGACCGACCCCGCCGCCGCGCCGCTGCTCCAGCGCCGGACCGAGGACGCCTTCCGGGGCCGGGAGATCACCGTCGTCGAGCTGGCCGAGACCGGGGTCGGGACGGCTCCCGTGCCTCCCGGGCTCGCCCGCGTGCCGGCACCGGGGGAGGTCGTCCTGTCGCCCGCCCTGGCCGACCTGGTCGCGTCCGAACCGGCCGCCGCGCTGGGCGACCGCTACCCCGGCGCCGTCGTGGGGGAGGTCGGACCGGCGGGCCGGGCCATCGACGACGATCTGGTGGCCGTGATCGGGCGGACGCCGGACGGGATGGTCGACGGGGTCCCGGTCGCGTCCTTCGCCACGGCCGGGCGCGACGGCGGGCTGGGCGACTACCAGGTGATGGCCCAGCTGGCCGCCGTCCTGCTGGTCGTGCCGACCATCCTGCTCGTCGGCGCCCTGGCCCGGCTGACCGCGGCCCAGCGCGAGCAGCGGCTGGCCGGGCTCCGCCTGGTCGGCGCCACGCCCGGGCTGGTCGTCGGGGTGACCGCGCTGGAGACGGCGCTGGCCGCGCTGGTCGGCTCGCTCGGCGGCCTCGGTGCCTACCGGGCGGTCCTCCCGCTGGCCGCTCGGGTCGAGCTGGCCGGCAGCACCTTCGCGGTCGACGACCTCCGGCTCGGCGCGGCGACGCTGGTGGCCGCCGCCCTCGTCGTGCCCGTGCTCGCCGCGGTGTCGGCCACCGTCGCCCTGCGGACGGTCGTGATCGGCCCGCTCGGGGTGACCCGGCGGAGCGCCCGGCGCCGACCCCGGGCGATCCGGCTGCTGGTCGTGCCGGCGGCGTGGATCGCCCTGGTGGCCACGGCTCGCGTCCTGGGCGAGGGCGGGTCGGTGGCGCCGGTGCTGCTGGGGCTGGGCGCCGTCATCGGCACCTTCGCCGTGGTGGGGCCGTGGCTGACGTGGGTCGTCGGGGCGCTGATGGCCCGCCTCGGCCGGCGGCCCGGCCCGGTGCTGGCCGGGCGGAGGATCACCGACGACCCCCGGGGCACCTACCGCACGGTGAGCGGGATGGTGCTGGCCGGGCTGATCGCCGGCTTCCTGTTCGGTGTGATCCCGACGATCCGCACCACCGCCGAGTCGGTCGACCGGCTCGACGAGGCGACCGACCTGTACGTGAGCATCGACGCCGAGGCCACCGCCGCGGTCGACCGGGCCGTGGGCCAGGACGTCGACTGGTACCGGGAGGGGGGCTGGGCCTCGGGTACGGTCGTGGCCCCGGCCGGGTCCGACGTCGAGGTCGTCCGCACCGCCGTCCTCGCCGTCCACCCGTCGGCCGAGATCACCTCCGTCGCCGACCTCGACGGCGAGGCCACCCTGCTGCTCGAGGACATGAGCCGGGCCAGCGTCGTCATGGCCCTGGCCGCCCTGGCCCTGGCCACCGTGGCCACCGCCATCGGGGGCACCGCCTCGATCCTCGACCAGCGGGTCACCCTCGCCCGGCTGCGGCTGGCCGGGACGTCGCTGGCGGTGCTGCAGCGGGCCCGGCGCTGGCAGGCGGTCGTGCCCCTCGGGCTGGCCAGCATCGGCGCCATGGCCAGCGGGGCGGGGGCGGCCCAGATCCAGATGGTCGCCGTCGGGGCCCGGGAGGAGCAGGTCGTCGGGCCGGACCTCGCCCCGATGGCGGCGCTGGGCGTCGCCGCCCTGGCCGCCGGGGTCGCCGCGGTGGCCGCCACCCGCCCGGTCCTCGTCGCCGCCACCCGGGCGACGCCTCGGGAGTAGGGCACCGGGAGTCGCCCCGGGAGCAGGCCCGGCTGTGCCAGCCTCGTCCGGGTGGAGGACGACCAGGCCGCTCCGGATCCCGCCCGGCGAGGGGTGCTGATCGCCGGGGCCGGGCTGGCCGGGGCGGGCATCGCCGCCGCGGCCATGGCGGCGATCGGCCGGTCCGGCGACGACGACGGCGGGGGCGGCGCCACGACGCTGCCCCGCCCCGGGTCGACGGCGCCGGCCGGATCGCCCCCCGGCGGCTGGCGGGCCGCGACCCGCGACCACGGCGCCCGGGGCACGGGCGAGGGCGACGACCGGGGCGCCCTGCAGGACGCCATCGACGCCGCCGCCGCCGAGGGCGCCGGCTCCCTGCGCGGCGGCACCGTGCACGGCGGCGCCGGCGTGTACCCGATCGGCGGCAGCCTCTTCCT
>JBQGCF010000278.1:0-2040 GCA_052038315.1 Iamia sp.
CTCCCCCCGAACTCGGGGGAGAAGGTGACCGAAACGCGTCGTCATCTCCCCCGAGTTCGCTGGAGGGCGGGGTGGGGCGGGCGGGGAGGCCGACGGCGGTGGCCTCGGTGCTGCCGGTGGGCGGGGCCAGGGTGGCGGCCCGGGTGGAGCGGGCGGGGGTGACCGGGAGGCCGCGCTCGGCCTGGATGGCCTGGAGCCGGGCGACGACGTCGGCGGCCTCGGCCGGGCGGTCACGGGGCTCGGGGCGGAGCGTGTCCTCGATCAGGGTGCGGAGCGAGGTGGGGACCGACGGGGGCAGGGTCGGCGGCTCCGAGCGGAGCACCCGGGCGATGGTGGCCGCCGGCGGCTCGTCGCGGTGCCCGCCGAAGGGGCTCGACCCGGTCAGCAGGGCGTGGAGGGTGGCGCCCAGGGCCCACACGTCGGCGGTCGGCCCGGGGCGGTGGCCCGAGAGGACCTCGGGCGGGGTGAACGGGATGGTGCCCACGAGCGTGCCGGTGGCCGTGTTGGTCCCCTCGGCCAGCCGGGCGATGCCGAAGTCGCCCAGCTTGGGCTGGCCCTCGGCGCCGAGCAGGACGTTGGCCGGCTTCACGTCACGGTGGAGGATGCCGGCCTCGTGGGCCGCGGCCAGGGCGTCGGCCACGTGGACGCCGACGTCGAGCACCTCGGCCCACGGCAGCGGGCCCTGGCGGTGCAGCCGATCGTGGAGCGAGCCGCCGGGCAGGTGCTCCATCACCAGGTCGGGGTGGCCGTCGTCGGTGGTGCCGGCGTCGTGGACCGTCACCACGGCGGGGTGGCCCGACAGCCGCCCGATCGCCCGGCACTCGGCGAGGACGCGCCGCTCCCGCTCGGAGTCCTCCAGGGTCTCGCCCAGGAGCTTGACCGCCACCCGGCGGCCCAGGCGGCCCTGCTCGGCCAGCCAGACGGTGGCGAAGCCGCCCGACCCCAGCTTCTCGACCAGCACGTAGCCGGGCGGCAGGGGCACGGCGCCGATGGCGGGCGTCGCCGGAGGTCCCCCAGGTCGTTCGTCTGCCATCCGGGTCGCCCGTCCCATCCTCTCGTGCCGGCCTGCGCCGACCGGGCGACTGTACCCCTGGCCCCGGCGCCCCGACGGCCGTCCCGGGGACGGCTCACCTCACCCTCCGCGGCCGTCCCCCGGATGGACGAGGAAGTCGGCGGCGCGTCGGTAGCCTGCCGCGGTGCCCGATCTGACCGGCCTGCCCACGTCCGAGCTGATCGCTCGGGCCGGGGCCGTGCGCGACGCCGCCCACGGCACCCGGGTGACCTTCTCCCCCAAGGTCTTCATCCCCCTGACCAAGCTGTGTCGGGACCGCTGCGGCTACTGCACCTTCGCCCAGCCCCCGGCCCGGCTCGAGTCGCCCTACATGGAGCTGGAGGACGTCCTCGTCCTCGCCCGCCGGGGCGCCGCCGCCGGCTGCCACGAGGCGCTGTTCACGCTGGGCGAGGCGCCCGAGGAGCGCTACCCGGCGGCCCGCACGTGGCTCGACGAGCACGGCTACGCCTCGACCACCGACTACCTGGTGGCGGCGGCGCAGGCGGTGCTGGACGAGACCGGCCTGCTCCCCCACGCCAACCCCGGCGCCCTGCCGGCCGACGAGCTGGCCCGGCTCCGGACCGTCAGCCCCAGCCAGGGGATGATGGTCGAGACCCTGCGGTCGGACCTGGCCGCCCACCGGGGCGCACCGGACAAGCTCCCCGAGCGCCGCCTGGCCACCCTGGAGGCTGCCGGCGAGCTCCGGATCCCGTACACCACCGGCATCCTCTGCGGCATCGGCGAGACCGAGGCCGACCGGGTCGAGGCCCTGGAGGCGATCGCCGCCAGCCACCGCCGCCACGGCCACGTGCAGGAGGTGATCGTCCAGAACTTCCTGCCCAAGCCGGGCACAGCCATGCGCGACCACCCGCCCTGCCCGCCCGAGGACCCCCAGCGGGCCATCGCCGTGGCCCGGCTGATACACCCCCCCGAGGGCCACGTCCAGGCCCCGCCCCACCAGGCCGACGAGGTCGCCCCCCGGCTCGCCC
>JBQGCF010000279.1:0-5576 GCA_052038315.1 Iamia sp.
CCGGCCGCGCTCCGGCCGCCGACCCCCGCTCCGGCGCCGGCCGTGGCCGCCGCGCCCCCGCCGGACCCGACCGCAGCCCCGGCCGTGGCGCCAGCGGTGACCCTCGCCGTCGCGCCGGTGGCGATGCCCGGCGTCGTGCCGGCGGTGATGCCCGGCGTGGTGCCGGCGATGGCGCCCGTCCTGGGTCCGGCCCGGCCGCCCGGCGTGGTGCCGGCGGTGATGCCCGGCGTGGCGCCGGGGCTCCCGGCCGGCGTGAGGGCGGGGGGACGGGGCGACGACGGGGGGAGCGACCGGCGGCGGTGCCGCTCGACGGGGTGCCGGCGCTGACGCCGACGCCGGTCGACGGGGCCGCCCCCCGGCCCGACCTGGCCAAGCGCCGCGTCGGCGGTGCGACCCCGCCACCGCTGGCCCCCGGGGTGCTGACCCGCACCGCCGCCCCCACCGGCGCACCGATCGAGCGGGCGGCCGACGGCGAGACCGCCACCGGCAAGGCCGCGACCCGGCTGACCCGCATGCGGTCGGTGGGCGTGCCCGTCACCGGGGCGGTCACGATCCGGGGCAAGGAGCGAAAGGTCAGCGGCGTCCGCGAGCGGCGGACGGCGATCGGCCGGCGCTACGGCGTCGTCTACGACACCGACGGCCCCAAGGTCACCCTCGGCCTCCTCTGGTTCGTGGCCGTGCTCGGCGCCGTGGTCGTCGGCTGGTGGCTGCTCACCTTCCTCTTCGGGATCGCCGCCGGCTGGGCCGCCATGGAGGCCGCCGACCGCTGGCGCGAGCGGGGCGTCGCCGCCGATCCGTGGGTCGCCGCCGTCGGCGCCGGGGCGGTGGCCGCGGCGGGCGCCGCCGGGGCCGGCTTCGTCGGGGTCGCCATCCTGCTCGTCGTCCTGGCGTCGGTCGCCCGGATGGGCTTCAGCGCCATGGGCCGGGACCACGTCCTGTCGGCCGCCGGCAACACGGTCGGGTGCGCCGTCCCGTTCGGCCTGGCCGCGGCGTCGGTGATCCTGACCAACGACCTGGAGATCGGCGCCGTGGTCGCCCTCCTCCTGTTCGTCTTCGCCTACGACGCCGGGGACTTCCTGATCGGGTCGGGCTCGTCGAACAGCGTCGAGGGACCGCTGACCGGCATCGTCACCATCGGTGTGGTCGCCATGGCCGTCGCCGTGCTGGGGACACCGCCGTTCGAGGGCATCCCGACCTACACCTTCGCCGCCTTCGCCGCCGTGCTGTGCCCGCTGGGCCAGGCCGCGGCGTCGGCGATCCTCCCCGCCAACGACGCCCGGGCCCCGTCGGTCCGCCGGCTCGACTCGTTCCTCCTGCTGGCGCCCATCTGGGTCTGGAGCGTCGGCGTCTTCATGAACAGCCGATAGCTGCCGTAGCCTGGCCGCCATGTCCGAGCTCGAGGAGAGGTGGCGGGACCTCGGTGAGTTCATCCGGGAGCAGCGGCACATCGGGCACCTCTCGCTGCGCAAGCTGTCCGAGATGGCCGGGGTGTCGAACCCGTACCTGAGCCAGATCGAGCGGGGCCTGCGCAAGCCGTCGGCCGAGATCCTCCAGCAGATCGCCCGGGCCCTCGAGATCAGCTCCGAGACGCTCTACATCCGGGCCGGGATCCTGGAGGAGCGGCCCGACGGGGTCGACCTCGTCACCGAGATCCGTCGTGACCCGTACCTGGGCGAGGACCAGAAGCGGACGCTGATCCAGATCTACGAGTCGGTCCGCGCCGCGTCCCCCGTCCCGGCGGCGGTCGTCGAGGCCGAGTCCGAGGCCGGGCCCGAGCCGGACCCCGACGACGAGGAGCTGGCCGCGGAATCGGACGCAGCGGCCGCCGGTTGACGCGCCCCGTGGCCCGGGTCGCCCTCCTCAGCCTGCACACCTCCCCGCTGGCCCAGCCGGGGCGCGGTGACAGCGGCGGCATGAACGTCTACGTGCGGGAGCTGGCCGCCGGGCTGGCCCACGCCGGGCACCGCTGCGACGTCTACGTCCGCACCTTCGCCGACGACCTGCCGGCCCGGGTGGCGGTCGAGCCCGGCGTCGTCGTCCACCACGTCGCCGCCGGTCCGCCCGACCTGGCCAAGGAGGACCTGCCCGGCGTCATCGACGAGTGGGCCGATGCGGTGGCCGAGGCGATCGTCGCCGGCGGCGGGGTCGACGTCGTCCACGCCAACTACTGGCTCTCGGGCGTGGCCGGGCACCGGATCAAGCACGCCCTCGACGTGCCGCTCGTGTCGACGTTCCACACCCTCGCCCGGGTGAAGACGCTCGCCGGCGACCCCGAGCCCGAGGCCCGGGCCCTGGCCGAGGAGGCGGTGATGGCCTGCTCGGACGCCGTCCTCGCCAGCTGCCCGGCCGAGGCCAGCCAGCTGGCCGACCTCTACGACGTCCCCCGGTCCCGGATCGCCCTGGTGCCGCCGGGTGTCGAGCACGCCCTCTTCTCGCCCGGTCCCCGGGCCGCGGCCCGCGACGCCGCCGGTCTGGCCGACGTCGGTTCGGCACCGGTCGTGCTGTTCGTCGGGCGGTTCCAGCGGCTGAAGGGTCTCGACGTGGTCGTCGAGGCGCTCGACCGGCTGTGGGCCCGGGACGCCGTGCTCGTCGCCTGCGGTGGCCCCAGCGGGACCGACGGCGCGGCCACCGTCGCCGGCGTCCGGGCCTTCGTGGCCGAGCACGGGCTCGACGACCGGGTGCGGGTCGTCGCCCCCCGGCCCCACCACCAGCTCTCGTCGCTCTACCGGGCCGCCGACGTGGTGGCCGTGCCCAGCCGGTCGGAGTCCTTCGGGCTGGGCGCCCGGGAGGCGGCGGCGTGCGGCCGGCCCGTCGTCGCCGCCGACGTCGGTGGCCTCTCGACCCTGGTCGACCACCGCCGCACCGGCCTCCTCGTCGGCACCCGCGACCCCGGGGCCTGGGCCAGCGCCCTCGACTCGGTGCTCTGCCTCCCCGAGCGGGCCGAGCGCATGGGCCGGGCCGCCGCCGCCCTCGCCGCCGGCTACGGCTGGCCCACCGCGGCCCGCTCCCTCGCCGGCGTCTACGCCGACGTCCTCGCCACCGACCCCGTCGACTGCGCCGCGTAGCGGGACGCCGCCCTCGCCGAAATTGCGACCCTGAGCGGGCGAGGCGCCCGCTCAGGGTCGCAATTTCGGGGGGATGTCTAGGGTCGGGGGGATGAGCGCCCCTGCTTCGCCGGCCGACCTCGACGATCTCGCCCAGCGGATCGACGGGTGGCTGGAGGAGCTGAGGGCGGAGAACCCGCTGATCGAGGCGATCGACCGGGACGACACCGGTGAGCGGCGGTGGTTCGTCCGCCTGGCGGGGGAGGAGCGGGACCACACGACGGTCTGGCTGCACCTGCGCCAGCGCATGCTCCACCACGAGTCCTACGTGCTGCCCACGCCCGTCGACGACCCGGCCGGCTTCTACGAGCACCTGCTGCGCCGCAACCTCCACCTCCGTGGCGTGGCCTTCGCCATCGGGGACGAGGACGCCAACTACCTGATCGGCGAGATCCCCCACGCCGGCCTCGGGCGGGACGACATCGATCGCATCCTCGCCCTCCACCACGAGGCCGTCGAGCGCTGCTTCCGGCCCGCCCTCCGTCTCGGCTTCGGCTCGCTTCTCGATGACAAGAAGCCCTGAGAGTGCATGAGATGACATGAGAGTGGGTAGAGCGCCGGCGGCCCCCGCACGAGGGACGGTCGTGGAGCGTTCGGGGAAGTGCGCACGCGGCCGCCCTCTGGGGTCGCCGGAGGCGTCGTGTGCCAGGCTGGGCACCGGACGGGGCGCTGCGGTCCCGGCGGACCCTGGAGGGACGATGCGAGATCGACGCGTGACGGTGACCCGAGGCCTGTGCGTGGCCGCCGCCCTGGTGCTGGCGCTGGCCGGCTGCGGGGGCGACGACGGTGACGAGGACGCCGGCGACGGCACGACCACCACCGAGGCCGCCGAGACCACCACCACCGGGTCCGAGGACGAGGGCGACGACACCACCGAGCCCGAGGAGGAGCCCTCGACCACCGAGGTGCCCACCACGACGGCCCCGGAGGTCGACGTCCAGGCCCTGGTCAACGGGATCGACCTCACCGTCGAGGACCTGGAGGCGCTGAGCCCGGGCTGGGCCGTCGACGACAGCGAGGACGAGGAGGACGACGAGCTCGACATCGAGTCCTGCATGGGCCCCGCCGGCGAGCTGGAGCCCCAGGCCGAGAGCGAGGGCCGCCTGTTCGTCAACGAGTCGGGCCTGCCCCAGGCCGTGGCGACGGCGACGGCGATGTTCGGCTCGGTCGAGGACGCCACCGCGTTCATGGACGCCGCCGCCTCCGACGAGTTCCTGCCCTGCGCCGACGACGTGCTGCTCGAGGGCAGCGACGGCGGCGAGCTCGAGGCCTTCCCGAGCGGCACCCGCTACGGCGACCAGTGGATCGTCATCGGTGGCCTGGCCGAGGTCGAGGGCACCCAGGCGGCGGTCGACTTCCACCTGCTCCGCACCGGGCCCTTCATCAGCATGGTCTTCTACATCGACACCGCGGGCGGCGGGGAGGCGGCCGCCTACGTGGTCGACGGCATGGTCGACCTGCTCGACGAGCGCCACGAGGACGCGGTCGAAGAGCTGGGCTGAGGCCGGCCTCTGACCAGCCGCGACGGGGGCGGCTCCCACCCGCCGGGGCTGGGCCGGCCGCACCCGCCGTGCCAGCATCCCCGGCCATGCACCACACGCGCACCCTGGTGCGGGCCCTCGCCGGGGCCTGCGCCCTCACCCTCCTCCTCGCCGCCTGCAGCGACGACGACGAGCCCAGCGCCCGGACCGTCGACGACGACACCGAGCAGACGACGACCACGGCCGCCGACGAGCAGGACGACGACCCGACGAGCACGGCGGCCGACGAGCCGGACGGGTCGACGACCACCACGGCCGCCGAGGAGCCCGACGACTCCGGTGACGGCTCGGGCGACGGCACCGAGGGCGACCCCGACGCGGTGGCCCTGGCCGAGCGGATCAACCTGACGATCGACGACTTCGCCGACGGGTGGACCGAGACGCCGGCCGAGGACGACGACGGCGGCGCCAACCTCGACGACTGCTTCGTCGAGACCGACATCGAGGCGGCCACCGTCGGCGAGGCCGAGACCGGCACCTTCTCGCTCGACGTCGACGACACGTCGGGCCAGCTGGTCACCATGCAGACCGTCGTCCTCGACTCGGCCGACACCGCCACCGCCCTGCTGGCCGAGGCCGGCGGCGACGCCTTCATCACCTGTGCCCAGGACCTCTTCGTGTCCGGCTTCGGCGAGGGCGCGGCGGTGGCCCTGTCGGTCCGACCCGACGACGAGCCGTGGACCGAGGAGTCCTTCGGCCTGGTCGGCGACATCACCCTGCCGACCCAGGACGGCAGCAGCACCGTCGACGGCGTCATGGACCTCCACCTGTTCCGCACCGGCGAGGTGGTCAGCTTCACCGCCACCCTCGACCTGGGCCTGGTCGGGATCGAGGCCACGCTGGGCGAGCTGTACCCCGTCGTGGCCGAGCGCCACGCCGCCGAGGTCGGCTGAGGCTGCCGGTTGGTTGCCCCTCCCCCACACGGGGGAGG
>JBQGCF010000280.1:0-19486 GCA_052038315.1 Iamia sp.
CGGGGTCGGCGAGCAGGTCGCCGTCGACCACCGTGGCGCCGAGGGCCAGAAGCCGGGCCACCTCGGCGTCGTGATCGGAGCCGGCGGACGGGGCGACGTGGAGGCGCCACCGGCTCGGGGCGGCGGGGTCGGGCACCGGCGGGCCCCACGTGATCAGCGGGCCGGTGAGGTCGGGGGCCCGGATCGCCGTCTCCTCGTCCTGGTCCCACACCAGCGGCCAGCCCAGGGCCTCGCTCCAGAAGTGCCCGACGGCGACCGACCCGTCGCAGGTGATCGAGCCGAACCGCCCGCACCCGGCCAGGAACCGGTTGCCCGGGCCGATCAGGCAGAGCTCGTTGCCCTCGGGGTCGGCCAGCACGACGTGGCCCTCCTCGGGGCGCTGGCCGATGTCGATCGGCCGGGCACCGAGGGCGACGAAGCGCTCGGTCGAGCCCCGCTGGTCGTCGAGCGAGGCGGTGGTCAGGTCGAGGTGGATCGGGTTCTTCCCGGCCTTGGGCGCGATGGTCGGCACCAGCTCGACCCGGAAGCGGGTCCCGTCGGTGGGCACCAGCCGGACCGTCCCGTCGGGGGCGGCGGCGCCGACCCCCCAGCCGAGGGCCTCGGCCCAGAAGGCGGCCAGGGCGACCGGGTCGCGGGCGTCGATGGCCAGGGCGACGAGGTCGAGGGCCACGTCGCCCCTAGTTGCCCATGGCCAGGCCGCCGTCGACGGGGACGACGGCACCGGTGACGTAGGCGGCCTCGGCGGAGGCCAGGAAGTGCACGACGGCGGCGACCTCGTCGGGCGTGCCGGCCCGGCGCAGGGGGGCCCGGCCCAGCTCCTCCTCCTGGAGGCGGGAGCCGGCGGCGTCGAGCATCTCGGTGCGGATGGCGCCGGGGGCGACCACGTTGACGGTGACGCCGCGGGGCCCGAGCTCGCGGGCCAGCGATCGGGCCAGCCCGGTCAGCCCGGCCTTGGAGGCGGCGTAGAGGCTGCCGCCGCTGGCGCCCCAGCCGGCGGAGACCGAGCCGATGAAGACGATGCGGCCGGCGCGGGCCCTGGCCATCGGGCCGGCGGCCCGGCGGGCGACCCGGATGGCGCCGACGAGGTTGGTGTCGAGCACGGCGGCGACGTCGTCGTCGGTGGCCCGCATCAGCATGTTGATCGGCCCGATCCCGGCCGAGGCGACCAGGACCTCGACCGGCCCCAGCTCGGCCTCGACGGTGGCGAAGGCGGCCTCGACCTCGGCGGTCGAGCGCTGGTCGGCCCGCACGGCGAGCACGCCCTCGGGGGGCGGCGTCGTCCGGTAGGTGCCGGCCACCCGGTCGCCGGCGGCCAGCATCCGCTCGGCCACGGCCCGGCCGATCCCGCGGCCCGCCCCGGTCACGAGGACCACACGTCCCTGGGTCATCGATCCTCCTCGGAGGTGATCATGCGGGTGCCGGCGTCCTCGGGCGGCGCCGTGCGGAAGCGGGTGAAGCGGGCTCCATCGTCGTCGCCGACCACGGCCACGCCGGCACGGGTTCCGGTGGCCAGGTCGTCGTCGCGGCCGGCGGCCACGAGGGTGCCGTCGACCCGCACCCGCATGACCGGGCCGTCGAGCTCGACGCTCACCGTGCGGGCCCCGTCGTCGCCCCGGTCGTCGGGCCCGCCCTCGGGCAGGGCGCCGGTGTCGAGCAGCCGGGTGCGGTCGTGGACGACGGCGACCAGGCTGACCGTCCGCTCGTCGGGCTCGACGACCACCAGGCCGTAGGTGCCCGGGTCGTGCCAGCGGACGACCACGCCCCAGCCGGTGGCCGGTCGGCCCTCGACCTCGACGGTGCCCTCGACCCCGCCGACGGGCCGCACCATCACGCTGAGCTCGGGTCCGGCGGCCTCGACCCGGGCGCCGTCCTCGCCGACCGCCCAGCGGCCCCGGACCTGGTCCCAGCCGGCCCCGCCGACCGCCTCGTCCCGGGTGGCGAGCGGGTGCGAGGCGTCCCGGACGGTGCCGAACTGGCTCAGGAGGATGGCGATGACCACCCCGCCCATCAGGAGGAACAGCAGGACGGTGGTGACCGCGGAGCGCACGCCGGCCGGGCTGACGGATCGGCTCACAGGTCGTCCACCGCGGCGGCTAGGTCCTGGCTGAAGCGGATGCTGCCGGCCTTGTTCAGGTGCACGGCGTCGGCGAAGTGGTTCGCCGGGTACTCCATCTCGGTGAAGTCGAGGACCGGCACGCCGAGGTCGGCGGCCACGTCGCGGACGTGCTGCTCGGCCGCGTCGGTGGCCGCCTGGCTGCCGGTGAAGGGGGTGTAGGCGTCGGGCAGCGTGGGCGGGATGACGAAGACCAGGTCGGCACCGGCCTCGTCGGCCACGTCCCGGAAGCCCCGCAGCTGGGTGGCGGTGGTCTGCGACGAGCGGAAGATCTGCTGCTCGACCGGGTCGTCGAAGGTGAACCCGAGCGGGATGGGCTCGGTGAAGCCCCAGTAGTTGGCCACGCCGCCCCGGTCCCGCATCAGGTGCTGGGCCCAGACCTCCTCGGTGCGGGCCACGATGGTCCCGTCGACCAGCTTCACCGGTTGGAGGCTGTCCTGCTTGGGCTTGTCCTCGCCGGTGACCCGGTCCCGGGCGGCCCGGACCAGATGCATGGGCGAGCGGAACGAGGCCCGGTGGCGGACGATGGCGGAGCGGTCGGCGAGGCGACGGTCGGCGCGGGACAGGGCGCCCTCCTCGAGCCGGTCCATGGCGTCGTCGAACAGCTTCTCGACGATGGCCCGGCTCGTGTCGAGGATGTCGATCTGGGGGACGTCGAACGGCGTCACGCCCACGACGATCAGCGCCGGGTCGGTGCGGGGGAGGACGAAGTCGCCGGCCCAGCGCCGCATCGAGTCGAAGGGCTGGCCCAGCAGGGCGGCGTTGTAGGGGTGGGGGTAGGCGACCGACGCCGCCGCCCACGTCTCCGGGTCGATCGCCGCGTCCATGGCCGAGCTGCCGAGGAAGACGACGTCGGTCGGCTCGCCGGCCTCGTCCAGGGCGACGACCTGGTCCCACTTGAGCTCGACCTCGGCGGCGTCGCCGGCCTGGCTCACCGGCAGCCAGTCCTCGATCGAGCGCACGGCCAGCTCGGTCACGAGCAGGAGCCCGACGACCGCCAGGGCCAGGGCGCCGAGCGGGACCTTCCGCCGGAGGAGCTGCTTCACCCGGCGCTGTCGAGCCGCGCCGCGTGCCCCTCGACCAGGCCGAGGTGCTGCCACGGGAGGATGCCGAAGAGCCTGGCCAGGTCCTCGTCGCCGCCCAGCACCTCGCGGGGCAGGGTGGTGGGCCACGCCTCCTGCGTCCGCAGCCAGGGCTTGGTGTAGAAGCCGAGCAGGGCGTGGCGGCGGCCCTCGGGCCCGGTCGGCTCGGACCGGTTGGCGCCGGTGCCGTGCCAGAGCCGGCCGTCGAGGAGGATCAGCGTCCCGGCCGGGCACTCGACGGCCACGCTCTCCTCGGGGCGGACGGCGCGGGGCGGTGGGCCCTCGGCGAGGTGGCTGCCGGGCACGACACGGGTGGCGCCGACCTCCTCGGTGAAGTCGTCGAGGGGCCAGATCACCTGGAGGCCCCATGGCTCGGTCCACGGCGTGGGCAGGAAGCCCTGGTCGGCGTGGATCGACATCGAGCGGCCGCCGGCGCCGACGATGTTGGCGCTCAGGTTCGACAGCAGGACGTCGGGACCGAGGAGGGCGCGGGCGACCTCCAGCACGGTCGGGTCGGCGGCGGCGGCGAGGAAGACGGGGTCGAGGGCGGGCAGCCGGTAGACCCGCTGGCTGGTGCCGCCGTGGTACTCGGTGGCGGTGCCGTCGGCCCGCTCCCGCGCTGCGGCGTCGACCAGGGCGGTGCGGAGGGCGGCGGTGCGGTCGGCGTCGCAGCGATCGGCGAGCAGCCCGATGCCCGTGGCCCGCAGGTCGGCCAGCGCCTCATCGACGGAGGACGTCACCCCCGGGACGGTCTCCACCTTCACGCCCGCCGATGGTAGGCGCTCGCCCCCACCACCGAACTTCGAGCGCCTCACCCCGGATAGCGATGTCAAGTGCTCAAAGTTCCGCGGGTCGGCCGAGGTGGGCGCGCAGGACGGTGGTGGGGCCGACGCGGAGGGCGAGGGTGTCGGCCTGGACGACCAGGGCGGCCTCGGCGCCGACGGGGAGGGGGGCGGGGAAGCGGGCCTCGACGTGGGCGGGCGGGGCGCCGGGCGCGGCCGCGGTGAGCGCCGTCCAGAGGGCGAGGAGGCCGGGGACGATCGGCCCGTCGCTCCCGGCGGTGCCGTGGGCGGGGGAGGTGTCGCCGGCGGCGTGGCGGTAGGCGGCGAGGGTGGGCTCGTCGATGGTGAGGGAGCCGGTCGGGTCGCCGTCCGTGCGGGGGACCGGCGGCAGCGTGCCCCGCTCGGCGGGCGGGTCGGCCAGCGTGGCCGCGACGACGTGGCGGGAGCGGACGAGGGCGGCGCCATCGGGACCGTCGACGTCGACGTCGATCCAGAGGCCGGCGGCCGCCCCCAGGCGAGCCACCCCGGTCAGCGTCGCCGTCACGGCCAGCTCGACGTCGAGGGGGACGGGCGCCAGCAGGTCGACCGCGACCCAGGCGTGGCGGGTGCCGTCCGCGCCGGTGGCGGGGTCGTCGATCACGGCCAGGAGGCCCCGCACGAGGGGCCGGCAGGAGGGGTGGGGGAGGGCGGCGGCGTCGGCGGCGGTGACGACGTCGGTCAGGCGCACGGCGTCACGGGGTCATGCCGCCGTCGACGGCCACGACCTGGCCGGTGAGGTAGCCGGCGTCGAGCAGCATCTCCAGCACCGGGCCGATCTCGTCCGGCTCGGCCGGGCGGCGCAGGGCGGTGCGGCCGAGGAGGCGGTCGCGGGCGGCGTCGGCCACGCCCTCGGTGATGGCGCTGGCCACGAAGCCGGGGGAGAGGGCGTTGACGGTGATCGACCGGCGCCCGACCTCGTGGGCCAGCGTGCGGGTGAGGGCCTCGACCCCGGCCTTGGCCGCCGCGTAGGCGCTCTGGCCGGCGTTGCCGAAGGCGGCGACCGGCGAGGACACGTTGACGATCCGGCCCCACCGGGCCGTGAGCATGGCCGGGAGCACGGCCCGGTCGACGTGGTACGTGCCGAGCAGGTTGACCTGCACGGTCGACGCCCACACCGCCGGGTCCTGGCCCACGACCAGCCCGTCGACCCGCACCCCGGCGCAGTGCACGAGGATCCGCACCGGCCCGAGCGCCTCGGTGGCCGCGCCCACCAGCGCCTCGGCCCCCTCGGCGGTGCCGACGTCGCCGGTCACCACCGCGGTGGGCCCGTCCAGGTCGGCGGCCAGGGCGGAGGCCCGCTCCGGGTGGGCGTGGGCGTGGAGGGCGACCGGGATGCCCCGGGCGGCCAGCACCCGCGCCGCCGCCGCCCCCAGCGTCCCCGACGCCCCCGTCACCAGCGCGACCGTGTCCCCCGGTGCGTCCATCGGCCGGACCGTAGCGCCGTTCTGTGTGCGAAAACACGCCGCACAGGTAGGAACGCGCACACGGAACGGGGGGGCGACGAGGACTACCGTCCCGCCGTGGCGTTCAACTCGTTCCAGTACGCGGCGTTCCTCGCGATCGTCGTGTTCGGGTACTGGGCCCTGCCCCGCCACCCCCGGAAGCTGCTCCTGCTGGCCGGGTCGTACGTCTTCTACGCCTGGGTCGACGTCCGCTTCACGGCGATCCTGCTGGCCACCACGCTGGTCGACTTCGCCGTGGCCCGGGTGATGGGCCGCTCCGAGGACCCGCGCCTGCGTCGCCTCCTGCTGACCGTCAGCGTGGGCAGCAACCTGCTGACGCTGGCCTTCTTCAAGTACTTCGACTGGTTCCGGGTACCGGTCGAGCGGGCCCTGGAGACGCTGGGCTTCGCCGATCCCCGGGTCGCCCTCGTCGTCGTCCTGCCGGTGGGCATCAGCTTCTACACGTTCTCGACGCTGAGCTACACGATCGACGTCTACCGCCGTGAGATCGAGCCGACCCCGTCGCTGATCGACTTCATGGTCTTCATCTCGTACTTCCCGCACCTGCTGGCCGGGCCGATCATCCGGGCCAAGCGGATGCTCCCGCAGATCGTCGACCTGCCGACCACGCCCAAGCGCGAGCAGATGCGCGAGGGCCTGGAGCTGATCTTCATCGGCCTGTTCCAGAAGGTCGCCATCGCCGATGCCCTCTCACCGGCGACCGCGCAGGTCTTCTCCCAGTTCGGCGACGGCACCGGCCCAGCCGGGCCCGGCTGGGTCAACCTGTGGGTGGCGACGCTGGCCGCCGTCATCCAGTTCACCTTCGACTTCGCCGGCTACTCGAACATCGCCCGGGGCAGCTCGAAGCTCCTCGGCATCGAGCTGCCCTACAACTTCCGCCAGCCGCTGACCCGCAGCCGCAACTTCCGCGACTTCTGGCGCCGCGACCACATGACGATGATGGCGTGGTTCCGGGACTACCTCTACCGGCCGCTGCGGGGGAGGGGCCGGGGCTGGGCGTGGAGCGCCGTCTGCCTCTGCATCGTGTTCGCCCTGTCCGGGCTGTGGCACGACGACGGCCTGGTCTGGATCACGTGGGGCTTCGTGATGGGCGGCGTCCTGTCGGTCGAGCTGTGGGTCTCGCAGCGCGCCGACGCCCGCCGCCGGGCCGCCCGCCGCGCCGCCCGGGCCGCGGCCAAGGCCGATCGGGAGGCGCTGGCGGCGCAGGGCGCGACCGGCGACGACCCCACCCGCCTGCCGGGGGCCGACGATCCCGATCCGGTGGCCGTGCCGTCCGCCGACCTGGGCGGGCCGGCGGCCACCGCCATCGGCCTGGCCACGACCCCGGCGTCGGAGGGCATCGTGCGGCGGCGGGACCGGGCCGCCGAGCTCGACGCCACCACCCGCACCAGCCGGCTGCCGTCGTGGTGGCCCGTCGTGGCGCCCGTCTACGTCTTCGTCATGGTGGCGGTGCAGCACGCATGGGTGCGGACGGGCTCGGTCGAGTCGAGCCTCCGCCTCTACGGCCAGCTGGCGTGGCCCCGCTTCGCGCCGATCGACCAGAACCTGCTGATGCTGTTCGCCTACGCCCTGGTCGCCCTGATCCTCCTCGACCGGCGGGAGGCCGCCATCGAGCGCCACGAGGGCAAGCCCGACCCGATGACCCTCGGCCGGGCCGTCGCCTACGGGACGATGGTCGTGCTGATCGTCGTCTTCTCGGGCCAGGCCCCCGTGCCCTTCGTCTACTTCCAGATCTGACGCAGAGGGATAGGGTCGCTCCCATGTCTGACGAGCTGCGCGCCCAGGTCCTCACCGCCGTGCGGGAGGCCGCCGTCGAGGTCCTCGACTGCGACGCCGACGAGGTCACCCCGGACGCCAACCTGAGCGAGACGCTCGACGCCGACTCGATCGACGTCATCGAGATCGCCTCGACCCTCGAGCGGCAGTTCGGCGTGGCCATCGAGGACCACGAGGTCTACGACCTGACCACCGTCGGCGAGCTCGTCGAGCTGGTGGTGACGAAGAAGGGCTAGCCCCGCCCTCTGTCAGCGCGGCCCCAGCACGCCGCTGGGGAAGCCGCCGCCGTCGACCTCGATGCGCTGGCCGGTGACGTAGGCGCCGGCCGGGCCGCACAGGGCGGCCACCAGCGCGCCGACCTCCTCGGGCCGGCAGACGTGGCCGTAGGGGAAGACGTCGTCCATCTCGGTCATGTCGTCGGTGCCGGTGATGGCGTGCATCAGCCGCTGGCCCATGTCCGACACGACCAGGCCGGGGGCGACCACGTTGACGTGGATGCCGTTGCCGACCTCCTCCTTGGCCAGCGTGTAGCAGAGCTCCTCCATGGCCGCCTTGCCCACGTTGTAGGGCGAGCCGTTGGCGCCGTGGTCGCGGGTGGCGACGCTGGAGACGAACACGATGTCGCCCCGCTCGCATGTGCGCATGGCCGGGAGGACGGCGGCGGCGCAGTGGAAGGGGCCGAAGGCGTGGACCTTCACCACCTTCTCGAAGTGCGCCGGGTCGAGGTCGGCGACCGACTGGTAGCGGCTGGCGATCCCGGCGCTGGCGACGAGGATGCTCGGCGCCCCGAGGGCCTCGACGGTGGCCGCGACCATGGCCTCGACCTCGGCCCGGTCCTCGACGGTGGCCTGCACGGCGACGCTCCGCCGCCCGGCCTGCTCGACGAGGGCGACGACCTCCTCGGCCTGGTCGCGGTGGCGCCGGTAGCCCACGGCCACGTCGGCCCCGGCGTCGGCCAGGGCCAGGGCGATGCCCCGCCCGATCCCCCGTCCGCCCCCGGTGACCAGGGCGACGCGTCCGTCCAGCGGCGTGGTGTCGGTCATGGCCGGAACCTAGGACACGGCCTGGATGGCGCGGGTGAGCTGGCGCTCGACCCGGGCGGGGTCGCGGGTGGGGACGGGCCAGATGATGCGGTCGACGCCCATGGCGGCCAGCCGGTCGACGGTGCGGGGCGAGGGCGAGGCGCCGGCGGTGACCTCGATGGCGTCGGGGTCGCGGCCGGCGCCCTCGGCGGCCCGGCGCAGCTCGTCGAGCAGGCGCTGCAGGACCTCGGGGTCACGGTGGTTGGTGAAGAAGCCGTCGCCGATGCGGCCGGCCCGGCGGGCGGCGTGGATCGACGGGCCGCAGATCACGACCGGGATGGTGTCGCCGGCCGGGGTCGGTCGGCAGGTGACCGGCGGGAAGCTCACGCCCGGTCCCTCGTAGGCCACCGGCTCGCCCGTCCAGAGGAGGCGCATCGCTTCGACGGCCGCCTCGGTCCGGGGCACCCGGTCGGCCCACGTCGTCCCGACCGCCTCGGCCTCCTCCTGGCACCAGCCCAACCCCACGCCGAGGCGCAGCCGGCCGCCCGACAGCAGGTCGAGGGTGGCGGCCTGCTTGGCCAGGTGGAGCGGGTTGCGCTCGGGGAGGATCACGCACGACGTGCCGAGGAGGATCGTCGACGTGCGGGCGGCGGCGAAGGCCAGCCAGGTGAGCGGCTCGGGCAGGTCGGAGCTGTTGCCGATGGGCATGTCGCCGCTCACGGCGTAGGGGTAGGGCGAGTCGTAGGTCTCGGGGACGACGAGGTGCTCGGTCAGCCAGACCGAGTCGTAGCCCAGGCCCTCGGCCGTCGTGACCAGGTCGACCACCGCCGAGCCCTCGGCCCGGGGACCGAACCCGGTGACGACTCCGAAGCGCATCGCCGCATCCTGGCAGGCGGGCGTAGGTTGGCCGGGTGCGCAGCAGTGTGGTGGTCACCGGCGTGGGGGTCGTCGGGCCCGGTGGGGTGGGGGCCGATGCCCTGTGGGACTGGTGCGCCTCGCCGTCGGCGCGGCCGCCGGCCCACCCGGGCACCATCGCCTTCGACCCCGGCGACCACCTGCCCCGGCGGGAGCACCGGCGGATGGACCGCACCACCCAGATGGCGTGCGTGGCGGCCGTCGACGCGCTGGCCTCGGCCTCGTCGGTGGCCGACCTCGGCCCGGTGGGCGACCGGGGCGGCGTCGTGATCGCCAGCGCCTACGGCGGGGTCGCCGCCCTGGCCGAGGGCGTGCTGGCCGTCGACCACGACGGCCCGTCGGCCATCTCGCCCGTCTTCGGGACGATCTTCCCGGTCAGCGCCCCGGCCTCGGCGGTGGCGGCCCGGGCCGGCTGGACGGGGCCGAGCATCGGCCTGGCGGCGACGTGCGCCTCGGGCACGGTGGCCGTGGCCGAGGGCGCCCGGCGGATCGCCGAGGGCCGGGCCGACATCGTGCTGGCCGGTGGCACCGAGGCGCCCTCGACGCCCGCCGTCGTCGCCGCCTTCGAGCGGCTCACGGTGCTGTGCGCCGACCGGCCCCGGCCCTTCGACGCCCGGCGCGACGGCTTCGCCCTGGCCGAGGGGGCCGCGGTGGTCGTCCTGGAGTCGGCCGACCGGGCTGCCGGGCGTGGGGCGACGGCGCTGGCGACGATCGCCGGGGCGGCCGAGCGGACCGACGTCGCTGGCGTCTTCGCCCCCTCCGACGAGGCCGCCGTGCTGACCGCCTGCATGCGGGCCGCCCTGGAGGACGCCGGCCTGCGGCCGTCCGACATCACCCACGTCAACGCCCACGGCACCGGCACCGTCGCCAACGACGCCGCCGAGGCCGCCGCCATCGTCTCGGTGCTGGGACCGGACGTCCCGGTCACGTCGGTCAAGGGAGCGCTGGGCCACGCCGGCGGCGCGGCGGGGTCGATCGAGGTGGCCGCCGCCGTCCTGTCGATCCAGCGCCGCCAGGTGCTGCCCACCGCCGGGCTGGAGGAGCTCGACCCGGCCTTCGCCCTCGACGTCGTGCGGGGCGCGGCCCGGGACTGGGAGCCGGGCCCGGTCCTCTCGGCCTCGCTCGGGCTCGGCGGTCAGGTGGCGGCGATCGTGGTGACGCCGCCGTGACCGGTCGACGGGTCGCCGTCACCGGCATCGGGGCCGTCTCGCCCGGCGGGGTCGGGGCCGATGCGCTGTGGGAGCTGGTCGTCCGGCCGACCGATGCGCCGATCGCGGCGACGGTCCCGGGCTGGGACCCGTCCCGCTGGTTCGAGCGCCGGGACCTGCGCCGCACCGACGACTACGTCGCCTACGCCGTGGCCGCCGCCGCCGAGGCCGATGAGGCCGCCGGTGCACCCCGACCCGACCCGCTGCGGCGAGCGGTCGTGCTGGGCAACGTCTTCGGCCCGTCGACCGCGGCCGAGGACGCCGTCCGCACCGCCGACACCGAGGGCGCCGCCGCCGTGCCGGCATCGGTCGGGCTGCTGGCCTCGACCTCGTCGGCCGCCGCCACCGTCGCCCAGCGGCTGGGGGCGCGGGGCCCGGTCTCGGTCGTCGCCGGGGCGTGCGCGGCGGGGACCCATGCCATAGGCCAGGCGGCCGCGCTGGTGGCGTCGGGCGAGGTCGACGTGGCCTGGGCCGGCGGCACCGAGGCGGCCATCGCCCCCGTGCTGCAGGCGTCGTACGCCAACCTCCGGGCCCTGTCGCCGACGGGGTGGGTGCGGCCCTTCGACCGGCGGCGCGACGGCTTCGTCTTCGGCCTGGGCGCCGCGGTGCTGGTGCTGGAGGCGCTCGACGACGCCGTGGCCCGGGGTGCGACCGTGCTCGGCGAGGTGGCCGGGTGGGCCAACACCAACGACGCCGCCCACGCCGTCCGCCCCTCCGGCGACGGCGCCGTCGAGTCGATGACCCTGGCGCTGGAGCGGGCCGACGTGGCCCCGTCGGCCGTCGCCCACGTCAACGCCCACGGCACCGGGACGGTGCTCAACGACGCCGCCGAGGCCGCCGCCGTGGCCCGCCTCTGCGGTCCGCACCGCCCGCCGATCACGTCGGTCAAGCGGGTGACCGGTCACGGCGTCGGTGCGGCCGGTGCCCTCGAGGCCGTCGTCGCCCTGCAGTCCATGGCGTCGGGCGTCATCCCCCCGTCCGCCATCGACGCCGAGCCCGACCCCGACGTCACCGCCTCCGCCGACGTCGTCTGGGGTCAGCCCCGCGAGTGGGACCCCGGCCCCGTCGTCAGCAACTCCTTCGGCATCGGCGGCATGAACGGCACCCTCGTCCTCCTGCCGCCAGGGTGGCGCTGAGCGGTCAGCGCCGCTCTGCGAAGAAGTCGACGAGGAGGGCGACGGACTCGTCGGCGCGCACGCCGGCGGTGACCGACGAGGTGTGGTTGAGGCGGACGTCGACGGCGACGTTGTAGAGCGAGCCGGTGGCGCCGGCGCGGGGGTCGTCGGCGCCGAAGACGATCCGGCCGACCTGGGCCGCCCACGCCGCACCCGCGCACATCGGGCACGGCTCGAGCGTCACGACCAGCGTCGCCTCCCGCAGCCGGCGGTCGCCGACGGACGCGGCTGCGTCACGCAGGGCGAGCACCTCGGCGTGGGCGGTCGGGTCACCCGAGCGCTCCCGCTCGTTGCCCCGCCGGGCGACCACCGCCCCGTCGACGACCACGACCGCCCCCACCGGCACCTCGCCCGCCGCCCCTGCGGCGCGCGCCTCGTCCAGTGCGATGCCCATCAGCTCGTGATCGTCCACGGGGCCGACGCTAGGCCCCACCCACGACGGTCAGGGGTGCCAGAGGATGTCGGTGCCGGCGTCGCCGTCGAAGCGGCCGAGGACCGGGGTGTGGCCGGTGCCGTTGACGTCGAAGGGCGTGATGCGGGTGATGACCGACGGGTTGGCCGTGCCCTGCCAGTAGGCGTCGGAGTTGGTGCCCGAGGCGTAGAGGACGACGTCGTCGCGGCCGTCGGCGTTGTAGTCGCCGACGTGGATCGTGCCGACGAGCCAGATCGTCATCGCCGTCTTGGTGACCGTCACCGTGGCGTGGGTGCCGCTGCCGATGAAGTTCCACCGGGTCGAGCCGCCGGCGTAGACGAACAGGTCGTCGAGGCCGTTGCCGTCGAAGTCGCCGACGTGGAGGTAGCTGCCGGTCGTGGGCAGGTCGAAGGTGGACGAGGTGTCGATGGTGAAGGTCCGACCCGACCCGTTCGACCACCACATCGCGTCGGCGCTGCCCGAGCCGTACCAGTAGACGTCGTCGTCCCCGTCGCCGTCGAAGTCGCCGATGAACGGCGTCTGCGGGTTGTCCATGGTGACGAACACCGGGTCGTGGCCGGTCGCCCGGTTGGCGCTGCCGTAGAGGACGGCGTCGCCGCCGGAGGCCGGGTTCCAGAACAGGAGGTCGCTGCGGCCGTCGGCGTCGAAGTCGCCGACCTTGGGCGCGTTGTACGTCCAGATGGCGTGGTCCTCCTCCTGGAAGGAGACGTGGCCGTTGGGGTCGGTGTCGGCGTACTCGTACCAGCTGGTCAGGCTGGAGCCGAAGATGAAGACGTCGTCGAGGCCGTCGCCGTCGAAGTCGCCGACGCTCGGCGTGCCGGACGGGACGATCGGGGTCACGCCCCGCTCGTAGGCGGTCGACGGCGTGCCGAAGATCGACCAGGCGTCGGTCGAGTGCTGCGGGGCGAAGGTGGCGTCGGTGTCGCCGCCCTTCCACAGCGAGTCGCAGGCGTGGCCCGATCCGTCGGTGGTGCCGCCGCCGTGCCAGAGGATGTCGTCGTTCCCGTCGCCGTCGTAGTCGCCGACCACCGGCTTGGCGTCGTCGAGCCGGTACTGGCCGGCGATCGTGTCGCCGGAGCCCGTCAGCGGGCCGAGCCAGGTGCCCTCCTCGCGCAGCGGCGTGCCGTCGTGGACGTCCTCGACGAAGGCGATCGAGCGGGCCCGGATCCGGGTGGTCAGCATCGAGTGGCCCTCGAACAGCGGGTTCGACCCGTCGTTGGCCGGGCGGGCGACGTGGAGCGGCCCGCAGATCGAGCCCATCTCGACGTAGTTCCCGAGCTGGTTGGCCCGGGCCATCATCTCCTGGGCCTCGTCGTAGCCCCACTGGTCGATCAGGACCTTGGTGAAGAAGTCGTCCTCGCCGTGGAACAGCAGGGCGGGGGCGGCGCCGGCGGGCTGCTCGCCCTCCCGGGCGAAGACGCCGCCGATCGAGATGGCGCCGGCGATCTGCGAGCTCTGGGCCAGGTTGCTGCCGACCGTGCCCGGGTCCGAGTACCGGTGGAGGAGGTTGACGGCGGTGATGCCGCCGGCCGACTCCCCGAAGGCGAAGATCCCGGCCGGGTCGATGTCGTAGGTGGCGGCGTTGGCCCGGAGGTACCGCACCGCGGCCTGGACGTCGTGCTGGGCGGCCCGGGCGGCGTCGATGAAGTCGGTCGGGCAGGCGTCGCCGGCCGGGGGCACCGAGTCGGGCTCGCAGGTGACGATCGGGTCGCCGCCCGGGGTGTTGTCGGGCGTCCAGTCGCCGGCGTCGAGGAGGGTCCGGTACTGCACGTAGGCGGTGGCGATCCCGGCGCCGTTGAACGAGGACTCGTAGATCGTCCGGATGTCCTCGTTGATGGCGGCGAAGCCACCGCCGGGGATCAGCAGCACGATCGGCATGTCCTCGGTGGGGCTGGCCGGCAGCGAGATCTTGAGCTTGAGGCTGTGCGTGCCCGAGCCGTCGGTGTAGGTGGCGTAGGTGACCTCGGTGACGGCACCGGCCGGCGGGGCGGGCACCCACGGTGCGCCGATCACGGCGGCCACCATGCCGATGGCGACGACGACGGTGCGGACGACGGTCTTCATGCCAGGACCCCTCCTTCGCCGCGCCCCTCGCGTCGGCATCGTCGTTGTACCACTTCGGCGGGTGGCCTGCCGGTGAACCTTCGGGCCCGGACGCGGCCCCACGTCCGCCGACCCCACCCGCCACCCTGTTCGTGCTCGCTGCGCTCGCGCCGTCCTGGCTGGGGCGGGTGGAGGCTCGCTGCGCTCGCGCGCACCCGCCCCGGTCGCACACCCGAGGAGGACGCGACCGGGGCGGGAGGACATCCGCCCCGCCGGGAGGGGAGGCACCGGCGGGGCGGGAGAGCAGCTACACGCTGGCGATGGCGGTGAGGACGTCGGTCTTGGCGGCCCGGGCGGCGGGCCGGGCCGAGGCCAGGACGCCGGCGGCGGCACCGATCAGCACCACCACGAGGAGGGTGCCGACCGGGATGGCCAGGGTGTTGAAGTCCTCGCCGGCGGCCTTGATCACCATCGACCCGCCACCGACGCCGACGGCCAGGCCGGCCAGCGTCCCGAGCGACGACACCATCACGGCCTCCCAGCGGACCATCGACCGCACCTGCCGGCGGGTCTGGCCCACGGCCCGGAGCAGGCCCAGCTCGTGGCGCCGCTCGAGGGTCGAGAGGGAGATGGTGTTGGCGATGCCCATCAGGGCGATGCCGATCGACAGGGCGAGCAGCACGTAGATCAGCATCAGCATCTGGTCGACGCTGCGGCCCTGGGTCTCGGCGAACTCGTCCCGGGTCTGGATCTCGGCGCCGGGCCACTCGGCCGCCGCGGCCTGGGCGGCGTCGTCGAGCTGCTCGGCGGTCACGCCGGCGGCGGCCTTGAGGATCATCACGTTGGGCCCGAGCTGCGGGGCGTGGGGGGCGACGGTCGACTCGTCGACGAAGTACGGCCCGGCCAGCGTGGTCGTGCCGTAGATCAGCCCGACCGTGAGGTCCTCCTCGACGCCGTCGATGTAGGTGACGGGGACGGTGTCGCCCATGGCCAGGTCGTTGTCCTCGGCGTAGTCCTCGGAGACGGCGATCTGACCGCTGCCGAAGTCCGTCGCCGAACCGGAGCTGATGTCGAGATCGACGACCTGGTCGATCGAGGCGGCGTTGGAGAAGCCGAGGAACTCGTCCTCGCCGTCGACGGTGGCCGGCATCCCGCCGACGCCCGCCGCCGCCTCGGTCTCGGGCAGGTCCCGCAGCCGCTGCTGGAGGCTCGGGGCCAGGCCGACGAAGCCGTCGACGTCCGGGCCCTGGACCACCACGTCACCGGCGATCTGGCTGTCGATGATCTCGTCGAGCGAGGTCCGGACCGAGGCGGCCACCACCGTGAACAGGGCGACCACGGCCACGCCGATCACCAGGGCGGTGGCGGTGCTGCCGGTGCGGCGGGGGTTGCGGACGGCGTTGCGCCGGGCCATCAGGCCGGACACGCCCTTGATCCGGGAGATCGGGGCACCGATGACCCGCACCAGCGGACCGGCGACGGTCGGGGCCAGCACGATGGCGGCCAGCAGCAGGAGGGCGGCACCCGCTCCGGCGGAGCTGGCGCTGCCGTCGCCCAGGGCGCCGTTGAGCCCGAGGGCGAGACCGATGGCCAGCACGACCAGGCCGACGACCGGGCGGATGCGCCCGACCCGGCCGCCGTCGACGGCGACCTCGCGGAGGGCGGCCACCGGCGGGACCTTGGAGGCCCGGCGGGCCGGCAGCAGGGCGGCGACGACGGTGACGCCGATGCCCACGCCCAGGGCGGTGGCCACGGTGCCGGCCCCGATGATCAGCGACGACGAGCTCAGCCCGGTGAAGCCGGCGAGGATCGCCCCCAGCCCGGCGGCCAGGCCGATGCCGGCGGCCAGACCGAGCAGCCCGCCGACCAGGCCGACGATGGCCGCCTCGATCAGCGTCGAGGTGATCACCTGGCGCTTGGAGGCCCCGATGGCCCGCATGAGGGCGGCGTCCCGGGTCCGCTGGGCGACGACGATGGCGAAGGTGTTGTAGATGCTGAACGTCCCGACCAGCAGGGCGATCAGGGCGAAGGCCAGCAGCGCCGGCCGCATCACGCTGATGAAGTCCCGGCCGATCTCCTGGGACTCCTCGGTGAGGGCCTTCCCGGTGATGGCCTCGACCCCGTCGGGCAGGGCGTCGCCGATCGCCGTGGTCACGGCCTGCTGGCTGACCCCGGGATCGGCCTCGACCAGGAAGCTGTCGACCTTCCCGGGCGTGCCACCGAGGTGGGCGATGGCGCCCTCCTGGCTGAACATGGCCTGGGTGAGCGGGCCGGGGGAGTCGGCCGTGCCGTACTTGGCGATGCCGACGATGGTGACGTCGAGCGGCTCGGGGGTGAACAGCCGGGTGGTGTCGCCGACCTCGAGGTCGCCCTGGCGGGCCGAGGCCTTGTCGATCACGACCTCCTCGGGGCCGGCGGGGGCCCGGCCGTCGGTCAGGCGCCACGGGTTGAGGGCGTCGACCGTGATCCACTCGGAGCCGAGCTGCGGCGGACCGCCGCCGCCGATGATCTCGCCGTCGGCGCCTTCGATCTGGGCGGTGCCGGTGCGGACGGGCTGGACGGCGGCCACGCCGTCGACGCCCTCGATGGTGGTGGCCAGCGACTCGTCGATCTCGCCCCGGGCGGCGTCGCCGAAGCCGAGGTCGATCGAGGTGTCGGCCCGGACGGCGGCCGCCGTGCCGGCCGTGCCGGTGGCGAACATGTCGTCGAAGCTCTTCTGGAAGGTGGCGACCATGACCAGGACGCCGGACAGGAAGGCCACGCCCAGGGCGACGGCGATGATGGTGGAGGTGAAGCGGCGGGCGTGGGCCCGCAGCGTGCGGAGCGAGATGCGCAGCATGGTGATTCCTCGGGTTCTTCTGTGGGGCGGTTCGCGCTGAGCCGTGCTCAGTCGCCGAAGCGCTTCATGCGGTCGAGCACGGAGGCGGCGGTCGGGTCGGTCATCTCGTCGACCAGGCGGCCGTCGGCGAGGAAGAGGACGCGGTCGGCGTAGGCCGCCGCGGTGGGGTCGTGGGTGACCATGACGACGGTCTGGGCCATGGTGTCGACGGCCCGGCGGAGGAAGCCGAGGACCTCGGCACCGGAGCGGGAGTCGAGGTTGCCGGTGGGCTCGTCGGCGAAGGTCACCTCGGGCCGGCTGAGCAGGGCCCGGGCCACGGCGACGCGCTGCTGCTGGCCGCCGGACAGCTCGGAGGGCTTGTGGCCGAGCCGATCGGCCAGGCCGACGGTGCGGACGATCTCGTCCATCCAGGCCGGGTCGACCTTGCGACCGGCGAGGGTGGCCGGGAGGCTCATGTTCTCCTCGGCCGTCAGCGTCGGCACCAGGTTGAACGACTGGAAGACGAAGCCGATGCGGTCCCGGCGGAGCTTGGTCAGCTGCCGGTCGTTGAGCCCGGCCAGGTCGATGCCGGAGATCTCGATCGAGCCCGACGTGACCGTGTCGAGCCCGGCCAGGCAGTGCATCAGGGTCGACTTGCCGGAGCCCGACGGGCCCATGACGGCGACGAAGGAGCCGCGGGCGACGCCGACGGTGACGTCGTCGAGGGCGGTCACGGCGGCCGGCCCGGAGCCGTACACCTTGCGGACGCCGAAGGCCCGGACGGCGGCGGCGCCGGTGTCGTGGCCGGGCTGGGCGTGGGGCTGGGGGGGAGCGATGGTGGGCACGGTGTCCTCCTCGGGACGGGTCTCGTGGTGCCTCGTCATCGTCCGTGACCTGGGCTTCCGCTTCGATGGGCCGGGCCACCGTCTCCACGGTGGGGGACCTCCACCCGAAGGGGTGGGGCTAGCCCCCCTCCGCCGTCTCGCGCCCGGCCTCACGGGGGCTCGGAGGGGTCCGATGGTGCGAGGGTGGACCTCGGCCCGACCTCGCCGGTATGGCTCGTCGCCGCTCGGGGCCAGCCGACGACCCCGGCCATGGCGGCCTGGATCGGCATCGGCCTGCTGGCCATGGCCGCGTGGATGCGGTCGCAGGGGCGCCACGCCATGGCCCGGCTGGCCGAGGACGACCCCGACCCGGACCGGCGCGAGGAGTGGAGGACCCGGGCCCGTGAGCGCGACCGGCACAACGCCGACGTCGCCCGGGTGGTCGTGCCCCTCCTGGTGGCCGCCGCCGCCGTCTTCCTCGTGCTGGCCCTCCTGGGCGGGCCGCCGACGTGGTGGCCCGGCGACGGGTGGGAGGGTCAGGGGGCGTAGTGGACCTCGGCGCTGCCGGCGCCGGCGTTGGCCCGGATGATGCGGTCGCTGGTCTGGTCGGTCTTGACGGTGACGACGTCGGAGCCGGCGCCGGCATCGGCGTCGACCCGATAGGCCTCGTCGCCCTCGGGCAGCCAGACCAGGACCGACCCGGCCCCGCTGCTGGCGTCGACGTCCTCCGGCGGGACGGCGAAGGACAGGTCGACCGAGCCGGCGCCGGCGGAGGCCTGGACGCGGGCGCTGCGCAGGGCGGTGCCGTCGATCGAGCCGCCGCCGACGCTGACGTCGATCTCGCCCGTCAGCCGCTCGAGGTGGACCGAGCCGGCGCCGCTGTCGACCTCGACGTCGCCGGTGACGTCGGCGACGGTGGTGCCGAGGGCGTGGATCGTGAGGGAGACGTCGGCCGGCACGACCAGGTCGACCCGGTTGGCGCAGACGACCGAGATGCCGCCGACGCACTCGACCCGCAAGGTCAGGAGCCCGTCGACCAGCGTCTCGGTGACCCGGGGGCGGCGCACGCCGAAGGTGGAGCGCCGGTCGATCTCGACCCGGTCGGCCGGCCCCACCGAGATGTCGACCCGCCCGGTGACGTGGACCTCGGCGCGGCGGACCTCGCCGGTGAGCGTGGTGGAGTCGGTCTCGGTGGTCCGGACGATCACGTTGGCCACCGCGTAGGTGCCGGTGGCCAGGAGCAGGAGCGTGATCAGCCCACCGACGACGAGCGTCGGCACGCGCACCAGCGGGTGGCGACCCCAGGTGGCCGGGTTCACGGCGCCGCCTCCAGGTAGCGGAGGACGGCCAGGACGCGCCGGTGGTCGGTGTCGGCGATCGGGAGGTCGAGCTTCATGAAGATGTTGGACACGTGCTTCTCGACCGCCCCGTCCGACACGACCATGGCCTCGGCGATGGCCCGGTTGCTGCGGCCCTCGGCCATCAGCTTGAGGACCTCGGTCTCCCGGGGCGTGAGGGCGGCCAGCGGGCTGCGGTTGCGGCTGGTGGCGAGCAGCTGCGAGACGACGTCGGGGTCGAGGGCGGTGCCCCCGGCGCCGACGCGGCGGACGGCGTCGACGAAGTCGCGCACATCGGCCACCCGGTCCTTCAGCAGGTAGCCGACGCCGGTGGTCGACCCGGCGAGCAGCTCGGTGGCGTAGCGCTCCTCGACCCACTGCGACAGCACCAGCACGGCGATCTCGGGCCACAGCTCGCGGGCCCGGATGGCGGCGCGGAGGCCCTCGTCGGTGTGC
>JBQGCF010000281.1:0-9945 GCA_052038315.1 Iamia sp.
CGGCCCCGCCGGTCCGGCGGGTAGAGCCGGGTCGCGGTGGCCATGATGCACGGCAGCACCGGCGATCCGGCCACGCCCTGGCCGATCCGGCCCAGCACCGCCACCAGCATGTCGTCGGCCACCCCGACCATGAGCGAGGACGCCGCGAACAGGACGGTGCCGATGATGAAGACGCGGCGGGCGCCGTGGAGGTCGCCGAGCCGCCCGGCCAGCGGCATCATCACGCCCAGGGCGAGGGCGAAGGCGCTGACGATCCAGACGCCGGTCGACAGCCCGACGCCGAGGTCCTCGGACATGGCCGGCACGGCCACGTTGGCCAGGCTGTTGTTGACCGTGCCGATGAAGGTCGCCCCGAGCAGGGCGGCCAACGCCGCCCCCCGACGGCCTTCGCTCATGCCGACGGGCGCAGCGCGTGCAGCGTGGGCAGGGCCTCGTCGCGCCGCGCCGGGCTCGCCGGGTCGGACGGGCGGACGTGGACCCGGTCGACGCCCAGCCCGGCCAGGGTGGTGAAGGCGGCGAGGACGCCGTCGGGCTCGTCGATCACCCGGAGGAGCTCGCCGTCGAGGGCGGCGAGGGGCGCGCCCGAGGCGAGGAGAACGTCGGCCCGGGCCGCGTCACGGGCGGCGGCCGACGGGCACACGGTGAGGTTGACGGTGGCCGAGAAGGCCGGCTCGGCGGCCCCGGCGTCGACGGCCGCCTTGCGGGCCACGGCGATGCGGTCGGCCAGGGCGGCGGCGTCGTTGCGGTGCGGCCCGGTGAAGGTGGCGATGCCCTGGACCAGCCCCTCGACCAGGTCGATCCGGTCGACCAACGGCGCGAGCCTCCGCAGCATCACCGGGCCGTGGGCGCCGACCAGGATCGGGGCCGGGGCCGGGAGGGCGGGCCACGGCGCGTCGACCACCGCCCGGAAGTGGGCGCCCTCGAAGGCGACGGTGCCGTCGCCCCGCAGCATCGTCCCGCAGATCGTGATCGCCTCGACGAGGCGGTCGACCCGCTCCCCCACCGGTCCGAGGCGCAGGCCGGTGGCGTCGTGCTCGGCCTGGAGCCAGCCGGTCCCCATCCCCAGCTCGGCCCGCCCGCCGGAGAGGCGGGACAGCGTGGCCACCGCCTGGGCCACCTCGACCGGGTGGCGGAGGGTGGCCGCCACCATCGTCTGGGTCAGCCGGACGCGCGCCGTGGCCGCGGCCGCCGCCCCCAACGTGGTGAAGACGTGGGGGGCGGCGATCGGCGGCTCGGGCGGGATCCCGCTGAAGACGTGGTCGATGGCGCGGACGCCGTCGTAGCCGGCGGCCTCGGCCCGGCGGGCGTCCTCGACGGCGTCGAAGGAGAGGGCCTTGCCGAACACCTCCACGGGTCCGCCTCCGGTGTCCGCTCAGCGGATCAGGCGACGGCGACGGCCGGCTCGGGCTCGACCCAATCGCCGAGATCCGGCTTCACGTAGGCCTCGTACAGCGCCTTCGTGTAGTTGAACCGCATGTTGGCGGCCTCCTTCACGATCTCGATGCAGCGCTGCTGGAGGGCCGGCGTGTCGGCGTACTTGAGGACGATCTGGTAGCCCCGCTCGCCGTGCACCTCGTCGGAGGTGATGTGGAGGTCGAAGAACTCGGTCTCCCACTCGGTGAAGCCGTAGCGCTCCGGGTCGATCAGCGCCGGGTACTGGGTGCGGTAGATGCTCGGCACCTGCGACTCGAGCCCGACGACGGTGGCCGCGGTCGACACCGCGAAGTGCTCCTCGTTGGTGAGCTTGTACTGCCAGCCCTGGATGCCGAGCGTGAACGGGGTGGCGTTCCTCCGGTCCATCACGAACTCGCGGGTGCCGCCGCACGCCTCGGCGAAGCGGATGAGCAGGTCGGTGTGGCGATCGTCGGACAGCTCCTCCTCCCACAGGTTCTGGAGGAGGAAGTCCTTGGCGTCGCGGGCCCAGTCCGGCGTCTTGGCGTACATCACGCCGAGCAGGTCACCGAAGGGGCCGACGTAGTGGTAGTGGTTCGCCGCCCAGTGCACGAAGTGCTGGCGGGACAGCTTGCCGGTGGCCCACGCCCGGCTGAAGGACGCATCCCGGGCCATCGTGCCCTTCATGGCGTCCTCGAGGGCGCTGCGGAACTCCTCGGGGGGAAGCAGGTCGGTCACGGTCTCTCCTGGGGGACTCGGCTCGTCTCGTTCGTATACAATGTACGGGTGAGATCGACGAGGTGTCAACCGGTCCGCTCAGCCGGGGAGGGCGCGGGGCCGACGGGACCGGCCGACCTCGGAGCGCTCGGCCTCGACCAGGAACTGCTCCCGCGACCGCTCGATGTGGCGGCGGGCCAGCGACTCGGCCACCTCGGCCCGCCCGGCCCGCACCGCCTCGATGATCCCGGCGTGCTCGGCCCACGCCGGCACGCCCCGGCGCTCGGCCACCAGCGAGAAGATCCAGGCGATGCGCAGGGAGTACTGCTGCATCAGGGCCACCAGCTCGGCGTTGTCCGCGGCGGTGGCCAGGGCGGTGTGGAAGTCGTTGTTGAGCGGGGCCAGGGCGTCCCAGCGCCCGCCGACCACGGCCTGGTCGCCCGCCGCCAGCACGGCGTCGAGCGAGGCCAGGTCGGCATCGGTCCGGCGGGCCGCGGCGAGCCGGGCGGCGGTGCCCTCCAGGGCGATGCGGACCTCGTAGCAGTGCAGGGCGTCGCGCACCGAGACCTCGGCCACCGTCGCCCCCCGCCGCGGCGCCAGGTCGACGAAGCCCTCCCGCACCAGCTGGCGGATGGCGTTGCGCACCGGGCCCCGGGACACGCCCATCTCGTCGGCGAGGGTCGACTCCACCAGACGGGACCCGGGCTTGAGCCGGCCGGTGACGATCCACGTCCGCAGCTGCTCGCACACCATCGACTCGAGGGTGCGGTGCCGGTTCCCGAGCGGTGACGCCACCACCTCCTCGTCCACGTCGTCCCCTCTCCGGGTCCATTCGATGACCTTGCGTCACCGTTTCGGATACAATGTACCATCCGGTCGTGACCGAGAGCGACCCCACCCACACATCTGACCGCACCCCTCGCTGGTGGGCCCGGACGATCGCCGTGGGCCTGGCCGCCGGCTTCCTCTCGGGGCTGTTCGGGGTGGGCGGCGGGATCCTGATGGTCCCGGCCATGGTCCTCCTGCTCGCCATGGAGCAGCGGCGCGCCCACGGCACCTCGCTGACCGCCATCCTCCCCATCGCCGTGTCCGGCACGATCGGCTACGCCCTCGAGGGCGAGGTCGACTGGCCGGTCGCCGCCTGGCTCACCGTCGGGGCCGCCGGCCTGGGGGCGGTGATCGGCACCCACCTGCTCCACGTCCTGCCCCGGCGGGCGCTGGCCTACGGCTTCGCCGCCCTGCTGGTGGCCACGGCCGTGCGCATGGTCCTCGACAGCAGCGACGCCGGCGGCCGGGCCACCCTCACCGTCGCCACCGCGCTGGTGCTCGTGGCCATCGGGGTGGTCACCGGGATCCTGGCCGGGCTGCTCGGCGTGGGCGGCGGGATCGTCATCGTGCCGGTCATGGTCCTCCTGGTCGGGATGCCGGCGGCGCTGGCCAAGGGGACGTCGCTGGCGATGGTCGTGCCCACCTCGCTGGTCGGGACGTGGCGCAACGTCAAGGCCCGCAACACCGAGCTGACGACCGCGGCGGTGATGGGCGTGGCCGGGCTGGCGTCCTCCTTCGCCGCCACCAAGATCTCGGTCGGGCTGGACGAGACCCTCTCCAACCGGCTCTTCGGCGGGCTGCTCCTGCTGGTGGCGCTGTCGATGTTCCGCAAGGAGCGACGCGCCGCCCGGGCCGAGGCGCTTGACCCTGCTCCCGTCAATGGTATTCTGTATACACTTCCTGCTGACGGAGAGCCCCCGTGCCCGACATCCACTTCACGACGAGCGACAAGGTGATCTCGTTCCCCGAGGGCGACGAGGTCAACATCCTCCGCATCTCGATCCGCCACGACGGCGGACTGCCCTGGCGCTGCGCCAGCGGCAACTGCGGCACCGACCGGATCGTCGTCACCGAGGGCGCCGAGCACCTCTCCCCCGCCCGCCGGCGCGAGCGGGAGCGCCTCGGCGAGGAGCTGATGGCCCAGGGCTACCGGCTGGCCTGCCAGACCTACACCAGCGGCGACTGCGCGGTGGTGTGGGACCCGGACCAGAAGGGCCTGGACGAGGACTCGGCCGCCGGGAGGAAGCTCAAGGAGCGGTGGCTGGGCGCCGCCGACTCGGCATGAGCGACGCCATGGGCGATGCCGGCTCCGACGGCCTGACCGCCGTCTCGGCCCGCCCCTTCCGGGCCGTGGCCGCCCTGGCCGAGGTCGAGACGGCCGGGAAGCTGGTCATCGACGTCGATGGCACGCCGATCCTGCTCGTCTGGCACGAGGGCCGGGTCAGCGCCATGCACAACCTCTGCATCCACCGCGAGCGGGAGCTGGCGCAGGGCTTCCTGCTCAAGGGCCGGGTCGTGTGCCCCGGGCACCAGTGGTCCTTCGCCCTGGAGGACGGCTTCTGCAAGGAGCGGGACCGCACCCAGCCCGTCTTCGAGACGAGGATCGTCGACGGCACCGTCGAGGTCGCCGTCTAGTCCGAGCGGCTACCAGTCCTCGTCGGCGTCGCGGTCGTCGAGGTAGGCCTGGCCGGGCGCGCAGCCGGGGCGGGCCGGGCACCAGCGGCAGCGGGGCGAGGGCCGGGCCACCGGCGGGTGGTCGTGGTGGCGGATGGCGACCATGCGCTCGACGCCGTCGACCACCCGGGCGGCGGCCGCCTCCAGCCCGCCGACGGTGACGTCCTCGACGTGGAGGTCGCCCGACTCCAGGTAGGACGTGGCCACGGCCCGGGGCGGGACGCCCAGCCGCAGCGTCTCGACCAGGGCGTAGAAGCGCAGGTCCTCCCGGTGGACGGGGGCCGGGCCACCGGTCTTGAAGTCGACGATGACCTTGCCCGCCGTGCGCCCCTCGGCCCGGCCGATCGACAGGTCGACCCGGCCCTTCAGGGTGATGCGCCCGCCGGCCAGGTCGCTGCGCACGCCGACCTCGGTGGCCGGGCGCCAGGCGCTCTTGAGCGGCGGCCACACCTCGTCGTAGTCGGTGACCCGGGCGACGGCGCCGCCGCGGACCTCGGCCCGCTCGTCGTCGGCGCACGTCCGGAGCCACTCCGACATCCACTGCTCGGAGCGCTCGAGGCTGGCCATGGCCTGGTCGACCAGGTCGGCCGGCGGGGGCAGGGGCGAGCCGGGCCGGCGGTTGATGCCCAATTCGATGGCCTTGTGGGCCACCGCCCCCCGCACGACCGGGGGCGAGACGTCGAAGGACGGGTCCTGGTCCTCGGCGTGCCAGCGGGCCTCGCAGGCGTGGACCGTGGCCAGGGCGTGCTTGGACACGAAGAGGGTGGCGGCGTCGGGCAGGGCCGAGGCCGGGCCGGCCAGCTCGTCCTCCAGCAGGGACCGCAGGTCGGTGGCCAGCTCGGCCGGGAACGTGGGGCGCTCGGCCCGCTTGGCCCCGAGCCGGGCCAGCGTCTGCTGCTGGCGGGGCGTGAGCCCGTCGTCGACGACCGGCTCGGCGGCCGCAACCGCGGACGAGGGCGCGGGCCGGTCCGACACCAGCCGCAGCGGCGGCACGTCGGCGGCGGACGGGTCGGGCACGGGGTCAGGCTACGACACCCCTGCGACAGCCTCGGGGAGCGCCGCCTACGCTCGGGCGATGGCCCGACCGACCCAGGAGCGCAGCACGGCGCTCGTCCCGGTGTCGCTCCCCCCGGTGGCCGAGGAGCGCGAGCCGCTCGACGACCCCCGCCTGGGCGACGTCGACGAGTGGGGGCGCAGCGAGCGGATGCGGGAGATCGCCCGCAAGGCCTACGCCCCGATCTACGAGAGGTGGTTCCGGGTCGAGTGGGAGGGGATGGACAAGATCCCGGCCGACGGCGGCGCCCTGCTCGTCGCCAACCACGCCGCCGCCGTCCCGTCCGACGCCCCGGCGATCATGCACGGCATCGAGGTCGAGATGGGCCGGGCGGTGTACGGGCTGGCCGACCACTTCTTCCGGTCGGCCCCCGTCCTCGGCACCCTGTGGGCCCGCAACGGCGGTGTGGTGGCCCAGCCCGACAACGCCTACCGCCTGCTGCGGGAGCAGGGCCAGCTGGCCCTCGTCTTCCCCGAGGGCACCAAGGGCCCGGCCAAGACCTACGACGAGCGCTACCGCCTGCGGCGCTTCGGCCGGGGCGGCTTCGTCGAGATCGCCATGCGGGCCGGCGTGCCGATCATCCCGATCGCCGTGGTCGGCGCCGAGGAGTCGATGCCCACGATCACCCGCCTGCCCGTGGTGGCCAAGGCGCTCGGCCTCCCCTACTTCCCCATCACCGCCAACATGCTGGCCCTCGGGCCGCTCGGCGCCCTGGCCTACTTCCCGTCCAAGTTCAAGATCCGGGTGCTCGACCCGGTCACCTTCGACGTGCCCCCCGACCAGCCCCGCTACTCGCGGAGCCGGATCATGGACGCCTCCGAGGAGATCCGCCAGAGCATCCAGGAGGCGCTCTACGACATGCTCCAGAAGCGCCGCTCGGTGTGGTTCGGCTGACGTGGGCCGCCGCGTCCTGATCACCGGCCTGGGCACCTTCTGGGGCGGCCGGCTGGCCCAGGCCATCGAGAACGAGCCCGACGTCGACGTCGTCATCGGCCTCGACACCGAGGAGCCCAAGGTCCGCCTGGAGCGCACCGAGTACGTCCGCTCCGACGAGAACTACTCGATCCTCAGCCGCATCGTCTCGGCCACCAAGGTCGACACGATCGTCCACACCTTCCTGGTCGTCGACAGCACCCAGACCAGCGGGCGGCGGCTGCATGAGATCAACGTCATCGGCACCATGAACCTGTTCGCGGCGGCGTCGAGCCCCGGCAGCACCGTGCGCAACGTCGTGGTGAAGTCCTCGGCCCTCGTCTACGGCGCCACCGCCCGAGACCCCCGGTGGTTCACCGAGACGGCCAGCCGGAAGGCCACGCCCCGGACCCGCATCGAGCGCAGCCTGCTCGAGGTCGAGGGCTACGTGCGGGACTTCGCCATCGACAACCCCCACGTCGAGGTCACCCTCCTCCGCTACTGCAACGTGCTCGGGCCCAAGCTGTCGACCCCGTTCAGCAAGGCCCTCCGGCTGCCGGCGGTGCCGTCGGTCCTCGGCTTCGACCCGCTGTTCCAGCTGGTGCACGAGGACGACGTCGTCCGGTCGCTGCTGTTCGCCATCGGCGAGGGGCGCTCGGGCATCTACAACGTCGCCGGCGACGGCCTGCTGCCGTGGAGCGAGACCGCCCGCATCTGCGGCAAGCCCACCATCCCCCTCCCCTTCGTCGGCACCAACCTGGCCGCCGAGCCCCTGCGCCGCATCGGCGTCGACATCCCGCCCGAGCTGCTCGACCTCCTCCGCTACGGGCGCGGCATCGACAACCGCCGCCTCAAGGAGGCCGGCTTCCACTACCGCTACACCTCCGCCGGCGCCGTCCAGGCCTACGTCGAGGCCCTCCGCCTCAAGGGCACCGTCGGCGACGACGACTACAGCTACGACGAGGACGTCGAGCAGTTCTTCCGCCACTCCCCCGCCGTCGTGAGGGACGAGTAGCGAAGGTCTAGGCGGGGCCTTCGGGGCCGAGCCAGGTGCGCTCGAGGTCCTCGCGGCGGTCCTCCCACTCCTCGGCGGTGAGGGCGTAGCGGACGTGGTCCTCCCAGACGCCGTTGATCTCGAGGTAGCGGACGGCGGTGCCCTCGTCCCGCAGGCCGAGCTTCTCGGGGACGCGCCGGCTGGCGGCGTTGCGGGGGATGATCGACACCTGGAGCCGGTGCAGGCCCAGCTCCTCGAAGGCGAAGCGGGCGAGGACGACGACCGCCTCGGGCATCAGCCCCCGGCCGGCGACGGCCTGGTCGATCCAGTAGCCGACGTAGGCGTTCTGGAACGGGCCCCGCTGGACGGTGTTGAGGTTGATCTCGCCCCGGAACTGGCCGTCGTGGAAGATGCCGAAGCCGTGCCCGGTGCCGAGGGCCCGCTCGCGCTGGCGGGCGGCGCAGCGCACGCCGAAGGCGTCCCGGTCGGTGGTGGGGTCGGGGGCGCCGGGCTGCCGGCTGGGCTCCCAGACGGTGAGCCAGTCGTGGCAGCGGAGCCGGACCTCCCGCCAGGCGGCGAAGTCGGCCAGCGTCAGCGGGCGGAGCATCACCCGGCGTCCGAAGAGGGCGGTCGAGCGGGCCTCGCCGTCGCCGGCCGGACGGCCGGGGTCCACGGTGCGGCTGCGTTCTCTGCGCATGGGCGGACCCCCTCTCTCCGGACACGTGGGCGGGTCGACCGTAGCCGTCGTCGCGCCCTCGGTGCGGCCTTGCCGGGACGGTCTCGGGACAGGACCCGGTTGCGTCTTTCCGTCAAACTCGATAGAAACAGTCAGGTATGAGCACCGACGCGCCCTCGACGTCCGATCTGGCCTCGATCGCCCAGGTCCTGGCGTCGTGCCCGGCGGTCTGGGCCCCGCTGGCGGTGCACGACCCCGAGCACCGGGTCCACGTCCGGCTGGCCGCCGGCGAGGGCTGGGAGGCGTACCTGATCACCTGGCCGTCGGGCCACGGGGTCGAGGTCCACGACCACGGCGACTCGGCCGGGGCGGTGGCCGTCGTCGCCGGCAGCCTGGTCGAGCTGGTCGCCCGCCCCGACCCCCGACCGGGGGTCGAGCGCATCACCCGCCATCGCCTCGGGGCCGGTACCGTGCGCCGGGTCCCGCGGGGCCGGATCCACGACGTCGTCAACGCCGGGACCTTCCCCGCCACGAGCATCCACGTCTACGGCCCGGCCCTGGAGACCATGACCTTCTACGACGACGAGCTGCGCCCGGTGCGCACCGAGCGGGTGTTCCCCGAGCCCCCGCTGCTCGGCCTCGACGAGGTCCGCCACGCCCTCGCCGGAGCCACCGCGATCCCGTGAGCAGCGCCGTCGACCGGCTGCTCGCCGCCGCCCGGGAGGAGCTGGGCCCCCGCCCCGGTCCGGCCGACCTGGAGCAGCTCGTCGCCGACGGCGCCCTGGTGGTCGACACCCGCCCGGAGTCCTACCGGCGCGAGGAGGGCGAGCTGCCCGGCGCCGTCGTCGTCGAGCGCAACGTGCTCGAGTGGCGCCTCGCCCCCGACAGCCCGCACCGCCTGGCCGAGCTGGCCGGCCCCGACCAGGTCGTCGTGCTCGTGTGCAACGAGGGCTACGCCTCCACCCTCGCCGCCGTCGCCCTGCGGCAGCTGGGGCTGGCGCACGCCACCGACCTCGACGGCGGCTACCGCGCCTGGAAGGTCGAGAGCGCCAGCCCGTCGAGGATGTCGGACTCCGAGACGAGGACCTCCTCCAGCCCCAGCGTCCGGTAGATCGCCACCAGGGCGCAGCAGCCCCCGACGATGACGTCGGCCCGCGCCTCCTCCAGCCCCGGGTTGTGGATGCGGTCGGCCCGGCTCTCGGTGGCGAGGGTGCGGAACACGTCCTCGGCCGCCTCCTTGGTCAGCACGAAGCCGTGGATCTGCGACCGGTCGTAGGCCTCCAGCCCGATCTCGACCGCCGCGACCGTGCTGACCGTCCCGGCCAGGCCCACGACCGTGCGGGCCGTGCCCACCTCGGGCATCTTCCGGAGGACGTCGTCGACCCACGACGCGGCGTAGGAGATGGCCGCCGTCAGCTCCTCGGGCCGGGGTGGGTCGCTCTCGATGAACCGCTCGGTGAGCCGCACGCAGCCGATGTCGAGCGACAGCGACGACGTCACCACGTCGGTGCCGAAGGCCACCTCGGTGGAGCCGCCACCCAGGTCGAAGACGAGGAACGGTCCCTGCGCCGGGTCGAGGCCGGTGGTCGCGCCCCGGAACGAGAGGTCGGCCTCCTCGGTGCCCGAGAGCAGCTCGGGTCGGGCGCCGACGACCGCCTCGGCGGCGTCGAACCACTCGTCCCGGTTCTCGGCGTCCCG
>JBQGCF010000282.1:0-1962 GCA_052038315.1 Iamia sp.
GGCGGCGCACCTCGGTGACCGGTGCCTTGAGCCGGACGTCGGCGGCGAAGGGCGCGCTGATCGCCTCGACGTAGGCCCGCGACCCGCCCACGACCGTGCGCCACTGCGGCCGTTCGCCGAGCGACAGCATCCCGTGGTTGCGGAGGAAGCGGCAGATGGTCGTGGCCGGGAAGTCGAGGACGGTGGTGGGGTCGGCCGACCACACCGCGGCGGTGAGGGGGACGACGTAGGCCTCGCCGAAGCCGGCCGGCAGGCGGTGGCGGGCCAGGAAGGCGCGGAGGGTCTCGTCGACGTCGGCCTCGCCCCGGTCGACCTGGTCGAGGAGGCGGTCGCCGGCCCGGTGCCAGCGGGGGACGGCGGCCAGCACCCGGGAGTGGCCCAGGTGGCCGAGCAGGCCGACCCGGCCGGCGCCGTGGGTCGCCCGGGCCCGCATCCGCCCGACCGCCGTGCCCCACTCGACGCCCGACCGCTCGTCGGCCACGGCCAGGCTCATCTCGGCCGGCACCGTCTCCACGCCGAGCCGGTCGAACACGCCCACGAGGCGCGGGTAGGTCCGGTCGTTGCAGACGATGAAGCCGGTGTCGACCGGGAACGTGCGCCCGCCGACCTCGACGTCGACGGTGTGGGCGTGGCCGCCGAGCCGGTCGGCGGCCTCGAAGAGCCGTATCTGGTGGTGGCGGTGCAGGTGGTGGGCGGCCACGAGGCCGCTGACGCCCCCGCCGACGATGGCGATGCGCACAGGTGGGGTTCGCTGCCCACGACCGGGTGGTTTGCTCACATGTCCCTCCCGAGGAGCCACGCCGCGGCAGGCCGGGACGCCAAGATGGGAGGGTATGCGCGTCGTGGCCGGCACTGCGGGAGGTCGGAGGCTGACAGCCCCGGCCGGCTCCTCCACCCGACCCACCACCGACCGGGTGCGGGAGGCGGTCTTCAACGCCTTGGGCAGCATGGACGTGGTCCAGGGCGCCGTCGTCCTCGACGGCTTCGCCGGCAGCGGCGCCCTCGGGATCGAGGCCCTGTCGCGGGGCGCGGCGTCGTGCACCTTCGTCGAGCGGGACCGCTCGGCCCGGGTCGTCGTCGAGGCCAACCTGGCCGCCACCGGGCTCGATGCCGGGGCCCGGGTGATCGGCGGCGACGTCCACGACCACCTGGCCCGCACGTCCGAGCGCTTCGACCTCGTGCTGCTCGACCCGCCTCACGCCGAGGCCGACTGGGAGCGGCTCCTCGCCCTGGTCGCGGCCCGGCTCGCCCCCGACGGCGTGGTGGTCGCCGAGTCCGACGGGCCGGCCGTCGGCCCCGACGACCCGACGTGGATGGTGGGGAGGGAGAAGCGCTACGGCGGTACGGTGGTGCAGATGCTCAGCCTCAGCCCGGCTCCGGCGCCCGAGATCGGTGGGACCCCATGACGACCGTGCTGTACCCGGGGTCGTTCGACCCCGTCCACAACGGCCACGTCGAGATCATCGAGGTCGCCGCCGGCCTCTTCGACGAGGTCGTGGTGGCCGCCCTGCGCAACCCGCAGAAGGGCGAGCCGATGTTCGACGTCGACGAGCGGGTGAAGATGCTCGAGGAGTCGACCAGCCACCTCCCCAACGTGCGGATCGTGGGCTTCGCCCGGCTGGTGGTCGAGGTGGCCCAGGAGGTCGGCGCCGACTTCATCATGAAGGGCCTGCGGGCCGTGTCGGACTTCGAGTCCGAGATGCACCAGGCCCACATGAACCTGGCCATCTCCGGGGTCCACACCGTGTTCATCCCCTCGGCCACCGAGCACTCCTTCGTCGCCTCGAAGCTCATCCGCGAGATCGCCAAGTTCGGCGGCGACGTGACCTCGATGGTGCCGGCTCCCGTGGCCCAGCGTCTCGCAGAGAGGTTCCCACGATGACGTTCAACGACGACCTGCCCACCGCTGGCGAGGCCACCGGGCAGACCCCGGCCGCCACCCCCCGCCGCTCCCGCGACCCG
>JBQGCF010000283.1:0-4743 GCA_052038315.1 Iamia sp.
CCCGGGCCGACGTCGACCGCCTGCACGACGCCCTCGTCGCCGCCGGCCACCCCAGCCGGAAGGAGCCCCACGACGCCTTCTGGGGAGCGCGCTTCGCCATCGTCGAGGACCCGGACGGCCGGGCCGTCGGCCTCCTCAGTCCGCGCGACGGCGAGAACGTCCCACCACCGGACCTCTGACGCGCATGCGGAGGATTCCGCATTGACGGGAGCGGGTCCCGGCGGTCTCATCGCGCCAGCCGTTCCGACCGAGGAGACCGCCATGCCGCGCCTGTACGTCGACTGCCGGGAGATGCCGAGCGAGAGCGGTTGCACCCTCGCCATCTCGGCCGACAGCGAGGACGAGCTGCTGGAGGCGGCCGCCGTCCACGCCGTCTCCGTCCACGGCCACTCCGACGGTCCCGAGCTGCGGTCGGGGCTGGCCGAGATGGTCCGTCAGGGGGCCGCGCCCGCCTAGGGCTTCCGCTCCGCCCCCGTCCGGGGGATGATGGCGCCCATGGCCCCGTTCGGGGACGTGGCGCCGGCGCTGGACGTGTGTCGAGCCGCGTCCGCGGGGGCCTCCCGTGACGCCGTCGGGGCGCTGGCCCTCGACGCGGTCGCCCGCATCGTGCCGGTCACCGCGGCCTGGTGGATCGTGGCCGACCCCAGCGGCGGCGAGCCGATGGTGGTGCCGGCGGGGGACGCGGTCGACGACGCCCTCGTCGCCCACGTCGCCGGGCACCCGGTGATCGGGATCGACGGGAGCGGTCCGGCGGTGCACGACGGACCGCCGGGCGGCCCCGCCGCCTGCCTGGCCGTGCCGGCGCCGGCGGGACGACGGGCCGGCCTGGTCCTCGGCCGGGCCGAGCCGCTGACCCGGGCAGAACGGGCCCGGCTGGCCACGGTCGCACCGCTGCTCGCCTGCGCCCTCCTCGCCGCCGAGCGGGCCCGGCCGGCGACCGACGACCGGCTCACCTCACGGGAGAACGCCGTCCTCCGCTCGGTGGCGGCCGGGATGAGCGACAAGGAGGCGGCCCGCGCCCTCGGCGTCAGCCCTCGAACGGTGGGCAAGCACCTCGAGCACATCTACGCCAAGCTCGGCGTGGGCGGCCGGACCGAGGCCGCGGCCCGGGTGTGGGGTCGCTAGCTCGCCGTCGCGCTGGCGGTCTCGAGGAGGTCGCGCAGCTCGACGCGCTCGCCCTCGTCGAGGACCTCGTAGACGTGGGCGAGGGCCCGATCGGTGGCCAGCTCGGCCTCGGTCCAGGCGCTGTGGACGTGCGGGTCGTCGGCGCCGGGGTGCGGGCCGTCCCAGCCGAACACCGGGAGCATCCCCGGCGTGCGGATCGTGAGGGCGGCGTGCGGGCTGAGGCCGTGGGCGATGACCGCGGCACCGTGGAGCCCGCCCCGCAGCTCCCGCAGCACCATCAGGCGGTGGAGGGCGAGGGCGGTGGGCCGATCGGCGTCGGGCTCGGGCTGGTCGCGCCAGGCGCCGAAGCAGGGGGCGGCGGCGGTGCTGGCGGCGCCGTTCATGCGGCCGAGCAGCTCGGCGAGACGGGCCAGGCCGGCCTCGTCGGCGGTGAGGTGGCCCTCGGCCCAGCGGTGGCAGGCGGTGGCCCAGCGGTCGGCGGCGGTCTGGCGGGGCATCACCTGGCCGGACCGGGTCCACGACTCCTCGACCAGGTTCGGCTCGAAGAAGACGAAGGCGGCGGTGACGACCGAGCTGGGGACGTCGCCCAGCGCGCCGCCCCGGCCGGCGGCGTAGAAGTCCATGCCCTCGAAGCCCTCCTCGGCGGCGGCGACGTAGGTGGCCATGTCGAGCATGAAGCGGCTGGGCAGGTCGCCGACGACGGCGGCGGTCGCGGTGGCGGTTGCATCGGGCGTCATGGCCCGACCCTAGGGTCTCGCCGATGCCCGCCGGCCTGCTCCCGTCCCCGCCCCCGTCGGCGGTGCTGTTCGACCTCGACGGCACGCTGTGCGACTCCGAGGCCGGGATCATCGAGCACCTCGGCCTGGCCCTGGCCACCGTCGGCCTGCCGGTGCCGGACCGGGACGTGCTGCGGTCGTGCGTCGGGCCCCCGTGGACCGACGGCTTCCCGCCCGAGGTCGGCGTCCCGGCCGATCGGACGTGGGACGTGATCGGGGCCTACCGGAAGACCTACGACGACGCCGCCGCCTCGCTGGCCATCCCGTTCGTCGGCATCACCGACGTGCTCGACCGGCTGGCCGGCGCCGGCGTCCCGATGGCCGTGGCCACGTCGAAGCCGCAGCACCTCGCCGACCGGATCATCACCGAGGGCATCCTCGGGCGCTGGATGGCCACCGTGGTCGGGGCCGACCCCGAGGCCGGGCGCCACTCCAAGGCCGACTCGGTCGGCGGTGCGCTGCTGGGCCTCGGACCCGGCGTCGAGCGGGACGGCGTGGTGATGGTCGGCGACCGCTTCCACGACGTCCACGGCGCCGCCGCCCACGGCATCCCCACCGTCGGGGTCACGTGGGGCTCGGCCGAGCCGGGGGAGCTGGAGGCGGCCGGCGCCGCCGTCGTGGTGGAGACCCCCGAGGCGTTGGGCGACGCCCTGCTCGGCTAGCCGAGGGTCAGCCCCCGATGGCGTGGGCGCCGCCGTCGACGTGGACGATCTCGCCGGTGGTGGCGGGGAGCCAGTCGGACAGGAGGGCGACGACGGTGCGGGCGACCGGCTCGGGGTCGGCGGTGTCCCAGCCGAGCGGGGCCTTCTCGACCCACGGGCCGGACAGCGTGTCGAAGCCGGGGATGCTGCGGGCGGCGACGGTGCGCAGCGGGCCGGCGGCGACCAGGTTGACCCGCACCCCGGACGGGCCGAGGTCCCGGGCCAGGTAGCGGGACGCCGACTCCAGCCCGGCCTTGGCCACGCCCATCCAGTCGTAGGCCGGCCACGCCACCGAGGCGTCGAAGTCGAGGCCGACGACGCTCGACCCCTCCCGCAGCAGCGGCCGCACGGCCCGGGCCAGCGAGGCGAACGAGTAGGTCGAGACGTGGAACGCGGTGGCCACGTCGTCCCAGCCGGCGCCGAGCAGCCCGTCGTCGTGGCCCAGGCAGGCCTCGGGGGCGAAGCCGACGGCGTGGACGAGGCCGTCGAGCCGCTCCCAGCGCTCGCCGAGGGTCGTGGCGAGGCGGTCGAGGTGGTCGGACGAGGTGACGTCGAGCTCGAGCACGTCGACCGGCGTCGGCAACCGCCTGGCGGCCCGCTCGGTGACGCTGAGGGCCCGGCCGAAGGAGGTCAGGACGACGTCGGCGCCCTGCTCCTGGGCCAGTCGGGCGCAGGCGAAGGCGATCGACGAGGGCGTCAGGACGCCGGTGACCAGGACGGTGCGGTCAGCGAGGAGCACGGGGGGAGCCTTTCAGACGGCCGAGCCGAACGGGCTCAGCACGGGGTGACGGAGTGGCGGCGCTCGACGAGGCGGGGCCGCTTGCCGGCGAGGCGGGCGAAGGCGGCGACGAGGTGGGCCCGGGTCGCGACCGGGTCGATCACCTGGTCGACGTAGCCCCGCTCGGCGGCGACCGCCGGGGTGCAGAAGCGGGCCTCGTAGTCGGCGATCAGCGCGGCCCGGGTGGCGTCGGGGTCGGCCGCGGCGGCGATCTCCCGGCGGTTGAGGATCGCCACCGCCCCGGGGGCGCCCATCACCGCGATCTCGGCGGTCGGCCAGGCGAGGACGAGGTCGCTGCCGATGTCGCGGGAGTCCATGACGATGTAGGCGCCGCCGTAGGACTTCCGCAGCACGACGCACACCCGGGGCACGGTCGCCGCGCAGTAGGCGTGGACCAGCTCGGCGCCGTGGCGGATCATGCCCCGCCACTCCAGATCCTTGCCGGGCTCGAAGCCGGGCGTGTCGACCAGGGTGAGCAGGGGGATGCCGGCGGCGTCGGCGGCCTGGACGTGGCGGGCGGCCTTCGACCCGGCGGCGATGTCGAGGGTGCCGGCCCGGATCCGGGGCTGGTTGGCGACGACGGCGACGGCCCGGCCGCCGAGGCGGGCGTAGGCGGTGACGACGTTGGGGGCGTGGTCGGCCCGGACCTCCAGGACGCTGCCCGCATCCGCGATGTCGTCGAGGACGTCCCGCACGTCGTAGGAGGCGCGGGGCTCGGCCGGCACCGTGGCCGCGGCCCGGGTCGACGGACGATCCGCCGGGTCACCGCTCGCGGCCACCGGCAGGGGCGTGTCCCAGGACGAGGGGTGGTAGGCGAGGAGGTCGGCGAGGGCGGCGATGGCGTCGTCCCGGTCGTCGGCGACCAGCGAGGCCAGGCCGGTGTCCCGGTGGTGGGTGGCGGCGCCGCCCAGGTCGTCCGGGTCGATCTCGACGGCGGTGACGGCCCGGACGGCGGCGGGGCCGTTGACGTAGGCGCTGGCCTCCCGGGTGATGACGACGTGGTCGGCCAGGCCGAGGACGGTGGCCAGCCCGCCGTGGCACGCACCGGTGACGGCCAGCAGCAGCGGCACCGCCCCCGACGCCCGGACCGCGGCGTGGGCGACCCGGCCCCACGCCGCCAGCCCGGCCAGGTCGACGGGGTCGAGGGCCAGCGAGTGGACGACCCCGAGGGCGGGCACGCCCACCTCGGCGGCGAGCAGGAGGGCCCGCTCGACCACCTCGGCCTCGGCCACCGCGTCCCGGCTCGACCAGCGTCCGCCGCCGACCTCGAAGTACGACACGGTCCGGCCGTCGACCTCGATCAGCCCGGCCCCGGCGATGCCCGGCCGATCCGCCCCGATCGCCGTCGGCGGCCCGAGGCTGG
>JBQGCF010000284.1:0-34854 GCA_052038315.1 Iamia sp.
CTGGGCGATGTGGCCGAACATGTCGGGGAGGTAGCCCAGCTCCATGGCCCCGCCGAAGGAGGCGGCCCGGTCGAGGCCCATCTCCATGTCGCGGACCATGGTCTCGCCGGAGACGAGGAACTCGTCCATGAGGATGTACCAGGGGCCCAGGCTGAGGCGGCCGGCTCCGGCCAGCCGGCGGATGCGGTCGGCCTCGTGGGGGCGGATGGCGAGGTAGTCGTCGATCACCGCCATCTGCCCGTCGAGCATGAAGTGGGCGTAGCCGGCGTCGTCGTCGAGCCGGTCGAGCAGCCCGTCGACCAGGTCGACCAGCCGCATCCGGAACGACTGGAAGGTCCGGTACCACTCCCGGTCCCAGTGGGTGTGGGGGACGATGTTGACCTGCCGCGGCGCCATGGGATCCCACGCTAGAACGGGGACATGTGCGACACGATGGTGGCGCTGTCCGCCGCCACCGAGGCCGGGATCACCCTCTTCGCCAAGAACAGCGACCGGCCACCCCACGAGCGCCAGGTGGTGCAGCACGTCCCGTCCCGGCGGGAGGCCGTCACGTCGACCACCTACGTGGCGGTCGAGGGGCTGGGCGGTCCGACCCTCGCGCTGATCGGCAGCCGGCCCACGTGGATGTGGGGCATGGAGCACGGGGTCAACGAGGCCGGCGTCGCCGTCGGCAACGAGATGATCTTCACCACCGACGATCCCCGTGCCGCACCGCCGGCGCTGACGGGGATGGACCTCGTGCGGCTGGCGCTGGAGCGGGCGCCGTCCGCAGCCGAGGCCGTCGCCGTCATCACCGCGCTGATCGAGCGGTACGGGCAGGGCGGGTCGGGCCACGACCACGAGGACATCCCGTACTGGTCGTCGTTCCTGGTGGCCGACCCGACCTCGGCGTGGGTGCTGGAGACGTCGGGCCGTACCTGGCAGGCCGAGGAGGTGGGTTCGGTGCGGGCCATCTCGAACCGCACGACGATCCCGGCATTCGACGAGATCCACCGCGCCGCCCGGGCCGGCACCGAGCCCTTCGTCGACCCCCGCTGGGAGGCGTGCACGGCCGCGGTGGCGTCGGGGCCGGTGACGTCGGCCGGGCTGCGCCAGCACCTGCGCAGCCACGTGGGCGGCGACGGCGGCTGGACGGTCTGCATGCACGTCGACGGGCTGGAGGCCACCACCGCATCGCTGGTCACGGAGCTGCCGGTCGGCGAGGCGCCGGTCGCCCGCTTCCTGCTGGGCTCGCCGTGCCGCTCGGTCTACGTCCCGCTGCTGGTCGGGCAGCCCTTCGCCGCCCCGCCGGCATCGCTGGCCGATTCCCTCGCCCTGGTCCCTCGGGCCGCCCTCGACGAGCTGGAGGCGTCGCTGGACGCAGCGGTGGCCGACGGCGTCGGACCGGGTTGGAACGACGAGGCCTGGCGCCGCGTCGCGGCGACGGCCGGCTCGGGCTCGTCGGGCTCGCCGGGCTCGCCGGGCTCGCCGGGCTCGCCGTCGTGAGGATCGCCTTCGGGACCGACGAGGTCACGCCGGTGACCGATGTGGTCGTCGCCCACCTGCGGGACCTCGGCCACGACGTCGCGGTCGTGGCGCCGGGGGAGGAGTGGCCCGAGGTCGGGCGGGGCGTCGGGCAGGCCGTGGCCGCGGGGTCGGCCGACCGGGGCGTGGTCTGCTGCTGGACCGGCACCGGCGTGTCGATCGCCGCCTCCAAGGTCCCCGGCGTCCGGGCCGCCCGCTGCACCGACGCCGAGACCGCTCGGGGCGCCCGGCGCTGGACCGACGCCTACGTCGTCGCCCTCGGCCTCCGCCTGACGTCGCCGGTCGTGGCCGGCGAGGTGGTCGACGCCTTCCACGCCACCGATCCCGACCCGTCCGAGGCCCCGGCCGTCGCCCGTCTGGAGGGGCACTAGGTTCGGGGGATGCCGAAGTACGTCATGCTGTCGACGCTCGGACCCGACGGAGCCGCCCGCCTGCGCGAGGCCCCGCAGCGGCTCAAGGCGGTCAACGCCGAGCTCGAGGAGATGGGCGTCAAGGTGCTCGAGCAGTACGCCCTGCTCGGCCAGTACGACTTCCTCAACATCCTCGAGGCGCCCGACGAGATCACCATGGCGCGGGTGGCCACCGCCCTCGGCGCCCGGGGCACGCTCAAGACGCTGACCCTCACCGCCATCGACGTCGACACCTACATCGAGGCCCTCGGCTCCGGCGTCGGCCGCTAGCTCTGCTGGCTCAGATCCACCACATCGAGTTGCGGCGCTCCCGGCGGACGGCCTCACGGGGCAGCGGGCGGGGCAGCGTCGAGCCGTCCGAGGTGCGGCGGACCACGTAGCCGTCGGGGCCCACGGAATCGACGACGTAGCCCTTGTGCCACAGACCCTCGAAGCCGTCCCGCACCTCGACGCGGGTCCCGGGCTCGAGGACCCGGTCGCCCTTCGCCTCCGGATCGGCCATCGAGCGGACTCTAGGCGGGGGTCCGGGGACGTCGATGCACCGGGGTCGCGGTAGGTTCGGCGGCGATGCCGGTGACGAAGGTGAAGCCCAAGCCTCGCCCCAAGATGCGGCGGGCGCTCCAGGGCAAGGCGCCCTCGCTGGCCTTCGAGCGTGAGCTGTGGGCCGACGGCCACGAGGTCGTGGTCGGCGTGGACGAGGTCGGCCGGGGCGCCTGGGCCGGACCGCTCACCATCGGCGCCGTGGTGCTGCCGCCGGACCGACGGGTCAACGGCGTGCGGGACTCCAAGGCGCTGACCGAACCGGAGCGGGAGAAGCTGTACGACAAGGTCGCCGGGTGGGCCACGGCCTGGGCGGTCGGTCACGCCAGCGCGGCGGAGTGCGACCGGTTGGGCATGTCCGAGGCCCAGCGCCTGGCCGCCCGGCGGGCCATCGCCGGGCTCGGCGTGACGCCCACCGCCGTGCTGCTCGACGGCAAGTGGGACTTCGTCGGGCTGGGGACCACCCGCAAGATCGTCAAGGGCGACGCCAAGTGCCTGTCGATCTCGGCAGCCTCGGTGCTGGCCAAGGTCACCCGGGACCGGATCATGCGGGGCCTGGCCGACGACCACCCCTGCTTCGAGTTCGACGCCAACAAGGGCTACCCGTGCCCCCGGCACAAGATGGCCCTCCGCGGCCACGGCCCGACGGCGATCCACCGCATGAGCTGGGCCTTCGTCGACGACCTCCCCTGGTCGACCGCCGCCCGCGACGTCGCCCTCGCCCGCCTCGCCGCCAAGGCCGCCGCCGCCGACCAGCCCACCCTCTTCCCCTGACCCCTGCGGGTCGGCTCACCCCAGCTCTCGATCCGCCGCCGGGCCTCCGGCCGACGTCGGGTCAGCCCCAGCCGGGCGGGGTGTGGGCCTTGTCGGGGACGGGGCCACGGGGGCGACGGCCGAGGCGGCGGGCGTCGGGGTCCTTGGCCCGTGGTCCCGCGACCGGCGGTGCGTCGGGGATCGGCCCCGGACCTGGTGGCGGCGCCGCGCCCGGCGTCCAGCCCTGTGCCGGCGGGGGCGGTGCCCACGGTGCGGGGGTCGGTGCGTGTGACGGCGACGGCGACGGTGCTGGAGCGTCGGGCCCGGCCGTGGGCGGCTTGGCCAGCGAGGGGCCCGGCGTGGCTGCGGTCGGGTCGCCCGTCGTGGTGGGATCGCCCTGCGACGGGGCGGGCGAGCCCGGGGCGTCAGCCGTCGGCGATGGGGCCTGACCAGCGACGGTCGTCGGCGTCGGCGTGGGGTCGGCGGGCGGCGAGGAGGCTTGGCCCGCGACGGTGGCGGTCGGGTCGGCGGTGGGCGGGGCGCCGGGAGGTCGGGGAGGGCCGGGTGGGGCGCTGGCGGGGGCCCATCCACCCATCGGCGGGACGGGACCGACGGGCGATCCGACCGGGCCGGGGCCCTGCATCCCGCCCGGTCCGGCGGGGTGGCCGGGGGGCATCCAGGGCTGGAGCGGTCGCCGGGTCGGCGCCTTGCGGCGGTTGGCCCGGACGGCCAGGAACACGATCAGCCCGACGATGCCCAGCCCGACGACCGCGGCGGCCAGCAGGCCGAGGACGGCGATCACCGACATGCGGGTCCACTCGTCGCCGATCTCGGTCGAGACGTCGAGGGACGCCGGCCGGTCGCCGAGCTCGTCCTCCAGCTCGGCGTAGGTCCACTGCCGGCGCTCGCCGTCGATCGTGACGCGCAGGTGCTCGAAGCGACGGGGGAACCGGGTCCACACCACCTCCGCCGCCTGGTCCTGGGCCTCCTCGACGCTCGACCCCCGGGGGGCGGAGGCCGAGACCAGGACGTGCGAGGCGTTGGTGGGGCTGACGCTGGTGCTGACGTCGCCGAAGCCCTCGGAGGCCAGCTCGCCGTCCAGGTCGCTGAGGGCGTCGATGGCGGAGCACCCGGCCACCAGGGCCAGGGCGGCGGCGAGGGCCACGGCCAGGAGGACGCGAGCGTGCCGGGTCCGGGGCCGGGTGCGGGAGAGGGTCGGAGCGGCCAAGACGGGTCGGGGCGCGGCCCGGGGTGGGCGGCGTGTCCGAGCCTACGGGCCCGACGCCGGTCGGCCCGCCCCGGCCGCCGCCGACCCGCCGCCGAGCGAGGGCCGGAGCCCCACCGAGCGACGGCCGGACCGCCGTCGAGGGACATCCGGACCGCCGTCGAGCGAGGGCCGGACCCCCATCGAGGTGACTGTCGGGCCGCAGTCGGGCGGTCGTGGCCCCGGAGCGTGTCGGTTGGCTCGCGGTGGGTGGATCGAACCGGGTTCCGCGGGCAGCCCGGCACCGGAGGGTGCAAGCATCCAGCGCATGTCACAGCAGCGTGTGGTGCCTCAGTTCCGGACGCCCGAAGCACTCGCCACCGGGACCTACGCCAACGGGGTCGGGGTGTGGAGCGTGCCCAACGACTTCACCCTCGACTTCTTCATCGGCCTCCCGCCCGAGCCGGGGGCGGATCCGGAGACGGGCGAGCCGATCGTGGTCGTGCCCCAGCAGGTCGTCGCCCGGATCAAGATCCCGCCGTCGCTCGTCTTCAACCTGATGCGCAACCTCAACGCCGCCCTCGAGCAGCACGAGCAGGAGCACGGCCCGATCCCGCAGTTCAAGAACGGGATGGAGGACGGGCCCGACGGGGACGTCATCTGGCCCTACGGCCCCAGCTCCTGACCATCCGATCGGCCGCAGCTCCGGTGCGGGGGCGGGGCCGAGGCGCTCGTAGGGTGGCGCCATGACGTCGCTCCGCCCCCGGACCCGGGCGTTGGCCCTCGCCCTGTGCGGGTGGACGCTGTTCACGTGGATCACCCGGGTCCCGCTGCTCCTCGGGGGTGACGAGAGCGTCCTGGGCCTGATCCCGGTCGTGGTCTTCGTCGCCGGAGCCGTGATCGTCGGGCTGTCGGTGCTGAGGCGAGCCGACTGGGCCGGCACCGCCGTCCTGGGCTTCGCGGGGTGGAGCGCCGGCTACTGGGCGTTGCGGCTGGCCTTCATCGCCACCAACGACCACCCGGTCGGCTTCATCGTCGTCCACGCCGTGCTGGGCGTGATCGCCGGGACGCTGGCCCTGCTCGCCGGTCGTGCCGTGCTGGCCGACGGCGCCGGACCGGCCCGGGCCCGGCGCTCCCTGGCCTAGGAGCGTCCCTGGCCGACAGCGTCCCTGGACTAGGAGCGGGCAGACCCGGGCCCGCCGGTCGAGGCGCTCGGGTCCAGGTCGACGTCGAGGGCGAGGGTCAGGCAGCGGCACGCGCCGCCCGCCTTGAGGAACTCGCCCACGTCGACGGCGACGGGGTCGAAGCCCCACGCCTCCAGCTGCCGGCCGACCCGCGGCGGGACGTGTGGCATCAGGACGGTCGTGCCCACCACGACCGAGTTGGCGGTGAAGGCCAGTGCCTCGTCGTCGGTCAGCCACAGCGGCTCGGGGACGAGCGACTCGACCACCGTCCGGCCGTAGCGGTCCCACCCCAGCGGCGCGCACAGGGCATGGCGGTCGTCGAGGGGACAGAACGTGATGTCGATGTGGTACAGCCGCTCGTCGACCAGCTCGATGGGCCGGACGACCGCCCCGGTGAGGGCGCTCAGCGGCGTCGTGGCGGCGGCGTCGGACCGGAACCGGTACCCGCTGAGGAGCACCGGCGGCCCCGGGCTGCTGTCGGCCCCGAAGGGCAGGGCGTCGCCGGCGCCCTCGTGGGAGAGCTCGGTGGGCAGGCGCTCGACCGTGTAGCCCCGATCGGCGAACCAGGTGGCGAAGCGCTCGGTCTCGGGCTGGCGCTCGGGGTGGCGGAAGTGGGCAGGCACGAAGGTCGAGCCCGAGACGATGCCGGCGTTGGCCGTGAACACCAGGTCGGGGACCTCGCTGTCCTGCTCGATGGTCTCGACCTCCGCCCCGGCCTCGCGCAGGGCCCCGACCAGCCCCTCCCACTGGGTCCGGGCCCGTTCGAGGTCGACCGCCACCTCGGCGTGCATCCACGGGTTGATCTCGTAGAGGACGCCGAAGTGCGTGGGCGGGCACATGAGGAACCGTCGCCCCCAGGCCAGGTCGCCGGCGCTCATCGGCGCGTCACGCCCCGAGCTCGTCGGCCAGCTGGGTGAGGAACGGCCCGACGTCGGTGACGATGCCGTGCGCCTGGTGGCTCCCCCGATCGGAGAGCTTGGTGACGACCGACGGGTTGATGTCGATGCAGTACGTGGCCACCGAGGCGGGGAGGACGTTGCCGGTGGCGATGGCGTGGAGGGTCGATGCCAGCATCAGGGCCACGCCGACGCCCGCGACCTCGTCCCGCATGCGGTCGGCGCAGGCGACGACGTCGGTCATGGTGTCGGGCAGCGGGCCGTCGTCGCGGACCGAGCCGCCGAGCACGAAGGGGACGCCCTCGGTGACACACGCGTGCATCACCCCACCCCGGATGTAGCCGGCCTCGACGGCGGCGGCGATCGAGCCGTGACGGCGGACCTCGTTGATCACCCGCAGGTGGTTGCTGTGGCCTCCCTCGACACCGACCCCGGAGCTGACGTTGACGCCCAGCGACGTGCCCATCACGTTCGACTCGATGTCGTGGGTGGCGAAGCCGTTGCCGGCGAAGAGCCTCTGGATCCAGCCGCCCCGCACCAGGCGGGCCACGGCCGGCCCGCCCCCGGTGTGGACGACGACGGGCCCGCACACCGCGAGCACGTCGACCCCGTCGGCCCGGGCCTGGCGCAGGCGATCGGCGAGGGCCCGGAGCTGGGTGGCCTTGGGCTTCTCGGTCGAGATGTCGGAGTCCATGAACTCGAAGCCGGCCAGGCCCCGTCCCCGGTCGGGGGCGATGACCCGGACGCCGCTGCTGCCCACCACGACGGCGTCGCCGGCCCGCAGCCGGTGGAGGGGCGTGGTGGTGACGTCGGGCCCGTCGGTGCCGGGGCGGACCACGAGCGTGCAGTCCATCTCGGCCCGGTCGGCGGTGACCCAGCGGCCGTCGAGGCGGACCTCGGTGACCAGGTTGGTGGTGGCGGTGAAGTCGGTCGGGGCGACCCCGTCGGCCGGGGCCGGCTCGGTCACCGCCTCGCCGCTGTCGACCGGGTTGGCCCCCTGGACCTGGAGCTGCTCGGCGAGGGCCGACAGTGTCGCCTCGTCGGGCGCGTCCACCTCGATCACGGCCCGGCTCGGGTCGGTGGGGGTCCGACCGATCGCCACGTCGACCAGGCGGTAGTCGCTGCCCGACTCCAGGACCAGGTCGAGGACCTTCGGGAGGATGAGCGAGTCGACGATGTGGCCTTCGAGGGCGAACGTCTCGGTGGCTCCCATGGGTCGAGAGTCTGCCGCGCATCGCTTCGTGCCGCGGCCGGGGCTGGCAGTAGGTTGCCGGCCCATGGGTCAGCCGATCGTCGTCGTGGAGAAGCCCTCGATCGCCAACCCCGGCATGGTGCGCTTCGAGACCAACCGGGCCATCACGGGCATGGGCCACGAGCGCTACGTGGCCGGCACCGAGGTGCGCGGCGATCGGCCGCCGGACGAGCTGGCCCGTCGCCTGCTCGCCCACGGCGGCATCGAGGTGGTGCACATCAACGGCAGTGTCGTGACCGTCGACCTGGCGAAGGGGTACGCCTCGACCGGTCTCAAGGAGATCATCGAGGGCCTCTACATCCACTACCCGCCGACCGCCGAGGACGCCGAGGCGGCGGTGGCCGATGCCGACGCCCCCGAGAGCGAGGGCGAGGCGGTGGAGCAGGTCGCGGCGGCGCCGGCCGAGGTGGCCCCCGACCCGAAGCACACCGAGGTGACGGCGGCCGACGAGGCGGTGGCCGACGCCCCCGGCCCGGACGAGGAGGGCGCTCCGGCGCCGTCGTCGACCAGCTCGGCGTCGGTGACGGCCGATGCGGACGAGGAGACCGAGGCCGACGTCCAGCAGGCCGAGGGCGACGCCCCCACCCTGGACCAGGCCCCTCCCGGGGGAACCCCCTCGGACCCGCCGGCCGACGACCCGACCACGGTCCCGGCCGAGGACGCCCCGTCGGCCGCTGACACCGAGGGTGATGCCCCCGGTGCCGACACGATCGACCCGGACGCGGCGGCCGCGGCCGCCGCTGTCGACGAGGCCCGGTCGTCCGAGGCCGCCGCCGAGGGCGACGACCCGGAGGCGGCCGCCACCACGGCCTCGGGCACCGACGCCGATGCCGACTCCGACCGGCCCGCCGCCGGCGCGGCCGAGCGGGCTCCGCTGGAGCCGGGCGAGTCGCCCACCGCCGAGTAGCCGACCGGTCGGCCAACGGAGCGGCCGACCTGGTAGCCACCCGAGCAGCGGCCGGCCGGGTCGCCATCCGGCCGGCCGGCGGAGCAGCCATCCGGACGACCACTGGCTGAGCCCGGTGGCGCACCGCATGGCGACGGCGGCGCACCGCCGTCGACGACCCCTCGGCGGGGGTGCGGGGCGGGGTTGGCAGGGCATGCCGGGGGTGTGCCCCGAGCGGGGTTGCGTCAAACGAACATGTGTTCGACACTGGCGGGGTGGAGCGCCTGGAGATGCTGGGCCAGCGGGCCCGGCCCACCACCCTGGCCGGCGAGCGGTCGCTCCCGGTGGCGCCGGCGCTGGCCCCGCTGCTCCCCGGCGGGCACCTGGTCAGGGGCATGACGGTGGGGGTGGCGGGCGTCGGGGCCACGTCGCTGGCGCTCGGGCTGGTGGCGGCGGCGTCGACGGAGGGGGCGTGGACCGTCGCCGTCGGCCTGGGCGACCTGGGCCTGGTGGCGGCGGGGGAGGCCGGCATCGAGCTGGCCCGGCTGGTCCTCGTGGCCGCACCGCCGCCCGATCGGTGGGGGACGGTGATGGCGGCCCTGGTGGAGACGATCGAGCTGGTGCTGGTCCGCCCCGCCGGCCGGGTCAGCACCGCCGACGATCGCCGCCTGGCCGCCCACCTCCGCACCCGTGGGGGCGTCCTCGTGCGGCTCCCGGGGCCGGGGTCGTGGCCGGGTTCGCCCGACGTCACCCTGCGGGCCACCGCACCCGACTGGCGGGGGGCGGTGCCGCCCAGCCGGCTCGACGGCGCCGGTCGGCTGGAGGCCCGTCGGGTCGTGGTCGAGGCCACCGGGCGGGGCCGGGCCGCCCGTCCCCGCCGGGCCGAGCTCTGGCTCCCCGGCGTCACCGGTGCCCCCGCCCCCTTGGCCGAGCGGACCGACCGGCGTCCGGTCGACCGCCCGGTCGCGTCCGATGCGTCCGTGGCCTGGGCCGATGTCGGTTGAGCGACGACCCACCCCGGCAGCTGCAGCGGGCGTGGTGGCCGCGGTCGCTGCGGTGGTCGTCGCGGCACCGGGACCGCCAGGGAGGGGGCGGTCGTGAGCCGGCGACGGCGGGGGGAGCGGGAGCGGGGGGAGCGGTCGGTGGTGGCGCGGGTGCCGGACTGGGCGGTGGTGGCGGCCGGCCACGGGCGGGAGGAGCCGGTGCTGGTCCTCCACGCCAACCGGGTCGTGGCCGCGTCCGCCGCGGCCCGGGCCGCCGGGGTGAGCGTCGGGCTCCGCCGACGGGAGGCGCAGCGCCGCTGCCCCGACGCCGTCCTGGTGGCGGCCGACCCGGCCCGTGACGCCCGGGTGTTCGAGCCGGTCGCCGCCGCCCTGGAGGCGGTGACCCCCCGGGTCGAGGTCACCCAGCCGGGGACGGTGGCCTTCGGGACCCGCGGGCCGTCACGGTTCCACGGGGGCGACCATGCCCTGGGTCGGCTCGTGGTCGAGGTCATGGCCACGGCGCTGCCCACGCCGGGGCCGGTGCGGGTCGGGATCGGCGACGGCACGTTCACCGCGGCCTGCGCGTCCCGGCCGGGCCGGCCCGGGCGCTCGCTCGGTCCCGGTGACCGGCCCGACCTCCCCGACGAGGTCGTCACCCCCGCCCCGAAGTGGGGTCCGGCCCCGCCCCGGCCCGACCCACGGGGCGTCGACCCCGACGCAACAGGAACCGCGGCGGGGGCGGCCGGCCGCGACGTCGCCGGGGCGCTGGTGATCGTGCCTCCGGGTGGGGCGGCGGGGTTCTTGGAGCCGTGGCCGGTCGAGGCGGCGGCGGCGCACCTGGGCACCCCCGAGGCCGAGGAGGTGGCCGACGTGCTGCGCCGGCTCGGGCTCCGGACCCTCGGGGCGGTCGCCACCCTCGACCCCACCGACGTCCTCGGCCGCTTCGGCGACCCCGGCATCCTGATCCACCGGCTCGCCCGGGGCCTCGACCCCCGCCCGCTGGCCCTGCGCCGCCCCGCTCCCGAGCTGGCCGTGGCCGCCGAGCTCGATCCGCCGGTCGAGCGGGTCGACCTGCTCGCCTTCAAGGCGGTCACCCTGGCCGACGACCTCCACGCCCGGCTGGGGCGTGACGGCCTGGCCTGCCTCCGGCTGGGGATCGAGGTGGAGACCGAGCACGGCGAGGTCCGGCGCCGCTCGTGGCGCCACGAGGGCGGGCTGGGCGCCGCCGCGGTGGCCGAGCGGGCCCGCTGGCAGCTCGACGGCTGGCTGTCGGGCCCGGTCGCCGACCGCCCCAGCGCCGGCATCACCCGTCTCGTCCTCGACCCCGAGGAGGTGGTCCCCGCCCGGGGTCGCCAGCTGGGCTTCTGGGGTGGCGAGACCCGGCTCGACGAGGGGGCGGCGCGGGCCCTGGCCCGGGTGGCGGCGGTCCTCGGCACCGACGCCGTCACCGTCCCCGAGGTCGTCGGGGGCCGTGGCCCGGCCGATCGGGTGGCCACCCTGCCGGCGGCGTCGGTCGACCTCACCGGCGACCGCACCCTCGTCCGCCCCGACACCGAGGGCCCCTGGCCCGGCCGCCTGCCCGCGCCCTCGCCGGCCATCGTCCACCCCGACCCCGAGCGGGTCGACCTGCTCGACGCCGACGACCGGCCGGTGGGGGTCAGCGGCCGGGGCCTGATCAGCGCCGCCCCGGCCCGCCTGGGGCGTCACCCGGTGGTCGGCTGGGCCGGTCCGTGGCCGCTGGAGGAGCAGTGGTGGGACCCCGACCGGGCCCGGCGCCGGGCCCGGGTCCAGGTCGTGCTGGAGGACGGCACCGCCCACCTCCTCACCCTCGAGTCCGGCACCTGGACCCTGGAGGCCACCTACGACTGACGGACGATCACCCCCGGGCGAGGACCTCGACGCTGGGGACGACGAAGACGGCGGCGTCGTCGGCGGCCCAGCGGTGGAAGGCGTCGGCGACCGACGCCAGCTCGGCGCGGGTGGCCAGGCCGGCGGCGACGGCCTGGTCGGCCAGCGCGGTGCCGGTCACCCGGTCGGCCCACAGCCCGCCCCACCAGGCCCGCTCCTCGGGGGTCGAGAAGCACCACACGCTGGCGCTCACCGTGACCGAGGTGAACCCGGCCTCCACCGCCCAGCCCTTGAGCCGGCGGCCGGCGTCCGGGTCGGCGTCGTTGCCCCGGGCGACGGCCCGGTAGATCGCCAGCCAGCGGTCGAGCTCCGGCGAGGGCGGGTCCCAGGTGAACGAGGCGTAGTCGGAGTCGCGCACGGCGACGACCCCGTCGGGCCGGCACACCCGGCGCATCTCCCGCAGGGCGGCGACCGGATCGGACAGGTGCTGCAGGACCTGGTGGGCGTGGACCACGTCGTAGGACGCGTCGGCGTCGGAGAGGGCGTAGACGTCGCCCACGACGAAGGTGGCCGCGCTCCCGTGGTCGGCGGTGGCCGAGGCGATCACGTCGTCGGACCGGTCCATGCCGACGACCCGGCCCGGGGCCACCCGCGCCGCCAGGTCGGCCGTGATGGTGCCCGGCCCGCACCCGACGTCGAGCAGGTCGAGGCCGGGCCGGAGCAGGGGGATCAGGTGGGGAGCCGAGTTCTCGACGGTGCGCCAGCGGTGGGACCGCAGGACGGCGTCGGCGTGGCCGTGGGTGTAGGTGTCGTCGGGGCTCACGCCGAACATCCTGCCGCGAGCCCCGACGATCGGACGGCCGAGTTCAGGCGGTCGAGTTCTCGAAGGCCGAGTACTCGCGGCAGGCCTGGCCCCGGAGGCTGGGGCAGGGCGGGTCGCCGGGCTCGACGGTGACCCCGTCGACCATCGACAGCACCACCGACGAGGCGTGGTCGCCACCCCGGCCGATCTCGACCCGGTCGCCGTCCTCGCCGATGGTGGTGAAGCGCCACGTGCCCCGGTCGTGGCCGGGCGAGGAGATCACGACCCGCAGGCGCGACCCGGCCCGGAAGGCCTGGGCGAACGACGGGATGGCGATCTGGGCCTGCGTCCACTCGCCCGCCGGGAGGGGCTCCCGCGCCGCGCCGGTGAAGGGGTGCTCGACCTCCAGGTCGTCGCCGACCTCGTCCTCCACGGCCCGGTCCGACAGCCGCAGCTGGCCGGACTGCACCAGCCACTCGGTCCCGTCCTCGGCGATGGCGGTCACCGTGACCTGCACGTCGGCGTCCTCGGCGTCGGAGCGCACCCACAGGTCGGCGTAGCCGGCACCGGCCAGCACGGTGTCCTCGGCGAAGGGCTCGGTCACGTAGGCCAGGCCGGCGCCGTCGGCGGGCTGCTGCCAGTCGAAGTCCCACAGCGGGTCGAGCAGCGGGTACTCGCCGTCGTCGTCGGCGAAGAAGGTGTCCTGGCCGGCCTCGACGTCGACGGCGAACACGTCGGCGCCGTCGTCGGACGGTGCCGCGTCGACGAGCGTCCCGTCGGAGCCCAGGTACCACGTGGTGGCGGTGTGGTCCGGCGGCGGCCACTCGTCGAACGTCGTCTCGAAGCGGGCCGTGGGCGAGCCCGGGTTGGCGGGATCGCCGAAGCCGTTCTCGAACAGGACCCGGACCTTGGGCTCGGCCTCGTACTCGGCCAGCACGCCCTCGAGGTCGTCGTCGGCGAAGTCGGCGAAGCGGTCGGGCTCGAACTCGAGGCCGGGCACGCCGAAGAAGTCCTCCATGAAGGCCGGCGCCGCGGCCCGGATGCCCTCGTCGATGCGGGGCACGACACCGTCGACGTAGAGCTCGAGGAACTCGTACCAGCGGGTCAGCACCAGCGGCGTGTAGCCGTCGGGGTGGCGACCGTTGAAGAGCGTGAAGCGCTCCTTCTCGGTACCGGTGAAGTCGTCGAGCATCACGCCGAAGCGGGGCCCGGTCTGCTCGTCCTGCCAGGCGCCGGTCAGGAAGACGGGGACCTCGATGTCGGCGACGAGCTGCTCGAGGTCACGAGTGTCGGCGTCGACGGGCCGGTCCTCGAGCGAGCGGGTGAACTCGCCGAAGTCGGGGTTCTGGCTGCGGATGCGGAGGTTGTCCTCGCAGGTGGTGTCGCCCCCGTCGACCTGGGCCGTGACCCAGTCGGTGCCGCCGCCCTCGGACTGGCGGTTGCGCTCGGCCAGCCACTGCTCGGTGAAACCCGAGTTGTAGATGCCGCCGGGCCAGGCCATCTGCCAGGAGTCGCCGATCACCGACAGCGGGGTGATGGCGGCCAGGCTCGGCGGGCGGGTGGCGGCGACGTAGAGCTGGGTGATGCCCGAGTACGACAGGCCCACCATGCCGACCGTGTTCCCCTTGACCCACGGCTGGGCGGCGATGGCCTCGACCACGTCGTAGCCGTCGGCCTGCTGGGCCGGGTTGAAGACGTCGAAGACGCCGCCCGAGCAGCCGGTGCCCCGCATGTTGACGCCGACGGTGGCGTAGCCGCCGATCAGCTGGGCGATCATCGACCCGGGCTCGGTGGCGCCGGGGTTGGACGGGCCGTAGCCCGAGTACTCGATGACGGTGGGGTAGGGGCCGTCCTCGATCGGGCCGGGGAGCTTGACGTTGATGCTGAGGGTCACGCCGTCGCGCATCTCGACGTAGCCGAAGCCGTCGCCGATCTCCTGCTCCTCGTAGAAGGTCGCCTCGGGGACGTCGTCGCGGGCGATCACCTCGAAGGGCTCGGTGACCGCCACGGGCGAGGCGCTCTCGTCGCGGATCGTGTAGGTGCCGGGGCGGAGCTGCTGGCCCGCCGCGGTCGGCAGCGTGCCGCCCTCGCCCGTCTCGTAGGACAGGTACTCGTCGGGGACGTAGGCGAAGTGGGCCTGGCCCTCCTCGTCGGTGACCAGGCTGAGGAGCTTCTCGTCGTCGCCGTTGACGAGCGTGAGCTCGTGGCCCGGCTCGGCGTCGGTGACGGTGGCGATCTCGACGCCCGGGCGCACCGTGAACTCGGCGGCGACGGTCTCCTCGTCGGCATCGACGACCGGGCGGGTCGGCTCCTCGGCCGTGTCGTCCGGTCGCTCCGGGTTCGCGCTGCCGTCGTCGTCCGTGCACCCGGTCGACAGGAGGAGCAGCGCAGCGAGCGCGCCGATGGCGCGACGAGCGCGGGTGGGCGATGTGATCACTCGTGTCCCCCTGGACGTGGTGTGGGTCGGCCCCCGACCGGCCGGGACAGTACCGGTTCGGCACGGCCGGGCCCCGCATCTGGGCCAGACTGCGGCGGTGGCCGACGTCGGTGCCGACCCGGAGCTGCTGCGGGCGACCGAGCGCTGGTTCCTGCGGAGGGGCCTGCCGCACCTGATCGAGGGCTACCGGGCCAGCCAGGACGTCTTCACCCGCAGCGTCGGCCTTCTCCTCTTCGTCGGCCTCGTCGAGGTCCTCAACGCCCCCCGTCTGGAGTGGGAGTGGTGGAAGAACACCCTCGCCCTCACCGGGGGAGGGGTCCTGCTCGTCGCCGCCTACGGGGTGATCAACGCACTGCGCAACCGCCCGGCGTGGCAGCGGCCCGACGACGTCGGTCCCGTCGAGCTTGCGCTGTTCGTCCTGCTCCCGCCGTCGATCGCGCTCGTCTTCGGGCAGGTGGGCACGGCTGCCATCACCGCCGCCTCCAACCTCGTCTTCCTCGGCCTCGTCTACCTCGTCACGAGCTACGGCCTCGTCCCCATGACCCGCTGGGCGCTGGGCCGCACCGTCGCCGCCCTGGAGACGATCGCCGACCTGGTCGGCCGGGCCCTGCCCCTGCTCTTCGCCCTGACGATCCTGGTCTTCGTCAACACCGAGGCCTGGCAGGTCGCCGCCGCCCTCCCCGGTCCGCTGTTCGCCCTGACCGGCGGGATGTTCGTCGTCGTCGGCCTGTTCTTCCTGCTGACCCGGCTCCCCGGCGAGGTCCGGCGCGTCGACGACGAGCTGGGCGACGGCGGCCTGGCCAGGGCGTGCGCCGGGACGCCGGTGGAGGACGTCGCCCCGTCGCTCGTCGACACCGCCAAGCCGGTCGAGCTCACCAAGCGCCAGACGCTCAACGTCTACCTGGTCTTCCTCTTCGCCCAGGCGGTGCAGGCGGCCCTGGTGACGGCGGCGGTGTTCGGGTTCTTCACCCTGTTCGGGATGGTCGCCATCCGCCCGGAGGTGGTGAAGGGCTGGCTGGGCGAGGACATCACCAACGACGTGGTCGCGTCGTGGACCCTCTTCGGCAACCCGATGGAGGTGACCACGGCGCTGCTCCACGTGTCGGGCTTCGTGGCCTTCGTCGCCGGCTTCTCGTTCACCGTCTCGCTGGTGACCGACTCCGGCTACCGCGAGGAGTTCTTCGACGAGGTCGTCGGCGACGTCCGCCAGGCCCTCGCGGTGCGCACCGTCTACCTCGCCCTGCGGTCGCGCTCCTCCGGCTGATCGAGGGCGTCGAGGCCGGCCACGACCTGGCGGAGGCGGGGCAGCTCGCGGGCGTGCAGGTCCGACAGGGCGGCGAGGACCTGCTCGCCGGCATCGGTGAGCACGACGAGCGTGCGACGGGCGTCGTCGGGGTCCTCGGTGCGGACGACGAGACCGGCGTCGGCGGCGCGGCCCACCAGCTCGGTGGCCGAGTGGCGCTTGAGGAGGAGGGCGTCGGCGACGTCGCTGACCGACGCCGGCCCCGGGCCCGGGTGGCCCCGGACGGCGAGGAGCAGCTGGTGCTGCTGGGGCGTCAGCCCGGCCTCGCCGGCGGCGTCGGCCGAGAAGGCGAGGAAGCGGCGGAGCTCGGTGCGGAAGGCGGCGAGGGCGCGGTACTCGTCGTCGCCGAAGGTCATGCGGTGCTCATGCGGCGGCGCTCGCCTCCTGGCGGCTGCGCTGGGTCTCGATCACCCGCAGGGGACCGGTGAGGGCCAGGGCCACCAGCGACGCCACCAGGACCGTCGGCAGCAGCCGGATGCCGGCCATCTCGCTGACGACCAGGGCCGAGCCCAGCGGCGTCTTGGTCACCCCGACGTTGCACCCGGCCATCATCGCCGTGACCAGCACCCACTGGTCGGCCGACGGGGCCAGCACGTGGACGGCGCTGCCCACGCAGGCCCCGACGAAGAACAGCGGGATGATGAAGCCGCCCCGCCACTCGCCGGCCACGGCGATGATCGCCCCGGCCAGCTTGGCCCCGCCGGCCAGGAGGAGGGCGCCGACGGCGAGCTTGCCGGTGGTGAGGTCGTGGAGCTCCAGCTCCCCGTTGGTGAGGGCGTGCGGGCTGGCGAGGGCCAGGAGGCCCAGCGCGAGGCCGCCGAGGGCGGGCCGGACCGGCTGCGGGATGGCCCGGGTGACCCGGCGGGCCGCCCGGACGCCGAGGGCGAAGGCGTAGGCGACGACGGCCGAGAGGACCCCGGCCAGGGCGGCCCACGCCAGGTCGACGGCGCGGAGGGAATCGACGCCGGGGAGGTCGAAGATCGGGCGCAACCCGTTGCCCGACGCGACGACGTACACGGCGTAGCCGGCCATGGCGCCGACCGACGCCGGGAGGATGGCGTCGGAGTGCTCGATGCCCCGGCGGTGGGGGATCTCCAGGGCGAAGACGGTGGCCCCGATCGGCGACCCGAACAGGGCGGTGAAGCCGGCGGCCATGCCGGTGATGGTGAGGATCCGCAGCCGGCGCTGGTCGACGCCGAAGCGGTGGGCGATGCGGCCGCCCAGCGCGCCCGTCGTCTGGACCAGCGGCGCCTCGGGGCCGAGCGTGCCGCCGGCGCCGACGCACAGGAGCGACACCGGGATCAGGCTCCGCAGGGTGCGCAGCTCGTAGCGGCCGCCGACGACGTGGATGTCGTCGACGAGCAGCTCGACGTTCGACGTCGGGCCGACCGTCTTCACGATGGCGGCCACGGCGGCGCCGGTCAGGACGAGCACGGCGATGTGGGTGCCGTCGCCCCAGCGCTCCGGCCCGAGCAGGTGCTCGGCGACCATCAGGACCCCGAGGTACGCCGCTCCGGCGATCCCCCCGGCGACCCCGGCCGCCACCACCATCAGGGAGAAGGCCGAGGGCATGGAGTCGACGACCGACTGTCTGACCGTGGCGACACGCACGACGAAGGATCGTAGGGCGATCCTTTCGGTCGACCGTCATCGCCTCGGGGCAGTGGCGGTGGGTCAGGCGGCGGCGGTGGTGGTGCTGGGGCGGGTGCCGCCGGGTGCGGCGGCCAGGTCGCTCAGGAGAGCGGCGGCGGCCGGCTTGGCGATGCGCCGGCAGCCGAGCAGCGCCTGGCGGGCGACGACCCGGCGCTCGTGGCGGAGCTTGTCGACCCCCTGGCGGAGCAGGACCAGCGGCGGCTTGCGCCCCTCCCGCAGGTCCCGCACGAGCCGGCGCCAGAACGTCACGACCGACGGGCTCCGGAGCAGCAGGGCGTCGGCCAGCAGGCCCTCGTCCTCGAGCCGGCCGACCACCTCGGCGGCGAAGATGCCCTCGGCGACGACGATGGGGGCGTCGCCCAGCTCGACCGGCCGGGAGCCGACCCGGGCATCGGACGAGATGTCGTAGACCGGGATCTCGGCCCGACCGGTGCGACACAGCTCGCCGAGCGCCGCCACCGCGGCGTCGGCGTCCCACGAGGCCGGGTCCTCCCAGTCGACGTGACCACCGACCATCGGCATCAGCGGGTCGTCGCCGTCGCGGTAGAAGTCGTCGAGGGCGACGATCGGCACGCCGGCCCGGACGGCCAGGCGGGTCTTGCCGCACCCGGAGGGCCCGGCGAGGACGACGACCCGGGCCTTGAGGGTCTCGTCCATGCCACCTGCCACGGGGACCCATGTTCGCGCGCCAGACTCCGGATCGTGGAGAGCAGTTCATCGGATGGGCGCATCGGGGTCGCGGTCGTGGGCCTCGGCATCGGTCGCCTGCACTACATCTCGCTGGCGGAGCTGAAGGACCGGTACCGGGTCGTGGCCGTCTGCGACCTCGACGAGGAGCGGGCCGTCGAGGTCGCCGGCTGGCTGCGGGACGTCCGGGCCACGACGAGCCTCGACGAGGTCCTGGCCATGGACGACGTCGAGCTGGTCGTCCTGTGCACCCCGCCGCACCTGCACGCCGAGCAGGTGGCCATCTGCGCCCGGGCGGGGAGGGACGTGGTGTGCGAGAAGCCGCTCGTCGGCTCCGTCCGCGCCGTCGACGACATGATCGCCCTGCAGGAGGAGACGGGGCGGATGATCGTCCCCGTCTTCCAGTACCGGTTCGGCACCGGCCTACAGCGGCTGCGGGCCCTGGTCGAGGCCGGGCTCACCGGGCGGCCCTTCGTCACCACCGTCGAGGTGGCCTGGACCCGGGGCGCCGACTACTACGACGAGGCGGCCTGGCGGGGCCGGTGGGCCACCGAGCTGGGTGGCACCGTCACTGTCCACGCCCAGCACCACATCGACATGGTCGTCCACGTGCTCGGGCCGCCGGTCGCGGTGTTCGCCACCACGTCCACCCTGGTCAACACCGACATCGAGACCGAGGACTGCGCGGCCGTCGTGCTCCGCTACGCCGACGGGTCGCTGGTCACCCTGTCGGCCACGACCGGCTCGGCCACCGAGATCTCCCGGCTGCGGTTCTGCTTCGAGCACGTGACCGCCGAGTCGTCGACCTCGGCCTACGCACCCGGCTCGGAGCCGTGGACCTGGACCGCCATGGACCCCGACGTGCAGCCCGCCCTCGACGACTTCCTCGCCGCCCAGCCCGAGCAGCCGGAGGACTTCGTGGGCCTCTTCGCCCGCATCGCCGACGCCCGGGCCGCCGGGACCCCGCCCCCCGTCACCCTGTCCGAGGCCCGTACGGTCCTGGAGGTGCTCACCGCCGTGTACGTCTCGTCCCGCAGCGGTCGCGAGGTCGCCCTGCCCCTCGCCGCCGACGACCCCGCCCTCGACGGGTGGCGGCCATGAGCACGCTCCCCGGCATCGAGGTCGCCGGCCTCTGGACCTACGACTGGGCATCCTCGCGCCGCCCCCACGTCCACCCGGTCCGCACGCCGGCCGGGCACGTCCTCACCCGGGATGCCCCCGACGACCACCCGTGGCACCACGCCCTGTGGTTCACCATCAAGTACGTCAACGAGGAGAACTTCTGGGAGGAGTACGACGCCTACGGCGTGCTCCGCCACGACGGGCCCCCGACCGTCACCGAGGCCGCCGGCGGCGTGGTCGCGGTGCAGGGCCGGCTCGAGTGGATCCGGCCCGATCGCGAGACCGTCGCCGTGGTCGAGGACCGCACGTGGACCCACGTGCCGCTCGGCCCCGACGCCTACGCCATCGACCTCGACACCACGCTCGTGTGCGCCGTCGACAGCCGGCTCGACCGGACGCCCTTCACCACCTGGGGCGGCTACGGCGGGCTGACCCTCCGGGGGGCCGGTGACTGGACCGACACCCGGCTGATGCTCGACGACGGCTCGACCCACGAGCGGGTCCTCGGCGACAGCGCCCGCTGGTGCGACCTGACCGGCCGCCCGCCCGGTGCCCCCGACGGCACGCTGGCCGGCATGGCCTTCCTCGACCACCCGGGCAACCGCCGCCACCCGGTGCCCTGGTACGCCAGCACCCGGGCCGACACCTACGGCGACGAGGGCTGGTCGAACTTCATGAACGCCGCCTTCCTCTGGCACGAGGGCATGGACGTGGCCGCCGGCGAGGAGGTCCGCTTCCGCCACCGGGTCGTCGTCCACGACGGCGAGTGGACCGCCGAGCGCCTCGACACCGCCTGGGCCGACCTCCAGGACTGGACCTAGGCCGTGCCCTCCGGTCCCGACGTCCTCGTCGCCACCCGCCTGGCCCTGCACGGCGTGGCCGAGCACGTGCTGGCCGCCGCCCTCCACGGGTGGAACGGGCGCATCGGGCTGCGGGCGACACCGGGCGGGTTCGGGACGCCGATCGTCGAGGTCGCGGGTGGCGCCCGCCGTGTGCGGGTGGAGGGCGTGGACCTGGTGGTCGAGGCTGACGGGCGGACCGAGCGGGCGGCGCTGACGACGCTCGGGGCCGCCGCCGACCTGGTCGGTCTCGTGGAGCCCGGCGCGCCGACCGGGCTCTACGAGATCGCCACGCCGTGCGACCCCGAGGCCCCACTGGTCGTCGATCCGGCGGCGGCGTCGGTCCTCGCCGACTGGTTCGCCCTGGTCGACGAGGCGCTGGTCCGCTTCGTCGCCGACGTGGACGCCGCCGGCGACGAGGCCGTCGCCCAGCTCTGGCCCGAGCACTTCGACCTGGCGCTGACGGTGGACGAGGTCAACTACGGCGGCTCGCCCGGCGACGGCGACCACCCAGCGCCATACCTGTACGTGGGGCCGTGGTCGCAGCCGCCGCACCCGCTGTGGAACGAGCCGTGGGGCGTCTCGTGGCCCGCCTCGGCCGTGCCCGACGTGGGGACAGCCGTCGCCCACCTCCAGGAGGGCTGCGCCGCGGCGTCGTGATCTCATCGGGGTGACCTCCTTCTCGGGGGTGGACATCGGATGTCGGTTTCGTTCCCCGCTCGAGCGGGAACGAAACGAACATGTGTTCGATACACTCCACGGCCCCATGGGCTTCACGAACCCTTCGGTGTCCTGGTCCGAGCTGGAGCGCACGCTGTCGGGCCGCGCCCGGCCGGGGGAGCACCGGGGCGTCCCCAAGGACGGTGGCGACAGCCCGGCCTGGTCCACCCACCGCAGCGCCTACGAGCCCCCGCCCGACCTGGCCGTGGCCCGGGCCCGCCGCACCGTGTCCGGCGCCGGCCCGGGGGCGGCGCCCTACGCCGAGCTCCACTGCCGGTCGAACTTCAGCTTCCTCGAGGGCGCCTCCCACCCCGAGGAGCTGGTCGAGGAGGCCGCCCGGCTCGAGCTCGACGCCCTGGCCATCACCGATCGGGACGGCTTCTACGGCGTCGTCCGCCAGTCGGAGGCGGCCACGGTCATCGGCGTGCCCGCCGTGTACGGGGTCGACCTGGGGCTCGACGACCACCCGATCCCACACGGGCCGGCGGGGGAGGCGGGGCCCGGACGGGTCGTGGTCCTGGCCCGGGGTCGCCGGGGCTACGCCGATCTCGCCCGGGTCGTGAGCCGGGGCCAGATGGCCGGCGAGAAGGGCGCACCACGGCTGGACCTGGCCGACCTGGCCGACGTCGGGGGGCAGGGCACGCCCGGCGCCGGCGGCTGGGTCGTCCTCACGGGCGGGGCCGACGGCAGCGTCCCGGCCACCCTCGTGGCCGAGGGGCCGGCCGCCGCCCGTCGTCGTCTCCAGCAGCTGGTGTCCACCTTCGGGGCCGAGCAGGTCCGGGTCGAGATCTGGGACCACGGCGATCCCATCGACGCGGCGCGCAACGAGGCCCTGGTCGACATGGCCCTGCGCACCGGGGTCGACATCGTGGCCACCAACGACGTCCGCTACGCCCACCCCGCCCGCCACCGGCTGGCCAGCGCCCTGGCCGCGGTCCGCCAGCGCCGCAGCCTGGAGGCCCACGAGCCGTGGTCCGCGGGTGGGGCCACGGCCCACCTCCGCTCCGGGGTCGAGCAGGCCCGCCGCTTCGCCCGCTTCCCCGGCGTGGTCGAGGAGGCGGCGGCCCTGGGCCGGGACCTGGCCTTCGACCTCCGCCTCGTCGCCCCCGAGCTCCCGCCCTTCACCGATCCCGACGGCCAGCCGGTCGACGAGGTGACCTTCCTCCGCGGCGTCGTCGAGGCCGGCGCCACCGCCCGCTACGGCGCCCGCCCGGCGAGCGGGACCAGCGCGGCCTGGGCCCAGGTCGACCGGGAGCTGGCGCTGATCGAGGTCCTCGGCTTCCCCGGCTACTTCCTCGTCGTCTGGGACATCGTCCGGTTCTGCCGGCAGCGGGGGATCTACTGCCAGGGGCGGGGCTCGGCGGCCAACTCCGCCGTCTGCTTCGCCCTCGGCATCACCGCTGTGGACGCCGTCCGCCACGGCCTGCTGTTCGAGCGGTTCCTGTCCCCCGAGCGGGACGGGCCCCCGGACATCGACATCGACATCGAGTCCACCCGCCGGGAGGAGGTCATCCAGTACGTCTACGAGCGCCACGGCCGGGAGCGGGCCGCCCAGGTCGCCAACGTCATCTGCTACCGGGGCCGCTCCGCGGTCAGGGACATGGCCCGGGCCCTCGGCTACGCCCCCGGCCAGCAGGACGCATGGGCCAAGCAGGTCGACCGCTGGGGCGGTCTCGGCGTCGCCCCCGGCACCCCCGCCGTCGTCGGGCCCCCCGCCGCCCCCGGCTCACCCCCCGCAGGAGCCCTGGGGTCGGGCCAGGTCGTCCGGACGCCGGGAGGGATCGAGGCGGCCGTCGACGTCCCGCCGGCGGTCCTCGACCTGGCCCGGGAGGTCGTCGACGCGCCCCGCCACCTCGGCATCCACTCGGGCGGCATGGTCATCTGCGACCGACCGGTGGTCGAGGTCTGCCCGGTCGAGTGGGGCCGCATGGCCGACCGCAGCGTCCTGCAGTGGGACAAGGACGACTGCGCCGCCATCGGGCTGGTGAAGTTCGACCTGCTCGGGCTGGGGATGCTCTCGGCCCTGCACCTCACCGTCGACGCCGTGGAGGCGTGGTCCGGGCACCGGCTCGACATCGCCGAGCTGCCCCCGGACGACCCCGAGGTCTACGCCATGCTCTGCCGGGCCGACTCGATCGGCGTGTTCCAGGTCGAGTCCCGGGCCCAGATGGCCACCCTGCCCCGGCTGCGGCCCCGACGGTTCTACGACCTGGTGGTCGAGGTGGCCCTCATCCGGCCGGGGCCGATCCAGGGCGGCTCGGTCCACCCCTACATCCGCCGGCGCAACGGCGACGAGGAGGTCACCTACCCCCACCCGTTGTGCGAGAAGGCGCTGGCCAAGACCCTCGGCGTGCCCCTGTTCCAGGAGCAGCTGATGCAGATGGCGATCGACGTGGCCGGGTTCAGCGCCGCCGAGTCCGACCAGCTCCGCCAGGCCATGGGATCGAAGCGGAGCCAGCGGCGGATGGAGGTGCTGCACGAGCGGTTCTGCGCTGGCGCCGAGGCCCGGGGGGTCCCCCTGGAGACGGCCGAGGACCTGTGGGACAAGCTGGCCGCCTTCGCCAACTACGGCTTCCCCGAGAGCCACTCGGTCAGCTTCGCCTACCTGGTCTACGCCTCGTCGTGGATGAAGCGCTACCAGCCGGCGGCGTTCTGCGTCGGCCTCCTCAACGCCCAGCCGATGGGCTTCTACTCACCCCACTCGCTGGTGCGCGACGCCCGGCGCCACGGGGTCCCGGTGCGGGGGCCCGACGTCAACGCCTCGGAGGTCGACGCCACCATCGAGGTCGACTGCGTCGATCCGGCGGGGCCCCGGTCGTGGGTCGGCGCCCCGCCCGAGGTGTGGGGCGTGGGGGGTCCGGCCGTCCGCCTCGGGCTCGGGACGGTGCGGGGGGTCGGCGACGACCTGGCCCGGACCATCGCCGAGGGGCGGTGGCCGGACGGCCCGAACGGTCCCGAGCGGCCCTACGCCGACGCCGAGGACCTGGCCCGGCGCAGCGGGGCGTCGCTCACCGCCCTGGAGGCGCTGGCCACGGCGGGGGCGCTCGACTGCTTCGGGGCCAGCCGGCGCCAGGCGCTGTGGACCGTCGGGGCCGTGGCCCAGTCCCGGCCCGATCGCCTGTCCGGCATCGTCACCGGCGCCGAGGCCCCGACCCTGCCGGGGATGACGCCGGCCGAGCAGGCCTCGGCGGACCTCTGGGCCACCAGCATCAGCGCCGACGGCCACCCCACCCGGTTCGTGCGGGAGGAGCTGGCCGCCCTCGGCGTCGTCACCGCCATGGACCTGCCCCACGTCCCGGGCCCCGTCGGTCCTCGGCCCGGCGCCGCCCACCCGGCCACCGATGCCGACGTGGGCCTCGATGCCGACCTCGACCTCCTCGACCTCGGCCCCCGCCAGGACGACGTGGTCCGCCTGGCGGAGACCGGCGGCCTTTCGTCAAGCCCCCCGCCCTCGTCGGCCCCCTCGGCCTCGTCGGGCCGGTCGGCCTCCCCGGGGTCCCCGGGCTTGTCGGCCCCCTCGGCCTCGACGGGCCCGCCGTCCTCCCCGGGTCCCCTGGTGTCCCCCGCCTTGTCGGGCTCGTCGGGCTCGTCGGGCTCGTCGGGGCGGCGGGGGCGGTCCGGGGCGGGACCGGCGGGACGTCGGCCGGAGCGGGACGACGACCGTGCCGGCGTCCGCCGGGTGGAGCCGGCCTTCGTGGCCGCCGGCCCCGAGCCGGGTCCGGCCGCCGCCATCGAGGCGGGGGGATGGCTGCGCTCGGCGGTGGTGACGTCGGCCTCCTGGGGCTGGCCCCGCCCTCGACCAGCGACGGCCGCCGTGTCGCGGCGAGGTGCGGGACCCGGACGGCGACCCAGCCGGATCAGGGAGGCCACCGAAGCACGGGCCACCTTCTGGGACGACGGGACGACCCCCGCTGCGGCCCCGTTCGGGGCGGGTGGGGGTGACGGGGCGGCGGGGCCGGTGTCCCGGGCGGAGGGGGTGCGGGTGCTCGTCGCCGGGGTCGTGACCCACCGCCAGCGCCCGGCCACCGCCGGCGGCACGATCTTCGTGAACCTGGAGGACGAGACCGGCCTGGTCAACGTGGTCGTGTCCAAGGGCTGCTGGTCCCGCCATCGCAGGGTGGCGTCCTCGGCTCCGGCCCTGCTCGTCCGGGGGCGGCTGGAGCGGGCCGAGGGCGTGACCAACGTGATCGCCGAGCGGATCTGGGCCCTCGACCTCCAGGCCCCGGCGCGCAGCCGCGACTTCCGATGAGGCCGATCCATGTCAGTGTGTGGCCATGATCACCCGGCGCGGAACACTCCTCCTGACCGTCCTCCTCCTGCTCGTCCCGGTCGGCCTGGCCGGGTGCGGGGACGACGGGGACGACGACGGCGCGACGACGACGACCACCGAGGCGGACGACGGCGGCACGGACGGATCGACCACCGAGGCCGGCGACGGGTCGACCACGACAGCCGACGGCGGGTCGACCACCGAGGCTCCGAGCGACGATCCCACCACCAGCGAGGGCGGGTCGACCACCAGCCCCAACCTGCCGCCCAACGACAGCCCCCTGGCCGAGCTGCTGCTCGACCCGGCCGACGTCGGGACCGGCTACGCCGCCGACGACTCGCTCGGCGACGGCAGCTTCGACACCGACCTGTGCGAGGAGGTCACCCTCGAGGAGACCTGGGACGACCAGGCCGCCCAGGCCCTCCTGGCCGGTGAGGGCCCTGACTCCAGCGCCTTCCAGCAGTCGGTCCTCGGCTTCCCCGATGCGGCCACGGCCGAGGCCTTCGTCACCGGGGTGAGCGACGCCCTGGTGACCTGCCAGACCGGCACCGAGGCCGAGACCGTCGAGGGGGTCGGCGACCAGGCCCTGCTCGCCCGGGCGGGCGACTCCATGACGTCGGCGGTGGCCGGCATGGTCCGCGTCGGCGACCGGGTGTCGTGGCTGCTGTCCATCGCCGCTCCCGACCAGACCGCGGTGGTCGACGAGGACCTCCTCGCCGCCGCCGCCGAGCAGCTCGCCGGCTGAGCCCTCGGGTCAGTCGCGCCGGACGGCGCGGGCCAGGCCCCGGACGACCACCCAGAGCACGCCGGCCACCAGGGCGGTGGCGATGCCGCCGGACAGGGCGGCCAGCAGGGTCACCCGCGGGCAGCGGGCCGGCTCGGCCTCCCACTCGGCCAGGTCGACGTCCTGCCCGGCGACGCGCAGCACGCCCTCCTCGAGGTCCGACGGGGTGAACCGGGGCCCGCCCCACCGGGCGCCGTCGGGACCCTCGACCAGCACCCGGAGGCGCCGATCGGGCAGGGCGTCGTCGATCCGCCGGTCGTCGACCCGGTAGCCGGGCACCTCGTCCCGGACCGGGAGCGTGCGCTCGGCCGCACCCGGATCGGTGGCGACGGCCGACCACACCGCCTGCTCGGGGTCGAGCGGATCGACGAGGTCGGCCCGCACGATGCCACCGTCGGCGCACGCCTTGGCCCGGATCTCGACCGTCTCGCCCCGGCGGACCACCCCGACCGACGCATCGGGCCCCCCGCCGCAACCGGCGCTCAGCCCGACCAGCCCCGCCACCACGACGATCCCGACCCCCACCCGGCTCAGTCGCGCCCGGGTCCCACGGTGGGGGGCGGACAGGAGCGGTTCACTAGGTTCGCGGCCGTGAAACCGCCGGCCGACCCTCGTCACCCCGGAGTGTGTAGCAGTGCCCGCTGACAAGGATGCGGCCAAGCGCCGCCGGCAGGCGCGCAACCGCCAGGAGCGGCAGAACCGCCAGGCGCGCACCGAAGGGGCCAAGCGGGCCGCCGCCCGGCCGTCCCGCACGGCCGAGGAGGTGCCGACCCGCTCCGGCAGGAGCGGCGCCAAGGCCGGCTCCGGTGGCAAGGGGACGACGGCCAAGACCGACCTCTCGAAGCCGGCCACCGGCCGACCCAGCCGCACCGCCGAGGACACCGCCGCCGCTCCGAGCGGGATCATGGGCAAGCTCTTCCCGCCCCGTCCCCAGCCGGCCGACGGCGACGGCGAGGCTCGTCCCGTCCGCCCGGTCCGCATCCCGTCCGAGGTGGTCGAGGTCGACGCCGGTCCCGGTCCCCGGGGCCAGATCGTGCGGTACACCGCCCAGCCCGGTGGCCTGGCGACGGTGCTGGCGTTCCTGATCGCCCTGGTCTCGGCGGCGACGCTGCTGGCCTTCCCGGTCTGGCCGTCGCCCGACCTGACCGGATACGGCGAGACGGTCGTGCGCTCCCAGCTCGAGGCCGAGGGCGCTCGTGACGGTGACATCGACGATGCCGTCGAGGAGCTCCAGCGGTCGTCGCTCGAGCAGCTGCGCGGCGTGGAGTTCGGGACGCCCGGCATCTTCCTCGTCGTGATGATCGCCGCCCTGCCGGTCATCATCTGCTTCTTCGCGGTGCGCTCCCTCCTGCGTCCGACACGGAGCCGGACGCTCATGTGGAGCGCCATCGCCGGTGGTGCCGCGGTCGTCTTCAACCTCGGGACGGGCATCTACTTCGTGCCCGGCGTGATCGGTCTGGGCTTCGCCGCGTACCAGTCGGCCAAGGTCGACAAGGCCGCCGCAGCGGCATCGGCCTAGGTCAGACGCCGCGCGAACGTTCGGGGTTGACGCTGCCCGCTCGGAAGCGCATCGTGACGTCAGTCACCGGGTCGGTGATGGTGCAGTCGCCGGCTTGACCTTGACAAAGCAGAAGAGTTGAGGACACCACCCGTTCCGTTCGAGGGACCCCACGGATGCGTTCGGACGTGGGTGTCGACGAGGAGGAGACGACCTGCCGGGACCGCCGGCCCCTCATCGCCGATGGCCACCTCGAGACCACCGGGCCCTTTCACACCGACGGCGGCCATGGTGCCGATGCCTCTTCGACGACGGACCCCCGGGGTGGCGCCCCGGGGGGCCGTCGCGTCCACCCCGGGGTCGTCCGGTGCCCACGGGGCGCTCGGCTGGCGGTCGTCCTGGGCTCGACCGGGAGTCCGCCGGCCTGCAGCCGGTGCTCGGCCGGCGATGCCGAGCCCGATCGGGTCCGGGACCCTCTAGGTTGGGCCGACGATGGCCACCGACCCCCGCTGCCTCCTGAGCGTCCACGCCCACCCCGACGACGAGTCGTCCAAGGGAGCGGGCACCGTCCACCGCTACCACGAGGCGGGGGTCCGGACGGTGCTGGTCTGCTGCACGGGCGGTGAGGCCGGCGACATCCTCAACCCGGCCCTGGACACGCCCGAGATCCGGGAGCGGCTGCCCGAGGTCCGGATGGAGGAGCTGGCCCGGGCCGTCGAGGTCATCGGCTACGACGAGGTCGTCCTGCTCGGCTACCGGGACTCGGGCATGCCCGACAGCCCCGAGAACGCTGACCCGCGCTGCTTCGCCCGGGCCCCGCTCGACGAGGCCGTCGAGCGCCTCGTCACCATCATCCGGCGGGAGCGGCCCCAGGTCGTGCTGACCTACGGCGACGACCAGTCCGGCTACCCGCACCCCGACCACCTGCGGGTCCACGACGTCACCATGGCCGCCATCCCCGCCGCCGCCGACCCGGACGCCTACCCCGATGCCGGGGAGCCCTGGCAGGTCGCCAAGGTCTACTGGTCGGTGTGGTCGCGCAAGCGGCTCGAGGCCACCCACGCCGCCTTCGTCGAGCAGGGGCTCGAGTCGCCGTACTCCGAGGAGTGGTTCGCCCGCGAGTCGCAGGACCACCGGATCACCACCAGCATCGACGTCGACGGGCTCTACGCGGTGAAGTCGGCGGCGTTGCGGGCCCACGCCACCCAGATCGACCCGACGTCGCCCTTCTGGTTCGGGCTGCCCGAGGAGGTGGCCGAGACGATCCACCCCTACGAGGACTACATCCGGGCCTTCTCGACCGTCGACGCCCCGCTCCCCGAGACCGACCTCTTCGCCGGTCTCGACTGAGGCCGGCCAGGCCCGGGGCTCAGCCGGCGCGCTGGAGCTCGCGCAGCGGCCGGTAGCCGATGACGTGGGCGCCGGCCTGGCGGAGGCGCTCGGCCAGGACACCGACGCCGGACACCAGGTCGAGGTCGTCGACCCGGCCCTCCCAGTCGGGCGCGTGGGCCCGCAGCTCGGGGGTGTCGACGGCGGGGTGGACGTACATCTCGGTGACGCCGGGGCGGAGGGCGTCCATGGCGGCGAGGATCGACGATCGGCTGCCGACGCCGGCGACCCGGACGAAGTGGTCGGGGGCGACGACCCCCTCCTCGTCGGCCCGGTCGCGGAAGGGGAAGCCGACGGCGGCCTGGGTCGAGGCCCCGGACAGGCGGAGCGGCAGGGCGTACTCGACGGCGAGGTCGAGGTAGACGTCGAAGAACTCGGCCCGCAGCTGGAGCGTGCCCATGTGGCTGTCGAGGTGGGTGACGTCGAAGCCCCAGAGGATGGCCCGCTCCACCTGGGCGCTCAGCTCCCGCCAGACCTCGTCCATGTCGGCGTGGTCCCAGACGTCGGTCACCGTGCGGGGGAAGCCCCCGTCACCGTCGAGCAGCGACGGGGCGCGGGTGATCGGGCCCCAGCGGTAGAGGTCCCACTCGGAGTTGAGGGTCAGGTGGACCCCGACGTCCTCGCCCCGGTACTCCGAGGCCGCGTGCCGGGCCCACGGGGCCGGCACCATCAGGGTCGCGCTGCTGGCCACGCCGTCGCGCAGGGCCCGGTACACCGCCTCGTTGGCCGACTGGGAGGACCCCAGGTCGTCGCAGTTGATGATGACCACCCGGTCGTCGGCGCGGTACCCGAGGCGCTCGGCGAGGCTCGTCACAGGGGATGACGCTACCCGTCGGGCGGGCACGCGCCCCACAAGCCCCGACCGTTGGCCCGGGCCTCGGCCGCGGCCCGGGCCAGCTCGGCCCGGTGGGCCTCGTTGGGTGCGATCGACAGCGGGCGGGCGAACCCGTCGGCCAGGAGCGACCGGTTGACGAAGAGGTCGTCGCGAGCACGGGTGACGTAGACGAGCAACCGGCCGTAGCGGTCGCGGGACTCGACGTCACGAGCCAGGTCGACGGTGGTGCCCCGGGGGAGGAGCTCCTTGGTGCGGGCCGACGCCTCGGGTCCGAAGCAGCCGACCGGCGCACCCGGGTCGACCGTCTCGGGGGTGTCGATGCCGAGCAGCCGGGCGGTCTCGTCCCGGCGCCCGACCCGGAGGTCAACGGTGTCGCCGTCGACCACCCGCACGACGGTGGCCCGACCGGGCGCGTCGGACCGGCTCCCGGATCGGACGAGCGTGCAGCCGGACCCGCCGAGGCCGGCGGCGAGGACGATGGACAACAGGGTGAGCAGGTGACGGGCGCGACGCACGAGGGACCTCCCGATGACGGGGTCGGTGGCGGCGCAGGGGCACCGCCGACGATGGCGGCCGGGGCCGCGGTCCGAGCGTCGGCTCGTTCGGGATGGACCCTACGCCACCCCTGTGACAGCGAAGCGGGGTGGCTCAGGCGCCGAGGTGGCTGCGCGCCTTGCGACCCAGCGAGGCGCTCTTGTTCGTCGCCCGGCGGGAGGTGCCGAACTGCTTGGAGAGCAGGCGTCCGATGGGGCCGGGCGCCTTGCCCCCGGCCCGCTGGGCGACGCCGAGCGTGCCGTCGACGCCCCGCTGCGGGTGACGGGACAGCCTCGGCGCGAGGAAGGCCAGGGCCAGGAGGAGGACGCAGACGGCGGCGATGATGGCGATGGTCACGACGGGCTCCAGGGGTGGGGGACGACGAGCCCCCTACCCCCGGCGTGCCCGGGGACACGCCCGAACGGGCGGCCCCGTCAGTCCAGGCGCTCGATCAGCGTGCCGGTGCCGAGGCCGCCACCGCAGCACATCGACACCAGGCCGTACCGTCCGCCGGTGCGCTCCAGCTCGTGGAGGGCCTTGGTGACCAGCACCGACCCGGTGGCGCCGAGCGGGTGGCCCAGGGCGATGGCGCCGCCGTTGGGGTTGACCCGATCCGGGTCGACGCCGAGCTCCTTCTGCCAGGCCAGCACCACCGAGGCGAAGGCCTCGTTGACCTCGAAGACGTCGATCTGGTCGACGCCGATGCCGGTCCGCTCGACCAGCCGCTGGGTGGCGTCGATCGGGCCGGTGAGCATGAGGACGGGATCGACGCCCACCAGGCAGGTGTCCACGACCCGGGCCCGGGCCCGCAGCCCCAGCTCGGCGGCCTTCTCGGCGGTCATGAGCAGCAGGGCGGCGGCGCCGTCGGAGATCTGGGAGCTGGAGCCCGCGGTGTGGACGCCGTCCTCCCGGGCCACCGGCTTGAGGGTGCCCAGCTTCTCGAGGGTCGTCTCCCGCAGGCCCTCGTCACGGGCGACGTGGTGGGTCGAGTCGAGGGGCTTGCCCTCCTCGTCGACGTCGGGCGCGTCGACCTCGACGATCTGGGTGCCGAAGCGCCCCTCCTCCCACGCCTGGGCGGCGAGGGTCTGGGAGCGGAGGCCGAAGGCGTCGGTGTCGTCCCGGCTGATGCCCCACTTCTCGGCGATGCGCTCGGCCCCCTCGAACTGGGAGGTGAACTCGTACTGGCCGAAGTAGGCCTTGGGGATGGGCACGCCCAGGCCCAGCTTCTTGGACGAGTTGGACCCGATCGGGATGCGGCTCATCAGCTCGACGCCGCAGGCCACGGCCACGTCGGCCACACCGGAGCCGACCAGGCTGGTGGCCAGGTTGGTCGCCTGCTGGGACGAGCCGCACTGGGTGTCGACCGTGGTGGCGGCGGTCTCGAGGGGCAGGCCGGCGGACAGCCACGCCGTCCGGGTCGTGTTGAACGACTGCTCGCCCACCTGGCTGACGCAACCGCCGACGACCTGCTCGACGGCGGCCGGGTCGATTCCCGAGCGCTCGACCAGGGCGGTGAGGGCCGTGCCCAGCAGGTCGGCGGGGTGGACGGAGGAGAGGGCACCGTTGCGCCGGCCCACGGGGGTGCGCACGGCCTCGACGATCACGACATCAGCCATGGGGCGAACCTACCGTCCGTCCCCGGCCGGCGCCGCAGCCACCGGGCGGTCGACGAGCTGCTGCCGGACCGGCGAGGTCAGGGGTGGGAGGGGGCGGGCGGGGCGTCGGCCAGCTCGAAGCCGGCCTCGTCGACGTAGCACCAGAACCAGCTCTCGCCCGGCTCGTACGAGCGGACGATCGGGTGGGCCTCGGCCCGGTGGTGGGCGGTGGCGTGCTTGGCCGGGGAGCTGTCGCAGCAGCCGACGTGGCCGCAGCCCTGGCAGACCCGCAGGTGGACCCAGTCGTGCCGGCCGGCGGCGAGGCAGTCCTCGCAGCCCTCCGAGGACGGGGTCACGGCGACGATGGTGTCGAGGTGGGTGCAGCGGGTCATGGCCGCAGTGTGCCGCCCGGCGCGGAGGTCGCGTCCCGGTGCGGAGCGAGGCCGCCGTCGGGGTCGAGGTGGAAGGCCAGGCCGGTGAGGTCGGGCTCCGGCCGGCCGGTCGTCGACGCGGGGTCGGCGGGGGTGCCGACGAGGACCCAGCCGAGCAGCTCGTCGTCGGGCGCCATGCCCAGCACCTCGCCGAGGCGGGGGCCGGTCCGGAACGGGACGCTCTTCCACATGGCGCCCAGGCCCTTCCACATGGCGCCCAGGCCGAGGGCGTGGGCGGCGACGACGATGGCGTAGCCGGTGCAGGCGGCCGAGGCGACCTGCTCCCAGCGCTCGACCTTGTGCGGTCGGGGAGCGGCCACGACGGCGATCAGGGTGGGGGCGACGAAGGCCTTCGACCGCAGCTTCTCCCGGCCGGTGTCGGGGAGGTCGGGGTTGCGGGCGAGGCCGCCGTCCTCCAGCGCGTCGGCGAAGCGGTGGCGGGCGTCGCCGCTGACGACGACGAAGCGCCAGGGGCGGATCCGGCCGTGGTCGGGGGCGGTGGTGGCGGCGCGGAGGAGGGTGTCGATCTGGGCCGGGCTGGGACCCGGCTCGACGAGGGAGGCGGTGCTGCGGCGATCGAGCAGGGCGGCGAGCAGCTCGGGGCGGACGTCGGTGGCGGGGTCGGGCGAGCTCATGATCGGGGTTCAGGGTACGGACCGAGCCGCCGCCCGGGACGGGCCCTGGGTGGGCGGGCCGGCGGCCCGGGGTGGGCCGGCGCACGTGACGGGCTCCGGGGGGCGTCGCCGGATGGGATGGGTGGCCGCCTGGCGGCCCTGGAGGGCGTGACCAGGTGGCCGGCGGGGATCAGGCGGCGGTGCGGTGCTGGTGGTCCCGATCGGCCCGGGCGCGTGCCTCGGCGAGCGCGGCGCGTGCCTTGGCGATGCCTCGGCGACCGGCCTCGCGGGTCGCGTCGTCGATGCGCCAGTCCGGGTCGACCGGGGGGAGGAGGTCGAGCTGTCGTGCCATGGGGACCACTATGGGGAGGGGGTGTGACAGTGAAGCATCGTCCCTGGTCAGAGACCTGGGAGGTGCATCTCCTGCAACACCTGTTCGCCTCTTGGCATTCCCCGGGGAGGCCGGGGATGCCGGATCGGCGGGCCCCTCAGATGGGGGCGCCGGGGGCCACGAGGGGCCAGGGGCTGGTGCGCTCGACGACGAGGCCGAGGTCGAGGAGGAGGGCGTCGGCATGGTGGCGGCCGATGACCTGCATGCCCACGGGCAGCCCGTCGAGGGGTTCGATCGGGATCGAGATCGCAGGGTTGCCGCTGATGTTGGCGGGTATGGTCAGCGCCCCGTTGTTGCCGAGCTCGACGCGCTGGCCGGCGACACGGTTGTTGGACGAGACGTGGGCCGGGAACGCCACGTCCGGATTGGTGGCGCAGATGACCAGGTCGACCTGGTCGAAGACGTCCGCCATCGCCTCGTTGCACATCGTGCGCGCCGCCTCGCCGCGCGCCGAGGAAGCCAGGTCCACCATGCCCTCGGCCATCTCCAGACCGAAGGCGATCTCCTTGGTGAGGTCGTCCTTGCAGCCGGGCCAGAGATCGCCCAGCTCCATCTTCAGACCGACCAGGTTGCCCAGGGCCCAGGCCACGTCGAGGGTCGGCATCGCGATGTCGACGTCGACGACGGTCAGCCCGGCGTCGCGGGCCAGGGCCTCGCCGGCGGCCACCACCCGCTCCTGCACGCCGTCGGCGACCACGGCCGCGCCCAGCGTGGGGGCGATGGCCACCCGGAGCCCGCGGAGGTCGTGGGTGCCGAGGTCCCGCTCCCAGCCGTCGATCCGAGGGAGGGAGTAGGGGTCGCGCGAGTCGTAGCCGGAGGTGACGTCGTACCAGCGGGCGACGTCACGGATCGACCGGGCCAGACAGCCGATCACCACCGTCATCGGGTGGACGAGCATGTGCGGGCCTCGGGGGATCCGCCCTGCCGTGCCCTTCATGCCGACGAGGCCGTTGAACCCGGCCGGGATGCGGATCGACCCGCCCCCGTCGCCGCCGCTGGCGATCGGCACCAGCCCACCGGCGACGGCGGCCGCCGACCCGCCGGACGAGCCACCCGCGGTCTGTCCGTGCCGCCACGGGTTGTGGGTGATCCCGTTCTCCTTGGTGATCGAGATGTTGAGGCCGCCGAACTCGCTGGCGGTCGTCTGGCCCACGAAGGTGGCGCCACCCGCGGCGCGCAGGCGCTGGAGCATCGTCCCGGTGTGGGCGCCGATCCGGTCGGCGAAGACGAGCGAGGCCTCGGTGTCGGGCCACCCCTCCACCTTCTCCAGCTCCTTGATCCCGACGGGCACGCCCCCGAACGGCAGCGAGGTGTCGGCGGTCGCCGCCGCGGCGCGGGCGCCCTCGGGGTCCAGGAACGACCAGGCGTTCAGCTCCGAGGCCTCGATGGCGGCCAGGCTGGCCTCCAGCTCCTCCGCGGGGGCGCGCTCGCCCGCCCCGCCGGCGGCGGCCCGGGGACACGCCTCGCCCC
>JBQGCF010000285.1:0-3699 GCA_052038315.1 Iamia sp.
CCATGGCGACAGCCCGGCCGGGGCGTCGGGCCGTCGCTGGTCGGCCCTCGCCGACGACGCCCGCACCCTGGCCCTGGGCCTGGTCGAGGCGGGTGTCCGGCCCGGGGCGGCGATCCGGGTCCGGCTCGGCGACGGGGCCGCCCTCGACCGGCACCGGCCGGCGGCCCACGAGGAGCGGCTCGCCGCCGTCGAGCCCGGCGACGTGGCCCTGCTGGGCGACGGCCTCGTCGTCACCCACGCCCAGGCCCTGTGGGCGGTGCGCAGCGTCGCTGCCTGGCTCGGTCCGGCCGTCCCCGACGGCCCCGGCGTCGTCGCCGCCCCGGCACCGGGCCACGAGCCCACCGCCGGCCCCGTCGCCGCCGCCCTGGTCGGCCGCTGGTGGCCCGCCACGGCCGGCGCCACCCTCGTCACCGGCGAACTCGGGGGAGAAAGCGCCCGAAACCTGTCGCCATCTCCCCCGAGTTCGGGGGCGAGGCGGGCGCGGGTCGTGGTGGGGGACGGGGCGATGTGGGACGGGCTGGTGGGCGCGGTGCGGGACGAGGCCGGTCGCAGCCGGGCCGGGACGGCGCTCCTGCGCCGGGGCCGGGCCCTGGTCGCCGGGGAGGTCACCGGGCGCTGGGGGCGGGCCGGGCGCACCGTCGCCGAGCGCCGGGCCGGCGAGCGCCTGCGCCGGGCCACCGGGCTCGACGCCCTCGCGCTGGGGGTCTGCCTCGGGCCGCTCGGCGTGGCCACCGGGCGGGACCTGGAGGCGGCCGGCATCCCGGTCGTCGCCACCTGGATCGACCCGGCCGTCCCGGCGCCGATCGCCTCGGGCTCGCGGGCCCGGCCCGCCCCGGCCGAGCCGTGGGGCCGGCCGCTGCCCGGTCGCACCGTCGAGGTCGGCCCGCCGGTGGTCGTCCACGGCGGCGACGTGGCCACCGCCGGCGTGGCCACCCCGGTCGCCACCGAGGTCGACCATCGCGGCCGGCTCCGCCTCCCCGCCGTCCGGGGGGCGGCATGAGCCGGGAGCGGCCCTGGGAGCGGGGCCGGGCGGCCGACGGCGACGTCCCGGCCCGGGCCGGCCGGACGCTGATCCGCCTGTCGTGGGCCGGCACCCTCGTCACCTGCGTGACCTCGGTGGCCAACGCCCTGACCGGTGATCGGAACGACTACTGGCTGTCGGCCGGACCGGCCCTCGTCCTGCTGGTCGTCGGGTGCGGCTTCTTCCTCTGGGCCTTCTTCCTCGCCGTGGAGCGGAGCCGGACCGAGGAGATCGGCGTCGGCGGCCTCTTCTTCCTCGAGGGCTGCGCGCCCCGGCGGGTCCAGGCGGTGATGCTGGCCTCGGTGGCGGTGCAGTCGATGGTGCCCCTCGGCGTCGCCGTGGCCCGCCCGTTCACCGCCTTCGCCGTACTGGCGCCGGTCTGGTCGCTCGGCCTGGCCGGGCTGTGGGGCGCCCGCCACGGCACCTTCCCGCCCCGCCGACGCGCAGCCGACGGGTCCCATGGGCCAGACTCTGGCCATGGCTGATTCGGTCCGCCAGAGCACCACCATCGCGGCGTCGGCGGACGAGGTCCTCGCCGTGCTCCAGGACATCGAGGCGTACCCGACGTGGGCCTCGGACCTGAAGGAGGCGACGGTGCTGGCCCGTGACGGCGACGGCCTCGTCACCATGGCCCGCTTCCGGGCCGCCGGCTTCGGCTACAGCACGCAGTACACGCTGGCCTACGACCACTCGCAGGCCGGGCGGCTGGCGTGGCACCAGGTCAGCGGGGACGTGACCCGCAAGCTGGACGGCCACTACGACCTGGTCGACAACGGCGACGGCACCACCGACGTGGCCTACGAGCTGGCCGTCGAGCTGATCATCCCGGTGCCCGGCTTCGTCAAGCGCCGCACCGCCCACAAGATCACCCACACCGCGCTGCCCGCCCTCAAGGCGAGAGTCGAGGGGTGAGCGAGCGCAGCGAGCTGCCCAGGCGGCGCGGGTGACCGGCCGCACCCTGCTCTTCACGGGCAAGGGCGGGGTCGGCAAGACCACGGTCGCCGCCGCCACCGCGGTCCGCTGCGCCGACGCCGGCGCCCGCACGATCGTCCTGTCGACCGACCCGGCCCACTCGCTGGCCGACTCGCTCGACGTCGAGCTGGGCACCCGTCCGACGCCCGTCGTCGACGGCCTCTGGGGCCAGCAGCTCGACGCCCGGGAGCGGCTGGAGGAGGCCTGGGGCGACATCCAGGGCTGGCTGGTCGACGTCTTCGAGTGGGCCGGCGTCGACGGCGTCGAGGCCGAGGAGCTGGCCCTGCTGCCCGGGCTGGAGGAGGTCTTCGGGCTGGTCGACATCAAGGCCTACGCCGACGGCGGCGAGTGGGACGTGATCGTCGTCGACTGCGCCCCGACCGCCGAGACGATCCGCCTGCTGTCGTTGCCCGACGTCCTCCGCTGGTACATGGAGCGGGTCTTCCCGACCAGCCGCCGCCTCCACCGGGTCGCGGCGCCGGTGCTGAGCAAGGTGACCAAGCTGCCGGTGGCCGGCGACGCCGTCTTCGGCTCGGCCGAGCGCTTCTACGCCCGTCTCGACGGGGTCAAGGAGATCCTGGCCGACACCGAGCGCACCAGCGTCCGCCTGGTCGTCAACCCGGAGCGGATGGTGGTGGCCGAGGCCCGCCGCACCGCCACGTACCTGAGCCTCTTCGGCTACGGGGTCGACGCGGTGGTGGCCAACCGCCTGCTGCCCGACGACATCGCCGACCCCTGGTTCGACCGCTGGAAGGCCAGCCACGCCGAGCACCTGACCGCCATCGAGGAGGGCTTCGCGCCCCTCCCGATCCTGCGGTCCGACCTGGCCGAGCAGGAGGTCGTCGGGCTCGACCGGCTGCGGGCCTTCGGCGCAGCCCTGTACGGCGAGCGGGACCCGGCCGACCGGATGCACGACGGGCGGCCGCTGCGCATCGAGGCCGACGGGGACGACGTCGTGCTCCGCCTCGACCTGCCCTTCGCCGACCACGACGAGCTCGACCTGGGCCGGCACGGCGACGAGCTGATCGTCACCGTCGGCCCCTACCGCCGGTCGATCGTGCTCCCGGACTCGCTGCAGCGGCGCTCGGTCGCCGGCGCCCGGCTCCGCGACGGCACGCTGGCGGTCACGTTCGCCCGGGAGGAGGTGAAGAGGCCGTGACTCAAGAAGGGGACCCGTCCGACCGACAAGAGCAGGGTCGGCCCCCCGGGGTCGACGCCCTGCAAGCCGCGGCGCGGGAGGCGATCGACGCCACCCGCGCCCTCCTCGACGTCGCGGAGGCCCTGGTGAACGATCCCGAGATGGTGGAGCGACTCGGCTCCGTCGTGCGCGCCGCCAGCGGTGCCGGGGCGCGCGCCGCCCGCGCCGCCGGGACCGACCGTGGTGCCGCCGGCGAGGGCCCGGACGACGACGGCGACGGGGTGCAGCGCATCCCGGTCGCCTGAGGAGCAACCCGTGAAGATCCTGCGCCTGACCGGCTCCCGGCCCCAGCCCTGGGCCGTCGACCTCAACCCCCGCATGACCGTGGTCCACGGCCTGGCGCCCGAGGTGGCCGGACCCGTCCGGGCGGCCATCGACGCCCTGGTCCGGGCCCGTCTGAGCCCGCCCGAGCTGGCGGCGTCGGGACTCGGTGGCATCGTCTCGGTCGGCGACCGCGAGATCTCGGTCGAGGAGCTGGCCGGGTGGAGCCCCGGTCTCGTCCCGGCCT
>JBQGCF010000286.1:0-3868 GCA_052038315.1 Iamia sp.
ACCCGCTTGTAGTGGTTGTAGACGGCGACCGAGAGGATCTTCTTGGCCTGCTCCTGCCCGATGATGAAGTCGTTCAGGAACTCGAAGATCTCACGGGGCTTGGGCAGGTCCTCGAGGGTGAGGTCGGCGCCCTCCGACAGCTCCTCCTCGATGATCTCGTTGCACAGGTCGATGCACTCGTCGCAGATGTAGACGCTGGGTCCCGCGATGAGCTTCTTGACCTGCTTCTGCGACTTGCCGCAGAACGAGCACTTGAGGAGCTCGCCGCCTTCTCCGAACTTGGCCACCGGGGATCCCCTGTCGGTCTGTGGTCGGGTGGGTCAGGACTCGCGGGAGCGCTAGCTCGCCGCCGTGATCGGGCCGCTGCGGTCGACGATGTCGCGAGAGGCGATCACCTCGTCGATGATGCCGTACTGCTGGGCCTCGGGCGCGGACCGCACGAAGTCGCGGTCGGTGTCGCGCTGGATCTTCTCGATGTCCTGGCCGCTGTGGCGGGCCAGGATCTCGTTGAGGAGGTCCCGCATCCGCATGATCTCGCGGGCCTGGATCTCGATGTCGGACGCCTGGCCGCCACCGCTCCCCCACGGCTGGTGGAGCAGCACCCGGGCGTGCGGGAGCGCCATGCGCTTGCCCGGCGTGCCCGCCGCCAGCAGCACCGCGGCGGCCGAGGCGGCCTGCCCGAAGCAGATCGTGGCGATGTCGGGCTTGACGTACTGCATCGTGTCGTAGATCGCGAACAGCGCCGTGATGTCACCACCGGGGCTGTTGATGTAGATGTTGATGTCCTTGTCGGGGTTCTCCGACTCCAGGTGCAGCAGCTGCGCCGACACCAGGTTGGCGATCGTGTCGTCGATGGGCGTGCCCAGGAAGATGATGTTGTCCCGCAGCAGCCGCGAGTAGAGGTCGGAGTAGCGCTCCCCCCTGTTCGTCTGCTCGATGACGTTGGGGACGAGGTAGGTGTAGGCCGGGTCCATGAGCTGTCCTGGTCGTCGGGGTCGTCGGTCTCGTCCGACCCGTGGTCGTGATCGTGACCGTGGTCGTGATCGTGGCCATGGTCGTGGTGGTCGTGATCGTGGTCGTCCTCGCCATCGAGGAGGGCCTGCACGTCGAGCGTGGTGCCGTCGCGGTCGACGACCTCGATGTGCTCCAGCACCCAGTCCATGGCCTTGCGGGTGCGCACGTCGGAGCGTACCAACGGCATCTGGGAGTTGCGCTCGAACTGCTGGCGGACCGTCTTGGCCGGCTGGCCGACCCGGGCGGCGACCGCCTCGATCTCGGCGTCGAGGTCGTCGTCGTCGACCTCGATCCCCACGGCGGTGGCCACCGCCCGCAGGGCCCGGTCGACCCCGACCGAGCGCTGGGCGGCCACGCGCAGCTCCACGCGGAAGGCGTCGGGATCCTGCCCGGTGAGCTGGAGGTACTGGGCCAGCTCGATGCCCTGGGCCCGGAGGCGGAGGGCGAGGTCCTGGAGGCGGGTCTGCATCTCGGTCTCGATCAGCGCCTCGGGCGGCTCGGCGTCGACCAGCTTGGCCAGCTCGTCGGCCGTGCCCTCCCGCACCGCCATCTGGGCCTGCGAGGCCTTGACGGTGGCGAGGCGGGTGCGGAGGTCCTCGCGCAGCTCCTCGACGGTGGAGAACTCGGAGGCCTCGGCGGCGAAGGCGTCGTCGAGGTCGGGCAGGACCGTCTCGCGGACCTCCTTCAGCTCGACGGTGAAGTCGACCGGGTCCTCCCCCTCCTGGGGGTGGTCGGCGGTGAAGGTCAGCGTGGCGCCGGCCTTGGCGCCGCGCAGCTCGTCGTCGAGCTCGGGGACGATCGTGCCGGCGCCGACCCGGTACTGGTAGCCCTCGGCGGTGAGGCCGTCGAGGGGCTCGCCGTCGCGGGCGCCGCTGATGTCGATGGTGACGGTGTCGCCCTCGGCGGCCGGCCGCTCGACCTCGGCGAGGGTGGAGAACTGCTCGCGGAGGTGCTCGACCCGCTCGTCGACGTCCTCGTCGCTGGGCTCGGGCGAGTCGATGACGACCCGCAGCGAGGCGTACCCGCCGACCTGGACCTCGGGCCGGACCTCGACCACGGCGTCGAAGGTGACGTCGCCCTCGTCCTCGCCACCGGTGATCTCGATCTCCGGCGGGGCGATGGCGTCGACCTCGTGCTCGGCGAGGGCAGCGGCGTAGTACTCGGGCAGGGCGTGCTGGAGGGCGTCGTTCCGGGCGGCCTCGGTGCCCACCCGGGCCTCGAGCACCTTGCGGGGCACCTTGCCGGGCCGGAACCCGGGGAGCCTGACCTCGCGCGCCATGCGCTTGAAGGCGGCGTCGACCTCTCGCTCGAAGACGTCCTCGGGGACCTCGACGCGGAGCTTGACCTTGTTGCCCTCGGCGGGCTCGACGGTGGACTGCATGAGGGCGACCACTGTACCGGTGGGGTGGTCCGCGACTGGCATGGTGAGGGGCGTGGTGATCGCCGCCCTCTCCCCCGCCCTCGGGCCGCTCGTCGTCGCCGCCGTGCTGCTGGCGACGGCCGGGGTGGCCAAGCTGCGCCGCCCGGCGCCCACCGGGCTGGCCATGGCCCGGCTCGGGCTGCCCGGGACCGACCCGGTCGTGCGGCTGCTCGGGGCGCTCGAGGTCGTCGGCGCGGTGGCCGCGCTGGCGCTCGGCGGGGTGGCCGCCCTCGCCGTGGCCGTCCTCTACCTCAGCTTCGCCGGCGTGACCGCGGCGCAGGTCCGCCGGGCCGCCCGCACCGGCGAGGTGGCCGACTGCGGCTGCTTCGGCGACGACTCCGCCCCGGTGGGCTGGACCCACGTCGTGGTCAACGTCCTCCTGGCCGGCGCCGCGGTGGCGGCCGCCGCGGTCGGGGCCGTCGGGCTGCCCGGGGCCCTCGACGCCTCGGCCGGTCCCACCGTCGCCGTCGTCGCCGTGGCCCTGGTCGCGGCGGCCGGCGTCCGGGCCGTGCTCACCGATCTGGCCGCCGTCCGGGCCCTCACGACCACCTGACCATCCAAGATTGCGACCCTGAGCGGGCTCCTCGCCCGCTCAGGGTCGCAATTTCGGATGGTGGGGCGTGGACCGCTCGCTCGGACGGGTGAGGGGCGCCACCGAGCGCAGCGCATCGCCTACGGTGGCCCGGTCGTGCTGACCCGATCCCCCGCGCTGCGCCTCCGGCGGCCCGCTGCGCGTCCCTGCTGATGGCCGCCGTCGTCGCCGTCCTGGCCGTCGCCGTGGCCGTGCTGACCCTGCTCGTCCTCGGGCTGCTCCGCAGCCACGCCGACATCCTCCGTCGGCTCCACGACCTCGACGGCGGGTTGGAGGAGGGGGCCACGCCCCGGGCGGCCGGCGCCACCGGCGGGCGCGCCTCGACCGGCCGGGCCACCGGCCCCCGCACGGTCAGCCGCGACGAGGTCCGCACCTTCCCGCAGGTCCAGTCGCCGCCCGAGCGCGAGGGCTTCACCGAGAGCCGCGACCTGGTGGGCGTGGGGATCGACGACGACGCCCTCACCATCCGGGTCACCGGCGTCGAGCACCGCACGCTCGTCGCCTTCCTGTCCGGGTCGTGCCTCACCTGCCAGCGCTTCTGGGACGCCTTCCAGAAGCCGCAGAAGCTGGGCCTGCCCCGCGACGTCCGCCCGGTGATCGTCACCAAGGGCCCGGACCAGGAGAGCCCGGCGGCCATCGCCCGGGTCGCCCCCTCGTCGGTCCCGGTCGTGATGGACACCAGCGCCTGGGAGGCCTACGACATCCCCGGCTCGCCCTACTTCGTGCTGGTCGACGGGCGCACCGGCCAGGTCCAGGGCGAGGGCACCGGCATCGACTGGGGCCAGGTGAAGGGGCTGCTCACCCAGGTCCAGGACGACGCCAGCTACGCCGAGGACCTCGAG
>JBQGCF010000287.1:0-7276 GCA_052038315.1 Iamia sp.
GCCGTTCTGTCAGTCCTCATCCCCCGAAGAGGGGGACCAGGACTGACAGAACGGGGGTCAGAGGTGGACCACCGGGCAGGTGACGGTGCGGGTGATGCCCTCGACCAGCTGGACCCGGGAGACGACCATCTTCCCCAGGTCGTCGACCGTCTCGGCCTCGGCCCGGGCGATGACGTCGTAGCTGCCGGTGACGCCCTCGGCGGAGGTGATCCCCGGGATCCGGGCGACCTCCTCGGCCACCTGGGCCGCCTTGCCGACCTCGGTCTGGATCAGGATGTAGGCGCTGACGGCCACGGGTCGCTCCTCGGGACGGGGCAGTGATGGGGCTCGGCGGAGGTTACAGGGGACCCGGTCGGGTGGTCCCGGCGAGGGGCGCAGGACCACCGCACGTCGACGTCGAACCTCGCAGCGTGGCCGAGATCTCCACCCTGCCCCCCGCCCTCGATCGGCAGATGGACGACGTCCTCAGCCTGCTGCCGCTGGTCGACAGCGACCCGGGCGTGGGCGACAAGGTCTTCGGCGAGCTGGTCGACTGCCTGGTGGAGGCGGTGCTCCACGACGTGCGGGTGCGCCACGAGCAGGGCGACCTGACCCGGCCCGGCTACCTCACCGAGATCTGCCGGATCGTCGTCGCCTTCCAGGAGCGCGGCCTGCTCCCCGGCTACCTCCCGCCCAGCACGTAGCCGGGCGGGAGCGCGGGTTCGTCAGTCGGCGAGGCGCTTCTCGAGCTCGCGGAGCTCGTCGGCCATCTCCTGGGGGAGGCGCTCGCCGATGAAGGCGAAGTGCTCCTCGATCAGCGGGATCTCGCCCCGCCAGGCGTCGTTGTCGACCTTGAGCAGCTCGGCGACGGTGTCGTCGCCCACGTCGAGGCCGCTGGTGTCGAGCGAGCCCGGCGTCGGGACCCGGCCGATGGCGGTGTCGACGGCGTCGGCGGTGCCCTCCAGGCGCTCGAAGACCCACTTGAGCACCCGGCTGTTCTCACCGAAGCCGGGCCACAGGAACGAGCCGTCCTCGCCCTTGCGGAACCAGTTGACCCAGTACAGCTTGGGCAGCTTGTCGGTGTCGGTGGCGTCACCGATGTCGAGCCAGTGCTTCATGTAGTCGCCGGCGTTGTAGCCCATGAAGGGGAGCATGGCGAAGGGGTCGAAGCGGACCTCGCCGATGGTGCCGGCGGCGGCGGCCGTCTTCTCCGAGCTCATGATCGAGCCGAGGAAGGTGCCCTGCTGCCAGTCGAAGGCCTCGGTCACCAGCGGGACGTTGGTGGCGCGGCGGCCGCCGAAGAGGATCGCCGAGATCGGCACGCCGGCCGGGTCCTCCCACTCGGGGGCGATCGACGGGCACTGCGACGCCGGGGCGGTGAAGCGGGCGTTCGGGTGGGCGGCGGGCGTCGCCGACTCGGGCGTCCAGTCGTTGCCCTTCCAGTCGATGGCGTGGGCCGGGGCGTCCTCGGTCAGGCCCTCCCACCAGACGTCGCCGTCGTCGGTCTCGGCCACGTTCGTGTAGATGCAGTTGGCGTGGAGGGTCTCCACGGCGTTCTTGTTCGTCTTCTCGCCGGTGCCGGGGGCGACGCCGAAGAAGCCGGCCTCCGGGTTGATGGCGTAGAGGCGGCCGTCGGGGCCGTGCTTCATCCAGGCGATGTCGTCGCCGACGGTCTCGCAGGTCCAGCCCGGCAGCGTCGGCACGAGCATGGCCATGTTGGTCTTGCCGCAGGCCGACGGGAAGGCCGCCGCGATGTAGCGCTTCACCCCCTCGGGGTTGGTGACGCCGACGATGAGCATGTGCTCGGCCATCCAGCCCTCGTCGCGGGCCATGGTCGAGGCGATGCGGAGGGCGAAGCACTTCTTCCCGAGAAGAGCATTTCCGCCGTAGCCCGAGCCGTAGCTCCAGATCTCGTTGGTGGCCGGGAAGTGCGAGATGTACTTGTTGTCGGCGTCGCAGGGCCACGGGACGTCGGGACGGGTGGTGCCGTCGGACAGCTCGAGCGGGTAGCCGACCGAGTGCAGGCAGCGGACCCACTCGCCGTCACCGAGGACGTCGAGGGCGCCCTGGCCCATGCGGGTCATGATCCGCATGTTGACGGCGACGTAGGGCGAGTCGGTCAGCTGGACGCCGATGTGGGCGATCGGGGAGCCGAGCGGGCCCATCGAGAAGGGGACGACGTACATCGTCCGGCCCTTCATCGAGCCGGTGAAGTGCCCGAGCAGCTCCTCCTTCATCTCCGCCGGGGCCCGCCAGGTGTTGGTGGGGCCGGCGTCGATCTCCTCCTCGGAGCAGATGAAGGTGCGGTCCTCGACCCGGGCCACGTCGCCGGGGTCGGACAGGGCGAGGTAGCTGTTGGGCCGCTTGGCCTCGTTCAGCGTCTTGAAGGTCCCACCGTCGACCAGCAGCTTGCAGAGGGCGTCGTACTCCTCGGCGGAGCCGTCGCACCAGTGCACGTCAGAGGCACCGAAGACCCCCTTCCACTCCTCGACCCAGTCCTTGAGCTTCTGGTTGCCGGTGGTGGCGGTCATTCTGTTGTTCTCCAGGGGTCGAGGTGGACGTTGGCCTCAGGACGAGGGGTCGTCGGCCACCTTGGTGGGAGTGCTGTCGATGGCGCTCTCGTCGGCGAGAGCGCTCGGTCGGGCGTCGTCGGGGAGCGAACCGGCGGGCAGGGGCTCGACCGGGACGCCCTCGCGGGGGAACCCGGGGGTGCCCATGTCGACCTCGGACCCGAGCCGGAGGGCGGTCGCCCTCCCCTCGGCGTCGAGATCGAAAACGACGCGCTGGCCCTGCCGCAGCATGCGGAAGACCGAGCCCTCGAGGGCCCCGCGGGCCAGGTCGAGATCGGCCAGGTCGGTGTCGCGCACGACGACCCCGTCGCCCGTCCCGGGGTCGTAGGACTTGATCACGCCTTGCACGAGGACCACCGTACCGACGGTTTGGGCCGGCCTTCCATCTGGAGCAACGTGCTGGTCAGGACGGGTTCAGGCCTCGACCGGCCGCTTGATGCGGGCAGCCTTGGTGACCTTGCCGGCCCGGATGCAGCTGGTGCAGACGTCGATCCGCTTGGTGGTGCCACCGACGACGGCCCGCACCCGCTGGATGTTCGGGTTCCAGCGCCGGTTGGTGCGACGGTGGGAGTGGCTGACGCTCTTGCCGAACGACGGCTTCTTGCCGCAGACCTCACACGTCGATGCCATCGTCCAGGAACCTCGTCACTTCGTCGTCTCGGACCATCCGGGGACCTGGCAACGCTACGGGCTCCGGCCGCGCCTCACAAACCCGAGGGCTGGAGGTCATGGGGCGGCCACCGCGTAGTCTCCGACGCCATGACGACGACCCCCCTCGGCGCCGACGAGGTCCGGCGCGTGGTGGCCGCCTTCCGTGACGCCCTCCGATCGCACCAGGCGCTGGTCAACCGGCTCAACGTCTACCCGGTGCCCGACGGCGACACGGGGACGAACATGGCCCTCACCCTGGAGTCGGTGGTCGGCGAGCTCGAGGGGGCCGACGACGACCTGGCCTCGACCTGCAAGGCGATCAGCCACGGCTCGCTGATGGGCGCCCGGGGCAACAGCGGCGTCCTCCTGTCGGGGATCCTCCGCGGCGTGGCCGTGAGCGTCGCCGAGGCGGGCGGGCTCGACGGGCCGACGCTGGCAGTGGCGCTGCGGGCGGCGTCCGACGGCGCCTACGGCGCGGTGCCCCGTCCGGTCGAGGGCACGATCCTCACCGTCATCCGGGAGTCGGCCGAGGCGGCCGAGGCGTGCGTCGCCGCCGCTGGCGCCGACGGGTGCTCGCTGATCGACGTGGCCGAGGCGGCCCTGGCCCAGGGGCGCGACGCCCTGGAGCGGACCCCCGAGATGCTGCCGGTGCTCAAGCAGGCCGGGGTGGTCGACTCGGGCGGTACCGGGCTGCTCCTGCTGCTCGACGCCCTGCTCCACGTGGCCGACGGCCGCCCGCTGCCGACCCCGCCCGACGAGGACGCGGTCGCCGGGGCCGACCTCGACGCGCTGCGGGACCACGCCGATGCCGGCGACCACGACGGCCACGAGGTCGGCGACCTCCGCTACGAGGTCATGTACTTCCTCGAGGCGCCCGACGAGGCCGTGCCCGCCTTCAAGAAGGTGTGGGGCACGATCGGCGACTCGATCGTCGTCGTCGGCGGCGACGGCCTCTGGAACTGCCACATCCACACCGACGACATCGGGGCGTCGATCGAGGCCGCCATCGACTGCGGCCGGCCCCGCAACATCCGGGTCACCGACCTGATGGAGCAGGTCGAGGAGGAGCGCTGGGTGCGCGAGGCCGAGGCCGAGCCGGCGCCCACGCTGGAGCACGTGCCGACCGCCGTCGTCGCCGTCGCCGTGGGCGACGGGGTGCGCCGGCTGTTCACGTCGATGGGCGTGCAGGTCGTCGTGGCCGGGGGCCAGACGATGAACCCGTCGACCCAGGACCTGGTGGCCGCGGTCGAGTCCACCGCGGCCGACGAGGTCGTCCTCCTGCCCAACAACAAGAACATCGTGCCGGTGGCCGAGCAGGTCGACGCCCTGGCGTCCAAGCCGGTCGTCGTCGTCCCGACGCGGGGCGTGTCCGAGGGCGTGGCCGCGCTGGTGGCCTACGACCCCGAGGCGCCGTCGGCCGCCAACGCCGCGTCGATGGCCTCCGCCGTCGCCGCCGTCGTGGCCGGCGAGGTGACCCAGGCGGTGCGGGACTCGTCGTCCGCCGCCGGCCCCATCACCACCGGCGACTGGCTGGGCATCGGCCGCTCCGGGATCCTCGCCGTCGGGCCCGACCTGGGCGATGTCGTGTGCTCGCTGCTCGACGCCCTGGTGACCGACGAGCACGAGATCGTCACCCTGATCGAGGGCGAGGGCGCCTCGGCCGCGGTGACCCGGCGCATCACGTCGTGGATCGACGAGGAGAAGCCCGACGTCGAGGTCGAGGTCCTCCACGGCGGCCAGCCGCTGTACCCGTACTACGTCGGCATCGAGTAGCGGCTCGCTCGTGGCCGCCTCGGACCCGGCCGGACGGCTGGCCGAGTTCGCCGCCACGTACCCCCACCTCCCGCTCTACTCCCGTCTCGCCTCGGCGGCCGCGGGGGACCCGGAGGTCGCCGCCCTGCTCGACGTCGCCCGCCCGGGCCAGGCCCGGCCGGTGCTGCTGCTGGCCGCCCTCCACGACCTGGTCCTGCGGGACCCGTCGGTCCCGGCCGCCCCTTGGTTCGCCGCCGCCCCGGCGCTGGCGGGGGACCCGTGGCCGGACGTGCGGGCCACAGCCTTGGATCATGCCGACGAGCTGAGGGCCGTGATCGCCACCCGCTCGACCCAGACCAACGAGGTCAACCGGTCCGTCTACGTCGCCGCCCTGCTGGTCGCCGCGTCCCGGGACGTGGGGCCGTCGGTGCCCGTCGCCCTGGTCGAGCTGGGCTCGTCGGCCGGACTGCTGCTGGGCCTCGACCGCTACTCGGTCACCGTCGGCTCGTCGGTGCTGGGCGACCCCTCGTCGCCCGTCGTCTGCGCCGGCACGCTGCTGCCCGGGTCGTCGTCGCTCCCGCCCGGAGCGGCGCTGCCGCCGATCGTCGAGCGGGTCGGGCTGGACCGCGCCCCGGTCCCGCTGGCTGACACCGACGAGGTGCGCTGGCTGGAGGCGTGCCTGTGGCCCGACCAGCCCGAGCGGCTGGCCCGGTTCCGGGCCGCCGTCTCGGTGCTGCGGGACGACCCGCCGCTGGTGGTGGAGGGGGACATGGTCGACGACGTCGGCTCGGTCGCCCATGCCGCCCGGGCCGTCGCCGCCGCGGCCGCCGGCACCCCCGACGTCCACCTCGTCGTGCTGAGCACCTGGGCCCTGACCTACGTCCGGCGGGACCGCCGCCCGCTGATCGCCGACGCCCTCGCCGAGCTGGCCGCCGACGGCCGCCCCGTCACCTGGATCACCGCCGAACCCCCCGGCTGCGTCCCCGGCCTCGAGCCCCTCCCCGCGGCCGTCCCGCCCCCCGCCGAGACCGTCCTGGCCCTGCGCCGCTGGCGCGGCGGCGTCGAGTCCTCCCCGACGATCATCGGCACCGCCCACCCCCACGCCCCCCACCTCCACCTCCTCTGACGAACCCGACCCCCCGACCCGCCGACCCGCCGACACCCCCGAACTTTGAGCGCCTGACATCGCTATTCGGGGTGAGGTGCTCAAAGTTCGGGAGGTTCGGGGGAGATGTTTCGACGGCGCGTGTCGGGCACACGCTGGGTGCCGATGAAGCGCTGGAAGGACGTCCTCGGCGAGGCCTCTCGCCGTCACGGGGTCGTCACCCGGCGCGGTCTGCTCGCCGCTGGGCTGTCCGAGGGAGCGGTCGATCGGCTCGTGGCCGACGGGCGCCTCGTCGTCATCACCGCGGGCGCGTACCGGGCTGCGGGGGCGCCGGACACCCTGCAGTCGCGGGTGCTCGGCGTGGTCGAGACGTTGGAGGGCCAAGCGTGGGCGTCCCACCGGACCGCAGCGGTCCTCCACGGCATCGAGGTGCACGGCCCTCCCGGTGCGATCGACCTCGTCCGGCCCTACGGGACGAGCGCTCGCCGGGCGGGCGTCCAGGTCCATCGCTCGACCCGGCTCCTGGAGCACCACGTCACCGTCGTCGACGGGGTGCCGGTGACGTCCGTTTCCCGAACCCTCTTCGATCTGGCCCGGCGGACGGGGCCGAGGGTGTTGGATCGGGCGGTCGAGCGAGCGCTGCGGAACCGGTTGTGCACGGTCGGGAGCCTGTACCGGGTGGTCGCCGAGCTGGGCGGTCGCGGCCGGCCCGGGACCGCCAAGATGCGCGAGGTCCTCGACCGTCGCGGGCGCGGCTACGTCCCCACCAAGAGCGACCTGGAGCTGGTCGGGCGGGCCCTGCTCGCCGAGGTGCCCGGCATCCGGTGGGAGGTGCCGATGACCGACGAGCAGGGCTTCATCCGCTCGGTCGACGGGCGGATCGCCCACATCGGCCTCGTCGTCGAGTTCGACGGGACCGCCTTCCACAGCCAGCCGGAGGACGTCGCCCGTGACGCCGCCGAGGACGCCCGTCTCGTCGCCCTCGGCAACGTCGTCCAGCGGCTCACGTGGGCGGATCTCACGGTGCGAGCCGACGCGACCCGAGCCCTGATCGATCGTCTCGTCGACGCGGGCGCCGCCGCCTGACCCCCCCGACCCCCGAACTTTGCGCGCCTCACTACGCTTTGGGGGGTGTGGCGCTAAACGTTCGGTTTGGGGGGGGGGGCGGGGGGGGGGTGGGGTTGGGGGGTGATGGGGGTCGGTAGGGTCGCGGGGATGG
>JBQGCF010000288.1:0-8540 GCA_052038315.1 Iamia sp.
GGTGGCCCGCCGCCGCCCCCCGGGCCCCCGCCCGGCTTCGGCCCGCCGCCCATCGGTGCGCCCGGCTACGCGCCCCCCGGCTACCCGCCGCCCGGCCCCGGTGGCTTCGCCCCGGCCGTCCAGCCCGGCGTGCCGCCGGGCTACGCCCAGAAGGACAAGCTGACCGCCGGGCTGCTCGGGATCCTCCTCGGCGCCTTCGGCGTCCACAACTTCTACCTGGGCAACACCGGCAAGGCCGTGGCCCAGCTGCTCATCACCGTGCTGTCGTGCGGGATCCTCGCCGTCATCTCCAGCATCTGGGGCATCGTCGAGGGCGTGATGATCCTCACCGGCAGCATCGCCACCGACGCCAACGGCGTGCCGCTGCGGGGCTGAGTCCCGGGGGCCCGTCCCCCATGGCCTTTCGCGCCACCTCAGCCCTGCGGTGTGCGACACTCTCCCCCGGTTCCCATCCCTACAGCCAAGGAACGTGTCGCCCATGAGCAACATCCCTCCGCCGAGCGGTGCCCCGCTGGGCCCGCCCCCGAGCCAAGGCGGCTTCACCGGCGGTCCGTCCCCGGTCCCCGGGGGCTCGGCCGGCTTCCTGTCGCCGCGCTGGGGCATCTCCGAGGGCCCGCCCGCCGGGTGGGCGCCCAAGCAGAAGATGGTCGCCGGCCTGCTGGCGATCCTGCTCGGCGCCTTCGGCGTCCACGCCTTCTACCTCGGCAACACCAAGAAGGGCATCATCTACCTGCTCATCACGGTGCTGACGTGTGGCTTCCTGGCCATCATCCCGTCGGTCCTGGGCATCATCGAGGGCATCCAGATCCTCACCGACAAGGAGACGACGGACGCCTACGGCGTTCCGCTCCAGGCCTAGTCGGATCCCGCTGTCCGTGAAGGCGCCGGTCTCCTGACCGGCGCCTTCGCCGCGTCCAGGGTCAGCGCGCCTGGCACCGGGGGCACCACGTGGCGGTGCGGCCGTCGAGCACCGCACTGCGCAGGGTCGTCCCGCAGCGCAGGCACGGGAGCCCGGAGCGGCCGTAGCAGGCCAGGGCCGCCTGGTTGCGCCCGGGCTCGCCGCTGACGGTGCGGTAGTCGCGCAGGGTCGTGCCCCCGTTGGCCAGCCCGAGGGCGAGGGCGTCGCGGATGCCCTCGTGGAGCAGGGCGGCCCGGGCCCGGCCGACCCGGCGGGCGGAGGGGTTGATGCCGGCGCGCCACAGGGCCTCGTCGGCGTAGATGTTGCCGACGCCGGCGACCGGACGCTGCGACAGCAGCTGCGTCTTCACCCGGGCGCTCGACGCCTGGAGCGACCGCCACAGGCCGTCGGGGGTGAAGGCGTCGTCGAAGGGCTCGGGGCCGATGGCGTGGAGCGTCGGCAGGCTGCGGTGGTCGCCGGCCGGGACCACGGCGATGCGGCCGAAGCGGCGGACGTCGCGGAACGTCAGCGTCGTCCCGTCGTCGAGCGCCCACCACGCCCGGGCGTAGGGGCCGTCGGGGTCGAGGTCGAGCCCGAGCTGCCCGGTCATGCCTAGGTGCACGACCATCTCCCACGGGCCGGCGTCGGTGTCGAGGTCGATCAGGAGGTACTTGCCCCGGCGCCGGACCGGACCGAGCCCGGCGCCGGTGGCGGCGGGGGCCGAGGAGAACTTGGGCGACGGGTGGGCGGCGGCCTCCACGACGGTGCGGCCACGGAGCAGCGGGTCGAGGGCGACCCGGATCGTCTCGACCTCCGGCAGCTCGGGCACCGGGTCAGGGTACGATCCGCGCCGTGGCCCCCACCGTGCGCGACGGGTTGGTCGCTGCCGTGGCCCGTCGCCGCCAGGGCAGCCGGCCCACCGACGCCGCCGTCGACGCCGTCCTGGCACTGGTGTCCGCCCCCCGCGAGGGGAGCTGGACCGTGCGGGTGCGGGCGCCCGGGGTCGACCTGCTGGCCGGGCACCAGGCCCGGGGCTCGGTGGTCGAGGTGGCCGGGGACGACCGGCCGCTGATCGTCACGTCGGTGGAGGAGGAGCTGCGGGCGGCCGGGCAGCGGGCGCTCGACATCGTGCCGGTGGCCTACGGCGCCGAGCGCGACGAGGGGGGCACGCTGCAGGCGGTCGGCCCGGCGCGGGGCGCGGCGCACACGGAGGCCCTGATCCAGATCGAGCTGGCCGCCGACGTCGACGACGGCACCGCCGCCGCCCTCGTCGCCCGGCGCCGGGTCACCCTCGACCAGCTCGAGGCGGTGACCCGCGACCACGCCGCCATGCGGGACCGCCTCCTGGCCGCCGCGGCCGCCCTCGACGAGCGGGCGGCGGGGGGCGACGAGCGGGTCACCGACGCGGCCCGCACCGCCCGCTGGCTGCTCGAGGGGAACGCCCTGCTGCTCGGCCTGGGCCGGCGGCCGTCGGGTGCCGCCCGGGCGGACGGACCCCCGGCCGGCCCCCCCGACCTGGGCCTCCTGCGCGGCGCCCCGCGCGCCGCGGGTCGGGCCGGCACGCCGGCGCCGGTCGGGCCCGACGCGCCGCTCCGGGTCGTCCGGCTCGGTGCCCTCAGCCCGCTGCACCGGCGGGTGCCGATGCTGCGGCTCGACCTGTGGACCCCCGACGACGGGGCCGAGCACCTGCTCTGGGTCGTGGCCCGGCGGGCCGCCGGGGCTCCGCTGGCCTCGGTCCCGCTGCTGCGCCGCAAGCTCGACACGCTGCTCGAGCGAGAGGACGTCGTGCCCGGCTCCTACGACGAGCAGCACGTCACCATGCTCTTCCAGTCGCTGCCCGAGGACGACCTCTTCGGGCTCGACACCGACGCCCTCCACGCCCTGGTCGAGGAGCTGCTCGTCGAGGACCGGGACCACTCGGTGCGGGTCGTGCTCCGCCCGGTGCCCGGCGCCCACGCCATCGCCGCCCTGGTCACCGTGCCGGTCGACCGCTGGAACCGGGTCCTGCGCCAGCGGCTGGAGCGGTTCCTGGTGGCCCAGCTCGACGGCGACCGGGTCGACGTCTCGCTCTCGATCGGCGGCGGATCGTCGGAGGTGACGGCCCGGATGGTCGTGCGGGTCGAGGCCGGCCGGGCCCTGCCCGACCAGCTCGACGCCGTCGCCCGGGAGGTGCGCCTGGTCTGCCGGTCGTGGGAGGAGCAGCTGGCGGGGGCGCTCGCCTCGGCGCCGGCGGCCGAGGAGCTGGGCGACCCCGCCGTCGTCGCCACCCGCTGGGCCGACCGCCTGCCCGAGGCCTTCCGGGACACCGTCCTGGCCCGGGACGCGGTCGACGACGTCGTGGCCCTGGAGCGGCTCGACGCCCTGCCGGTGGCGGCCGAGGGGAGGGTGGTCGTCTGGTTCGGGGCCCGCCGCTCGACCGCGGACCCCGAGCGGCTGTGCCTGGTGGTCGATCACGACCTGGAGCTGTCGCGCCTGCTGCCCGCCCTGGAGGGGCTGGGGCTGTGGGTCGCCGACGAGGCGCGGTGGCCGGTCGGCGACGACCGCTTCGTCCACCACCTCGGCGTGCGGGTCCGGCCCGTCGGCGACGAGCGCCCGGCGGCGCTGACCGAGCCGGCGACGGCAGCCCGGCTGGGGGCGGCGGTGGCCGCCCTCGTCACCGGGTCGGCCGAGGGCGACGGGCTCAACCGGCTCGTCCTCCACGCCGGGCTCGGTTGGGACGACGTCGCCGTGCTGCGGGCCTATCGCCGCTACCGGCACCAGGTCGCCCCGCAGGACGACGAGGCCTACGTCGACGACGTCCTGGTCGGCAATCCCGAGATCGCCCGGGCCCTGGTGGCGCTGTGGCACGCCCGCTTCGGCGCCGCGGTCACCGCCGACGGCGCCCGGGAGGCGTCCGAGCAGGTCCACCGGCTGTGCGACGCCCTGACCCGGCTCGACCACGACCGCATCCTGCGGGGCCTGGCCGGCACGATCGACGCCACCCTGCGCACCAACCACCGGCTCCGCCCCGAGGGGCCGCTCGCCCTCAAGCTCGATCCCGCCGTCGTGCCGGGCGCGCCCCACCCCCGGCCGCACCGCGAGGTCTTCGTCAGCGGGCGCGACGTCGAGGGCGTCCACCTGCGGGCCGGGCCGGTCGCCCGGGGCGGCCTGCGGGCCAGCGACCGCGACCAGGACTACCGGGCCGAGGTCCTCGACCTGATGCGGGCCCAGGTGCTCAAGAACGCGGTGATCGTGCCCACCGGCGCCAAGGGCGGCTTCGTGCTGCGCGGCCCCGGCGAGCCGGGGGAGGACCGCCGGGCCCGGGTGGCCGCCGCCTACGACGCCTTCGTCGGCGCCCTGCTCGACGTCACCGACGACCTCGACGGCGACACCGTCGTGCCCGTCCCCGGGCGCTGGGACGGCGACGACCCCTACCTGGTGGTGGCGGCCGACAAGGGCACCGCCACCTTCTCCGACCGGGCCAACGCCCTGGCCGAGTCGCGGGGGTTCTGGCTGGGCGACGCCTTCGCCTCGGGCGGGTCGAAGGGCTACGACCACAAGGCCCTGGGCATCACCGCCCGCGGCGCGTGGGTCGCCATCGGCCGGCACCTGCGGGCCCTCGGCCTCGACGCCCAGCGGGACGAGATCACGGTGGCCGGCGTGGGCGACATGTCCGGCGACGTCTTCGGCAACGGCCTCCTCCACTCGCCGACCCTGAGGCTCGTCGCCGCCTTCGACCACCGCCACGTCTTCCTCGACCCCGATCCCGACCCGGCCGCCTCCTTCGCCGAGCGGCGCCGCCTCTTCGAGCTGCCCGGCTCGTCGTGGGCCGACTACGACCCGGACCTGATCTCGGCCGGCGGTGGCGTCCACCCCCGCACGGCCAAGGCGGTGCCGCTGACGGCGGAGGTGCGGTCCGCGCTGCGGGTCGACGCCGAGGAGCTGACCCCGGCCGAGCTGGTGCGGGCGGTGCTTTGCGCCCCCGTCGACCTCCTGTACTTCGGCGGGATCGGCACCTACGTGCGGGCCTCGACCGAGGACGACGCCGTGGTCGACGACCGGGCCAACGCCGAGGTCCGGGTGGCGGGCCGGGACCTGCGCGCTCGGGTGGTGGGGGAGGGGGCGAACCTGGCCCTGACCCAGCGGGCCCGGGTCGAGGTGGCCCGGCGGGGCGGTCGGGTGAACATGGACGCCATCGACCACGCCGCCGGCGTCGACTGCTCCGACCACGAGGTGAACCTGAAGATCCTGCTGGCCCAGGCCGAGCAGGCGGACCGGATCGACCGGGCCGAGCGGGACGAGCTGCTGGCCGCCCACGCCGACGACGTCGTCGAGGCGGTGCTGTCGGACTGCGCGGCCCAGAGCGAGGCCCTCGACCGGGCCGAGCGGGCCACGCCCGGCGGGTTGGAGACGACGGCCGCCGTCCTCCGCCACCTGGTCGGCGAGGGAGTGCTCGACCCCGAGGTCGAGGCCCTGCCGTCCGACGCCGAGCTGGCGGCCCGGGCCAACGCCGGCGCCGGCCTCACCCGGCCCGAGCTGGCGGTGCTGCTCGCCGGGGTCAAGCGCCGGGTGGCCGCCGAGCTGCTCGCCTCCGACGCCCCCGACCACCCCGTCCTGCGCGACGCCCTGGTCGACTACTTCCCGCCGGCCCTGGCCGAGCGGTTCGACGACCTGCTCGACGACCACCGGCTGCGACGCGAGCTGATCGCCGCCGAGGTGGCCAACGACCTGGTCGACCATCTCGGCCTGACGGCCGTGCCGACGCTGGCCGGCGAGGTCGGCGCCGAGGTGCCCGAGGTGGCGCTGGCCTACTGGGTGGCACGGGGCGTGCTCCGGTCGCCGGACCGCTGGCGCACCCTCTCCCGCCATCGCGGCGCGACGCTGCCGGACCTCGACCCCGACCCGGTCGACGGCGGCGACCTCCTGGCCGACCTGCTCTACGCGCTGACCCGGGCCGAGCTGCTCCGGGGCCAGCGGGAGCAGCGCCGGGGCGGGACCTGGGACCCGATCCGGCGGATCGAGGAGGACCGCCCGGTGGCCGACGCCCTCGTCGCCCACATGGGCGGGTCGGCCTCGGACCCGGAGCGGTCCCGGGAGCGGCGCCGGCTGGCGATCCGGCTCGCCGCCGGTGGCCTGGCCCCCGAAGCGGCCGATGCCGCCGCCCTCGTCCCCGAGCTGGAGGTGGTGCACGACGTGGCCGCCGTGGCCCGGGACCTCGACCGCGACCCGGTCGCGGTGGCCGACGCCTTCCGGGCGGTGGCCCGCCGGCTCGGGCTCGACGACCTCCGCCGGCTGGCGGCGGCGACCGATCCCTCGGGGCCGTGGGCGGCGCCGGCCCGCCAGGGGCTGCTCGACGACCTGGTCGGCGTCCGCCGGGAGGCCGCCCGCCGGGCGCTGTCGACGGCACCCGCGGCGATGGCCCCGGCCGAGGCCGTCGACCGCCTGCTCGCCGCCAACCCGGCCGCCATGGCCGAGGCCGACGCCATCCGCCGTCGCCTCGGCACCGAGGGCACCGGCGGGCTCGACGGGCTGGCCGTCGCCGTGCGGGCCGTGCGCCGCGCCGCGTTGTAGCGGGCCGTCTAGGTTCCGGCCATGGCTGCCGCCGACCTCTGGAGGGTGCGCCCCGGCGCGGCCCTCGACCTCTCCGCCATCGACACCCGCGACCCGCAGGGGGCACCCGGCGACAAGGAGGCCACCGTCGAGGCGACCGGCCTGCTGACCACCCGGCTGGGCGAGCTCCAGGAGCGGCTGTGGGCCGAGGGGGAGCGCAGCCTCCTCCTCGTCATCCAGGCCCTCGACGCCGGGGGCAAGGACGGCACGGTCAAGCACGTCTTCCGGGGCGTCAACCCGGCCGGCGTCAAGGTCACCTCGTTCAAGGCGCCGTCGGAGGAGGAGCTGGCCCACGACTTCCTGTGGCGGGTCCACAGGGCGGTGCCGGCCCGGGGCGAGATCGGCGTGTTCAACCGCTCGCACTACGAGGACGTGCTCGTCGCCCGGGTGGCCGGGCTCGTCCCCGAGGAGGTCTGGCGGCCCCGCTTCGACTCCATCTGGGCGTGGGAGCACCACCTGTCGACCGAGGGCACCGTCGTGGTCAAGGTCTTCCTCCACATCAGCCAGGAGGAGCAGGCCGAGCGCTTCCGGGAGCGGCTCGACGACCCCACCAAGCACTGGAAGCTCAACCGGGCCGACCTGGCGGCGCGGGAGCGGTGGGCCGACTACCAGGTCGCCTACGCCGAGGCCATCGAGCGGACCAACACCGACGAGGCGCCGTGGTACGTAGTCCCAGCCGACCGCAAGTGGTACCGCAACTGGGCGGTCAGCTCGATCCTGGTCGACACCCTCGAGGCCATGGACCCCCAGTTCCCCGAGCCCGCCGAGGACCTCACCGGCGTCGAGATCCTCTAGCAGCAAGGTCCCGGCAGGGGGCTGGCAAGCGGCGATCCGGATGGTGGCGGCATGACCATCACCGAGATCACCGACATCCATGACACCGCCCTCACCGACGAGCAGCTCGTCGAGGCCACCGCCGAGCGGTTCGCCGGCGAGCTGGCCAGCGCCGCCTTCGTCGCCATGGTCGCCGTGGGCGACCGGCTCGGCCTCTACGCCGCCCTCCACCGGCTCGGTCCGTCGACCGCCGGTGCGGTGGCCGCCGAGGCGGGCTGCAACGAGCGGCTCGTCCTCGAGTGGCTGAGCAGCAACGCCGGCGCCGGGTACGTCACCTACGACCCGGCCGGCGAGGTCTTCGCCCTGGCCCCGGGCGTCGACGCGGTGCTCGTCCACGAGGCCTCGCCGGCCTACCTGGCCCCGTCGTCCGAGATCATCCGGTCGCTCTACACCGACCAGGAGCAGCTCGAGGCCGCCTTCCGCGGCGACGGCGGGATCGACTGGGGCGACCACCACGACTGCATGTTCACCGGGGTCGAGCGGTTCTTCGCCACCGCCTACCGGTCCCAGCTCGTCGAGGGCTGGATCCCGTCGGTGCCCGGCCTGGAGGACGCCCTCCGCCGGGGCGCCCGGGTGGCCGACGTCGGCTGCGGCCACGGCGTCTCCACCGCCCTGCTGGCCGAGGCCTACCCGGCCTCGACCTTCCGTGGCTTCGACTTCCACGCCCCGTCCCTCGACCGGGCCGCGGCGCTGGCCTCGGACCGGGGCGTCGCCGACCGGGTGGCGTACGCGCTGGCCCGGGCCGACGGCTACGAGGGCGGCCCCTACGACGTCATCTGCTTCTTCGACGCCCTGCACGACATGGGTGACCCGGCGGCCGCCATCCGCCATGCCGCCTCGGAGATCGCCGACGACGGCGTCGTCCTGCTCGTCGAGCCGTGGGCGGGGGCCGACCGGGCGGCCAGCCTCCAGCACCCGCTGGCCAAGTGGTCCTACGCCGCCTCGACGGTGCTGTGCACCCCGTGCGCCCTGGCCCAGCACGGCCCCCTCGCCCTCGGCAACCAGGCCGGCCCGGCGGCCATGGAGGACCTCTTCAGGGCCAACGGCTTCACCCGCTTCGAGGTCGCCCTGGAGACCCCCTTCAACCTCGTCATGGCGGCCCGCCCCTGACCTGGCCCCGAGACGCGGCGCGGGCCCGGGGCCGCGGGGGCCCCGGCCCCCCCCCGCCGGGTGCGGGGGGGGCAAGAACACCCCCCCCCCCCGCCGAAAACCCCCCCCC
>JBQGCF010000289.1:0-8502 GCA_052038315.1 Iamia sp.
GACCTGGAAGCTGTGGCCCCGTCCGTCGAGCAGCCGGCCCAGCCCGTCGGCGGTGTGCTCGGCGACGGCCGATGGCGTGCGCTGGGACCGGAGCCCGGTGAGGAGGTGGTCGCCGACCGGCCGGACGAGCGGGTCGTCGTGGCCCTCGGCCTGGCGCCAGAGGCGGTTGGTGACGGCGACGATGCCGTCGTGGTCGACGACGGCGAGGCCGTGGGGGAGGGCGTCCAGGAGGGCGTCGGGGTGCAGCAGGACCGGGGGAGGGGGGGAGGTGGCAGTCACGGGTCCGATGGGGGGGTCGGGGTGGCATCGACCGTACTCCCCCACGAGAAGTGGTCAAGCCGCCACGCGTAGTGCGATCCGATGAGCAGGGAGTCCTCCAGGCCGAGTCGTATGCTGCCGATGCTCCTGGAGGGGAGCCCACGCCGATGACGACCACCTGCCCACCACCAGCCGGACGCGCCCGCCGGGCCCTCGCCGGCGCGGGCCTGGTCGTCCTGCTGGCCCTGGTCACGGGGGTCGGCGGCGTCCCGTCGGGCCCGGCGCCGGCGCAGGAGCAGGGCGACACCGGCACGATCGACGCCGACGCCCTTCGCGACGAGTACGAGGAGCTGGCCGGGGCCGAGGCCGAGCTGCTCGTCCAGTACGACCTCTCGACCGCCCGGCTCCAGGAGCTGACCGTCCAGGTCGCCGAGGCGGCCGACACCGCCGAGGCCGCCGACGCCGCCCTGGCCGAGGCCGAGGTCGACCTGGCCACCCGGCGCGACGAGGAGGCAGCCGCCGAGGAGGCGCTGGAGGAGGCCCGCGAGGACGTGGCCGACGCCGAGGACCAGCTGCGGCTCTTCGCCCGGGAGTCCTACATGGGCGAGGGCGCGGCCACGGACCTGACCGAGGCCCTGGCCGTGCTGGAGGGCGACGACGGCTCGGTGGCCCGGCGGGGCTACCGCCGCTCGATCGACGTCCAGCAGGGCGAGATCATCGAGCAGCTGGAGGACGCCCGGGCCGAGCGGGACCGGCTCCGGGCCGCCGCCGAGCGGGCCACCCGCCAGGCCGGGCGCCAGCGCGACGACGTCGAGACGCTGCGCGAGCAGGCCGCCGCCGCCCTGGCCGAGAGCACCCGGCTGGCCCAGGAGGCGGCGACCGAGCGCGACCGCCAGGGCACCCTCATCCTCGACATCCAGTCCCGCCGGGTGTCGATCGAGGCCCGCATCGTCAGCCTCGACCGCGCCGCCGACGGCGTCGAGGGCGCCCTGGCCGCCTTCCAGGACGGCGACCCCGAGTGGGTCGCCGGGGCGCTGTGGTTCCAGAGCCCGATCCCCTGCAGCGAGATCAGCTCCGAGTTCGGCCAGCGGGCCCACCCGATCCTCAACATCACCCGGCTCCACGCCGGCGTCGACATCGGCGTCCCCACCGGCACCCCGGTCGAGGCGGCGGCCGACGGCATCGTGCTGCTGGCCGAGGTGCGGGGCGGCTACGGCAACACCGTCGTGATCGCCCACGAGAGCTCGCTGGGCACGGTCTACGCCCACAACTCCGAGCTGCTCGTCCAGCCCGGCCAGCAGGTGAAGCGGGGCGACGTCATCGCCCGGGCCGGCAGCACCGGCCTCTCCACCGGGCCGCACGTCCACTTCGAGACCCGGCTCAAGGGTGTGCCGGTCAACCCCCGGAACTTCCTGCTCCCGGTCGAGGGCGGCACCGGCCAGCCCGGTCCCGAGCCGCCCGAGGAGCCGGACCGCCCCGAGCTCGACACCACCACGACCACCACCGAGGCGATCGGCGACTGCCCGCCGAACTAGGCCAGGCCCATCTCGGCGGCGAGGGCGGCGACGATCGGGGCGACCGGTGGGGCGGGGTGGCCGTCCAGGCGCTCGACGGTGCAGAAGACCTCGACCCCGTCGAGCCGGCCCTGGAGCGACGCGACCAGCGAGCACGCCGCCGGCGCCCGGTCGTCCTCCTCCTGGACCTGGATCAGGATCTCGACCAGCCCGACGGCCCGGTCGAGGTAGGTGATCTCGCCCAGGGCGTGACCGGCCTCGAGCAGCCGGGCCATGACGGTCGCCGGGTCGGCGTGGACGAGCAGGGTGTCCCCCTCGACGTGGGCATCGAGCGGGACCGCCGATCGCGGTGGCGCGGGCGGGGGAGCGGCGGGGACCGGGGCGCCGACCGGCACCGGGGCGAGCAACGTGCGGCGGGCGTCGACCAGCCGGCTGACCTCGACCGAGCCGGGCCGTCCCGACCGGTCCGGGTGCTGCTCCCGCACCGCCACCCGGAACGCCGCCCGCACCGCCTCGGCCCCGGCATCCACCGCCACACCGAGCACCGCAGCCGCCTCCGACCGGTCCATCACCGACCGACCGTCGTCGACGGTCCGCGGCGAGCCGGTGCCGCGGCCCGACGTGGCGCCGAGGCTCGATCCGGCCCCGAACGCCCGCGCCTCGGCCCGGTGGGCCGGGCGGCAGCCCCGGAGGCGGCCGGCGTCGGCGCCAGCCCGAGCCGGCGAGCGCAGCGAGCTTCGGCGGGAAGGGTCCCGCGCCGAACCCCGGGACCGCCCGCGATCACTGGTTGCTGTCTTCGGGCGTCAGCCAGGCGGTGAGGGCGGCGGCCATGCGGACGGGGTCGGTGGCACCGCACAGCTCGCGGGCGGAGTGCATGGCCAGCTGGGCCACGCCGACGTCGACGGTCGGGATCCCGATCTCGGCGGCCGTGATCGGGCCGATCGTCGAGCCGCAGGGGACCTCGTTGTGGCCGACGAAGCGCTGCACCGGGACGCGGGCCCGGGCGCACGCCGCCTCGAAGCGACCCTGGGTGATCGGCTCGGTGGCGTAGCGCTGGTTGGCGTTGACCTTGACCACCGGGCCGCCGTCGATGGCGATCCAGTGCCCGGGCTCGTGCTTCTCGGGGTGGTTGGGGTGGGTGGCGTGGGCCATGTCGGCCGAGGCCAGGGCCGAGTCGGGGAGGACGCCGAGCAGGTCGGCCCGGGTCCCGCCCCGGGCCAGGACGAGCCGCTCCAGGACCTGGCCGAGGAAGGCGCCGCCGGCCCCGCGGGTCGAGACGCTGCCGACCTCCTCGTGGTCGTTGAGGACGAGGACGGCGCCGACGGGGGCGTCGGCGGCCAGGTCGCCCACCGCGGCCATGGCCTCCAGCCCGGCCCAGCAGCAGCAGAGGTCGTCGAGCCGGCCGCTGGCGACGAGCGAGCCGTCGGCGCCGACGACCGCGGCCGGGGCGGTGTCGTGGAGGACGACCCGCCAGCCGGTGACGGCGTCGGGGGCGACCCCCAGCGACTCGGCCAGCAGGGTGCGGAAGCCGCCGACGTCGATCGGCCCGACGCCCCACACCGGGGTCAGGTGGCGCTGCTTGTCGAGCTGGAGGCCGCGGCTGCCGATCTCCCGGTCGAGGTGGATCGCCAGCTGCGGCACCCGCAGCAGGGGGCGGTCGTCGCGCACGAGGTGGAGCTCGGTCCGGTCGCCGGTGTCCACGGCGACGGCGCCGGACAGGCCCAGGTCGCGGTCGAGCCACGAGTTGGCCAGGGCCCCGCCGTAGACCTCGACGCCCAGCTGGCGCCACCCGGCCACGCCGGTGTCGGGCTGGGGCTTGATCGACAGGGTGGGGCTGTCGGTGTGGGCGCCGACGAGCCGGAGGGGGAGCGCGGCCGGCCCGCCGTCGGGGAGCGACCAGGCGACGACGGCGCCCTCGGCCAGGACGTGGCCCCGCGCCGGGAGGTCGGCCCACGGGCCGGACAGGTCGACGGGCGTCGAGCCGGCCGCCTCCAGCCGGCGGGCGGCCTCGGCGGCGGCGTGGAACGGGCCGGGCGAGGCGTCGAGGTAGGCGAGCAGGTCGGCGACGGAGCTCATCGGACGAGGGGCACGGGGTCGAGCACGGACATCGCCTCCTGGGCGGGAACGAGGTCGTCGGGGTGGGTCACGCCGACCCACGTGGTCCCGGCGGCGATCGGGCTGATCGTGAGCGTCCCGGCCCGGACCAGGGCGTCGACCGCGGTCGGCAGGGGGAGCTCGGCGTCGGGGTCGCCGGCGTGGGCGGCGCGGAAGGCGGCCACCCCGGCGGTGAGGGCGGGGCCGGCGTCGGCGGGCAGGCCCCAGAGGTTCATCGACACCGGGGCGTCGGCGGGGACCGGGCCCTCGGTCGAGGCGGCCCGGCCGGCGGCGTCGACCACCACCCCGTGGTGCTCGACCATCCCGGCGAGGGTGCCGTCGGGCCCGAGGGCGCACACGGCGCGGGTGACGGGCCCCTGGGGCGACGTGGTGGCGGCGAGGGGCCAGGTGACGAGGGCGCCGCGGCCGGGGCCGGCGGCGGGGGAGCGCATCCAGCGGACCAGGGCCGACACCGCGTCGGCGCCGTAGTGGTCGTCGGCGTTGGCGACGACCGCCGGGCCCGGCGCCTGCTCCAGGGCCAGGGCCACCGCCTCGGACGCACCCCACGGGCGGGTGCGGTCGGCGGAGGGCCCGGGCTGCTCGACGATCACCAGCGGGACGGCCGTGCGGCGGGCCAGGTGGCCGACGACCTCGGCCCGGATCTCGGGCCGGACGACCACGACGACGCGGTCGACGCCGGCGGTCGCGGCGTCCCGGATCGTGTGGTCGACCAGGGCCTCGTCGACCGGTCCGACCGGCGCCACCTGCTTGAGGGCGCCGAACCGGCGTCCCATCCCGGCGGCCAGCACGACCAGCGACAACGGCTCCGACACCCGCCGGACCCTACCGGCCCGACCACCACCCGAACTCGGGGGAGATCCGGTCGCCGGGACGACCGGATCTCCCCCGAGTTCGGCAGGAACCTGGTTGGAGCCGGCCGTCCGGCCCCCGGTAGAGTCTCCAGACCACCCCTCGGGCCAGCGACGTCCCGGTACCCGATCCACACCGCCCATCGATCAGATGGAAGGGACGCATGCGAGCCACCCCGGGCCCCCAGGGCCTCTACGACCCCGCGAACGAGCACGACGCCTGCGGTGTCGCCTTCGTCGTCGACATGCACGGCCGGGCCAGCCGCGACATCGTCGACAAGGGCCTGCTCTCGCTCTGCCACCTCGACCACCGTGGTGCGTCGGGGGCCGAGGTCAACACCGGCGACGGCGCCGGCATCCTGATCCAGGTCCCGGACCGCTTCCTGCGTGAGGTGGTCGACTTCGACCTCCCGCCGGCCGGCTCCTACGCCACCGGCATCGGCTTCCTCCCGCAGGACGCCGAGGAGGCCACCGCCGCCGTCGAGGCGATCGGGAAGATCATGGCCAGCGAAGGCCTCGAGGTCCTCGGCTGGCGCGACGTGCCGGTCGACGGCTCGATGCTCGGCACCATGGCCCGCGAGGTCATGCCCACGTTCCGGCAGATCTTCCTGGCCGGCGCCGACGGCGACCTGAGCGGCCTGGCCCTCGAGCGCCGGGCCTTCATCGCCCGCAAGCGGGCCGAGCACGAGGTGCTGGACGGCGGCAAGGTCTACTTCCCGAGCCTCAGCTGCCGGACCCTCAACTACAAGGGCATGCTCACCACCGGGCAGCTCGACGAGCTCTACGCCGACCTGCGCGACCCCCGCCTGGAGAGCGCCGTCGCCCTGGTCCACAGCCGGTTCAGCACCAACACCTTCCCGGCCTGGCCGCTCGCCCACCCGTACCGCTACATCGCCCACAACGGCGAGATCAACACGGTCAAGGGCAACCGCAACTGGATGCGGGCCCGGGAGGCGCTCCTGGCCAGCGACCTGTTCGCCGGTCCCGAGGGCAGCTCGGGGCTCGACCGGGCCTTCCCGATCTGCGACCCCACCCAGAGCGACTCGGGCAGCTTCGACGAGGTCCTGGAGCTGCTCCACCTCGCCGGCCGCCCCCTGCACCACGCCGTGCTGATGATGATCCCGGAGGCCTGGGAGAACAACCCGGAGATGGACCCGGCGCGCCGGGCCTTCTACCAGTTCCACTCCTCGCTGATGGAGCCGTGGGACGGCCCCGCCTCGGTGGCCTTCACCGACGGCGAGGTCATCGGCGCCGTGCTCGACCGCAACGGCCTGCGCCCCTCCCGCTACTGGGTGACCACCGACGGCCTGGTCGTGATGGCCTCCGAGGTCGGCGTGCTCGACATCGACCCCACGACCATCGTCCAGCGGGGCCGGCTCCAGCCCGGTCGCATGTTCCTGGTCGACACCGCGCAGGGGCGGATCGTCGGCGACGAGGAGATCAAGTCCACCCTCGCCGCCGAGCACCCCTACGGCGAGTGGCTGCACGCCGGCCTGGTGCCGCTCGACGAGCTGCCCGACCGGCCCCACATCCGCTACCCGCACGCGGACGTCGTCCGTCGCCAGGTGACCTTCGGGTACACCACCGAGGACCTCAAGATCCTCATGGCGCCGATGGCCAAGACCGGTGGCGAGGCCCTCGGCTCGATGGGCACCGACACGCCCGTCGCCGTGCTGTCCGAGCGCCCCCGGCTGCTGTTCGACTACTTCACGCAGCTGTTCGCCCAGGTCACGAACCCGCCGCTCGACGCCATCCGCGAGGAGCTGGTCACCAGCCTGCTCGGCGTCCTCGGGCCCGAGACGAACCTGCTCGACCCCGGTCCGGCGTCGTGCCGTCAGATCCTCCTCGACCGGCCGGTCATCGACAACGACCAGCTGGCCAAGCTCGTCCACATCAACGACGAGGGCGACATGCCCGGGCTCCGCTCGGTCGTGGTCCACGGCCTCTACCCGGTCGCCGAGGGCGGCGAGGGACTCCGGCTCGCCCTGGAGAAGGTCCGGGCCGAGACCGCGCAGGCCATCGAGGACGGCGCCCGGGTGATCATCCTGAGCGACCGGGGCGTCACCAGGGACCTGGCGCCGATCCCGTCGCTGCTGCTGACCAGCGCCGTCCACCACCACCTGGTCCGGACCCAGACCCGCACCCAGGTCGGCCTGGTGGTCGAGGCCGGCGACGCCCGCGAGGTGCACCACATGTGCCTCCTCCTGGGCTACGGCGCCTCGGCCATCAACCCGTACATGGCCTTCGAGACGCTCGAGGACATGGCCGCCCGCGGCGCCCTCGACGGCGTCGGCATCGACGACGCGGTGAGGAACTACATCAAGGCGGCCAGCAAGGGCGTCCTGAAGGTGATGTCCAAGATGGGCATCTCCACCGTCGCCTCCTACACCGGTGCCCAGGTCTTCGAGGCGATCGGCCTCGGCCAGGAGCTGGTCGACGAGTACTTCACCCTCACCGCCAGCCGCCTGGGCGGGATCGACCTCGAGGTGGTGGCCGCCGAGGTCGCCGCCCGTCACCAGGTCGCCCATGCCGACCGGCCGACCGAGCGGGCCCACCGCGAGCTGGAGGTCGGCGGCGAGTACCAGTGGCGCCGCGAGGGCGAGCACCACCTCTTCAACCCGCAGACCGTCTTCAAGCTCCAGCACGCGTCCCGCTCCAAGCGGTACGACGTGTTCAAGGAGTACACGCAGATGGTCGACGACCAGGCCAAGCGCCTGGCCACGCTGCGAGGGCTGTTCGAGCTCAAGGTCGAGGGGCGGACGCCCATCCCGATCGAGGAGGTCGAGCCCCGCGAGGCCATCCTCGCCCGCTTCTCGACCGGGGCGATGAGCTACGGCTCGATCTCCGGCGAGGCCCACGAGACCCTGGCCATCGCCATGAACCGCCTGGGCGGCAAGTCCAACACCTGCGAGGGCGGCGAGGACCGCGAGCGGTTCCTGCCCCTGCCCGACGGCTCGCAGAACCCGCGGCGCTCGGCGATCAAGCAGGTCGCCTCCGGTCGCTTCGGCGTGACGTCGGAGTACCTGACCAACGCCGACGACATCCAGATCAAGATGGCCCAGGGCGCCAAGCCCGGCGAGGGCGGCCAGCTGCCCGGCCACAAGATCTACCCCTGGATCGCCAAGACCCGGGGCTCGACGCCCGGCGTCGGCCTGATCAGCCCGCCGCCGCACCACGACATCTACTCGATCGAGGACCTGGCCCAGCTGATCCACGACCTCAAGAACGCCAACCCGGCCGCCCGCATCCACGTGAAGCTGGTCTCCGAGGTCGGCGTCGGGACGGTCGCGGCGGGCGTGTCCAAGGCCCACGCGGACGTCGTGCTCATCTCGGGCCACGACGGCGGCACCGGCGCCAGCCCGCTCACCTCGCTCAAGCACGCCGGCGGTCCCTGGGAGCTCGGCCTGGCCGAGACCCAGCAGACCCTGCTGCTCAACGGCCTGCGCGACCGCATCGTCGTCCAGACCGACGGCCAGATGAAGACCGGCCGGGACGTGATCATCGCCGCCCTGCTCGGCGCCGAGGAGTACGGCTTCGCCACCGCCCCGCTGGTGGTGTCGGGCTGCATCATGATGCGCGTCTGCCACCTCGACACCTGCCCGGTCGGCATCGCCACCCAGAACCCGAAGCTGCGCGAGCGCTACAGCGGCAAGCCCGAGTTCGTCGAGACCTTCTTCGAGTTCGTGGCCGACGAGGTGCGCGAGATCCTCGCCTCGCTCGGGCTGCGGTCGCTGGAGGAGGCGATCGGCCACGTCGAGCTGCTCGAC
>JBQGCF010000290.1:0-10722 GCA_052038315.1 Iamia sp.
CAGGGCGAAGGGGTCGGGCGGCCCGGCGGGCAGCACCGCCTCGGCGATCACCATCGGGGACCCGGGCGCCGGGCCTCCGCCGGCCAGGCCGGGCCCGTCGAGCAGCACCGCGCCCCGCACGAGGTCGGGGCAGGCCCCGGCCACGAGCAGGGCGACGTAGGCGCCCAGGCCCCGGCCGACGACCGTGGCGGCGCCGAGGTGGTCGGCGGCGATGGCGGCGTCGGCCATCAGGATCTCGGCCGTGTAGCCACCGCCGTTGGACGGGCTCGACGCCCCGTGGCCGGTGAGGTCGAGGCCCCAGACCGGGCCGGGCCAGCCGTCGGTCCAGGCCGGCGCCGCCTCCGGGGTGCGCTCGCCCAGGCCGTGCAGGACGAGCAGGGCGTGGACGTCGTCGTCGACGGCGTCGCGCAGGTGGTGGAGGGCCAGCTCGACCCGGTTGTGCCGGAGCAGGACGGGGGTCACGAGAGGTGCTCCAGCACGAGGTCGGCCACCATCCGGGGCTGCTCGATGTGGACGAAGTGGCCGACGCCCTCCAGCCCGACGAAGCGGCCGCCCGGCGGCAGGTTGGGCACCACGTCCTCGGGCAAGGTGCCCCACCCCATGACCTCGAGCTCCCGGCCGAGCACGCACAGCGTGGGCATGCCCAGGCTCGGCAGCCGCCACATCGACCACTCGGGGCGCCAGGGGCCGAAGCCGCCCATGCGCAGCGTCGGGTCGATCTTCCAGCGCCAGCCGTCGGGCGCCGACGAGGCCCCGATCGGCACGAGGTAGCGGAGCCACTCGGCGTCGAGGCGGGGGTTCATCTTCCCCCGGCGTTCGGCCAGCTCCTCGATCGTCCCCGGCTTGCGCGCCTTGTCGCCGGCCGTGCGCCGGTGGGCCAGCCAGGCCTCGGTCTCCTTCTGGCGCATCCGCACGCGCTGGGTGTCGGGGACGTCGGGCCAGCTGCGGGTCGACGGCAGGCCGTCGAGGTTCACGACGTGGCTGACCATGTGCGGGCACGACTCGGCCAGCTGGAGGATGAGGGCGCCGCCCTTGCTGTGGCCGAGGACCGGCATCGGCGCGGTGCCGAGGGTGGCCATGACCGCGGCGGCGTCGCGCACGTCGGCCTCCCAGGAGTAGAGGACCGGGTGCTCGGAGTCGCCGTGGCCCCGCTGGTCCCACGACACGACCCGGTAGCCGGCGTCGGCGACGAGCGGGGCCAGGCCGTCGAAGGTGCCGGCGAAGTCGAAGCCGCCGTGGGCGAAGAGGATCGGCGGTGCGTCCTCGGCCCCCCACTCCCAGACGCTCAGGCGGAGGCCGTGGCTCTCGAGCCAGCGGTGGCGATCGGGACGGCGGGCGCCCGGGTGGGCGTGGTCGACCCCGGCGGGCGGGGGCTCGCCGGCGAGCCGGGCGCGGCGCGGGTCGGAGGGGTCGGACGGGGCCACCGGCGGAGGCTACCCGCCGTCCTTGACCCGTCAGTCAAGCGAGACCGACGACACGCCAGATGACGACCGGGTGACGGGAGGCCGGTACTCTCCGACCCTGTGGCACCAGGGATCACGGCGGCTCGCCTGAAGCGAGCCAAGGGGCACCGCCACCTCCTGCAGGGCTCCGCCATGCTCGTCATCGGCGCCGCCATCCAGGCGGGGTCGGGGGCGATCTTCTGGTTGATCGCGGCCAAGCTCGACATCGAGGCCGACGTCGGCAGCGCGGCCAAGCTCTCGCAGTCGGTCCTCTTCGTCACCTACCTGGCCGGGCTGGGCCTGCCCGTCGCCCTGGCCCGCTACGCCGCCGGCCGGGACGACGACTCCGACACCACCTTCACCTGGGCGGTGATCGCCACCTCGGCGGTGGCCGGCGTGCTCGGGCTGGGCTACGTCGCCGTCCTCCACTCCAACGCGACCGACGTCCTCACCGACTGGCACGGCGTCCTCGGCCCGGTGGTGTTCGCCCTGACCACCGTCGGTGCCGCCCTGTCGATGATCGCCGACGTCCGGTGCATGACGGCGCGGCGCTGGAACCTGGTGATGATCCGCATCACGATCGTCGGCCTGGCCCGCTTCCCGCTGCTGTTCCTGGCCCGGGACCACGGCCACCGTGCCCTCTGGCTGTTCCTGTTCTCCTCCGGCCCGGTCGCCCTCTCGGGCTTCGTGGGCGCCTTCCTCGCCCCCCGCTTCGCCGGCGGCCGCATGCGGCTCGGGCCCCGGCCGGCGGCCGCCGTCCAGGCCGTCCGCTACTCGGCGGTCAACTACCTGTCGACGCTCGCCTACCAGGCCCCCAACTTCGCCCTGCCGGTCATCGTCCTCGCCTCGGTCAGCTCGGAGGACTACGCCAGCTTCAACGTGGCGTGGGGCATCGTCGCCGTCGCCTTCTACGTGCCCATGGCGCTGGGCCAGGCGCTGCTGGCCGAGGGCGGCCGGGACGGCGCCCACCTCCGGTCGCAGGTCCGCCTGGCGATGATCCTCGCCCTGGGCCTGATGGTCGTCGGCGCCCTCGTCACCGCGGTGGGCCGCGACGTCGTCACGGCCGTCTACGGCGAGGGCTACTCCGACGCCGCCCGGGTCCTCCCGGCCATGGTCGCCGCCGGCGTCCCGTGGGCCATCACCTCGCTGCTGCTGTCCGAGGTGCGGATCCTGCACCGGCACGGGGCGACGGTGTCGATCACGCTCGCCCTGACCGCCGCCATCGTCATCCCGGCCCTGATCCTCGTGCCCGACGAGGGGATCGACGGGGCCAGCGTCTCGTGGCTGATCGGCAACCTGGTGGCGGCGGTGGTGGCGGTGGTCGCGTCCCGGATCAGCCACGCCCGGGGTGCGGCCGACCCGCACGTCGACGACGACCCGTCGCTCGACGAGCCGGGCACCGCGGCCGACGTCGCCGAGGTCGGCATCACCCTCGCCGAGCACTCCGCCTGACCCCTCCCCGGTGGGGACGGGGGCGGGAGCCACGGCTACGATCCGTGGTTTCCGACCAGGGGGGTTGAGATGACGATGGATCTGTCCAAGGACAGCGCCGCGGGCGCCGACGAGACGGCGGCCGGCGCGCCCGGGACGATCGAGGGGCCGGTCGAGGGGTGGCTCCAGGAGCTGTGGGACCGGGGCGGCAGCGACCTGCTGCTCAGCGACGGCACGCCGCCGATGATCCGCGTCGACGGCGAGCTGGTGCCCGTCGCCGGGGCCGACGTGCTCGGCGCGGCGCGGGTGGAGGAGCTCGTCCTCGCCCTGCTGCCGGAGGAGAAGCGGGCCGAGCTGGCCCGCCACCGCGAGGTCGACTTCTCGCTCGGCTGGCACGACGTGACCCGCCTGCGCGGCAACGCCTTCTACCAGCGGGGCACGGTCGCCCTCGCCCTGCGGGTGATCCCGTACTACATCCCGACCTTCGAGGAGCTGGGCCTGCCGCCGGTGTTCGAGCACCTGAGCGCCGCCCAGCAGGGTCTCGTCCTGATCACCGGGCCGACCGGCTCGGGCAAGTCGACCACGCAGGCGTCGATGGTCGACCGGATCAACCGGACCCGCCGGGTCCACGTCCTCACCCTCGAGGACCCGGTCGAGTTCCTCCACACCCACAAGCGGTCGGTGATCAGCCAGCGGGAGATCGGCTTCGACACGGCCAGCTTCCCCCGGGGCCTGCGGGCCGCCCTGCGCGAGGACCCCGACGTCCTGCTCGTGGGCGAGATGCGCGACCCGGAGAGCATCCAGACGACGCTGAGCTTCGCCGAGACCGGCCACCTGGTGATCGCCACGCTGCACACCAACGACGCCAGCACGGCCATCGACCGGATCATCGACGTCTTCCCCACCGACCGCCAGCAGCAGGTCCGGGCCCAGCTGGCCGCCTGCCTGACGGCCGTCGTGGCCCAGCGGCTGGTGCCCCGCATCGGGGGCGGCCTGGCCGCCGCCTTCGAGGTGCTGGTGGCCAACAACGCCGGGCGCTCGCTGATCCGCGAGGGCCGCAGCCACCAGGTCCGCAACGTCATCGCCCAGAGCGCGGTCGACGGCATGTTCACCCTGGAGGCCTCGCTCACCCGGCTGGTCGAGCAGGGCTACGTCACCTACGAGGACGCCGTCGCCCGCGCCGTCCTGCCCGGCGAGGTCCGCCCCCGCCACCCGCAGCCGGCCCCGATGCCGGCCCCCGGTCCCGTCCCGGCGCCCGTCGCCTGACCCCGGACGCGCAAGAGGCGGGGGCCGGAGCCCCCGCCTCTCGGGTAGATCAGGTGAGCTCAGCTCAGGGGGCGTCGTCGCTGCAGGCGTCGGCGTTGGTGACCTTGCCGGCGTCGTCGAACTCGTAGACGACCTCGTCGGCGGGCTCGTCCATGTACGGGCCGACCGTGTCGCCGTCGGGGTTCTCGGACTCGACGGTCAGGTCACCCGAGTCCTCGGGCCAGGTCTCGTCGTGGTCGGCGAAGTAGGCGGCCGCGGCCGACTCGGCGGTGCGGACCTCGGTGTCGCAGGCCCGGTCCTGGCCGCTGTCCTGCAGGCCGTTCACCGCCAGCACCACGATCCCGGCGAGGATGCCGAGGATGATGATGACGACGAGGAGCTCGATGAGCGTGAAGCCCTTCTGGCCGATGTTCTTGTCGTGCCAGTCGTCGCTGGCGCGGACATGCTTCAGCATGGTTCCCCCCAATGGGATGTCGAGCCCCGGGTGCCGGGGCAGGGTGAGGCGACCCGCACGGGCCGCAACGCGAGAACAGTAGGAGCACTGTCCGCGATCTGTCTGTGAGCCGTTCGGCTCATTGGGTTCATCGGTCGATCTCCCAGGTCACGATCTGGGGGACCCGGGCCCGCGTGAGCGGGTCGACGTAGCCGTAGTCGAGGTCGAAGCGCACCCGCGCCTCGGCCAGGTGGACGATCTTGGGGTTGGCCGAGCCGCACTGGAGCGGTAGGTCGGTGATGCTGCTCGAGGACGGCAACCGGCACTCGACGGTGAAGGTGACGTCCCGGAGGGCCTGGCCGCCGTCGGCGTCGAAGCCGCCGGAGACCTGGCCGGGCGTGAAGGCGCAGGTGACGTCGAGCCGGGCGTTGGGGGCGAAGATCCCACCCGGGTCGTGCTCGGCCAGGAGCAGCACCATCCCACAGGCGGGGGGCACGATCTCCGGCGTGGTCGGGGTCGCCGGGTGGGCCGAGACGCCGAGGTCCGGCTTCTCCTTGACCATCTGCACGGCCGTCTCGAGGGCGGCGTCGGCGGCGTACCGGAGGGCCCGGTCGCGCTGGTAGGTCGTGACCGTGAGGGCCGTCGACCGGGCGTAGGCCAGCACCGCGGTGATGAGCGTGAACACCACGACGAGGAAGACGAGGGTGAAGATCACCGACACCCCGTCCTCACGGCGCAGCGACGTCGGCCGCTTCACGAGCAGGTCCCCGCGATCCGGGTCGTGCACTGGAGGCCCGGGCTGCCGGCGGTGCTGGCCCCGGCGGCCGGACCGACCGAGCCGTTGGCGCCGGCCTGGCCCTTCGTCGAGTAGAAGGTCCAGCCGAAGATCGAGAGCGACGAGGTGGAGGGCGGTCCACCGGGTCCACCCGGGCCGCCGTTGCCGGTGGAGGCCGGGGCCCCGGGGTACTGGGAGTTGCCCGGCAGGCCCGGGTGGTTCTGCACCACGCCGGCCGCGCCGCCCGTCCCGTTGGTGCCGCGGCGGACCGTGGCGCCGGTGTCGACGACGACGCCACCGGCCTGGTCGGCGAAGGCCCCGACGGACCAGCCGCCCTCGCCGCCGGCGCCCGACGAGCCGCCGGCGCCGCCACCGCCGCCACCGCCGCCGGCGCTCTCGCCGCCGCCGTCCCAGGACTTGGCGTAGCCGGTGCCGCCGCGACCGCCGGCGCCCCCGAGGCCACCTCGGCCGCCGACGCCGCCGGCGCCGCCGTTGGTCGCCTCGACCCTGCTGCCGGTGCGCACCGTGGCCTTGCCGGCTCCGAAGACGTAGAGGCCGAAGGAGGCGCCACCGGCCTTGCCGCCGGTGCCCTTGCCACCGCCGGCGCCGCCCTGGCCACCGGCCCCACCGGAGCCGCCGTTGCCGTAGCAGTTGCCGCCGCCGCCACCGCCGCCACCGCCGCCGAGGCCGGGGGCGCCGTCGAGGCCGTCCTTGCCGTCGCCGCCGGCCCACGTCGCCGCGACCGTGCTCGGGTTCGTCCCCACGCCGGCCGTGACGGCCGCGCCGGGCACGCCGCCACCGGAGGTGGCGTTCTGCCCGCCCGAGAAGCAGCCGGCGCCGGCGCCGCCGCCACCGGCGGTGCCGCCCGTCGCGCTACCGCCACCACCGACCTGGCCGTTCTGGCCGTTGCCGCCGCTGAGGCCCTGGCCGCCGCCGGCGCCGCCGTAGCCGCCGTAGCGGGTGGTCTGGGCCGGCGAGCAGCCCTCGGCCGGGCCGTTGACCGCCGGCGCCTGGTCCCAGGCGTTGTTCGTGCTCGTGCTGTCGGAGCCGTTGCGGCCCCAGCAGGCGTTGGCGCCGTTGGCGCCGTCCGTGCCGTTGGCGCCGGCGGCGCCGTCGCGGGCCCGGACGAAGGTGCGCTCCAGGAACGTGGTGGCGCCGCCGAGGACCCGGACGCCGTAGGAGCTCTTGTGGGCGCCGGTCGGGACCCCGCCCTCGATGTACATGTGGCGGAGCGTCAGGTTGGTGCCGGCGTTGACGACCAGCCCGGTGTTGTCCTGCGTCGCCGCCGCCGCGCCCCGGAGCGTCGACAGGCCGGTGTAGCGGTCGGTGCCCGTCGGGGCGGCCAGGGTCCCGGTGGGGACCTGGGGCGCGACCCGGAGGTACGTCGTCGGGTTGATGCCGCCGGTGATGACGCGGTTGCTGACGTTGGCGAGGGTCAGCGGGGCGTAGTCGGCCAGGTTGTCCACCACCAGGACCTGCGGGCGGGCCTGGGACAGCGAGGCCAGCACGCCGGCGTCGAGCGTCTTGAAGGCCGACCCGGGCAGCAGGCCCGTCGGGGCGGCGACGGTGCTGGCGCTCGAGACCCAGATGACGTCGCTGGGCTTCCAGTCGATCCACAGCGGGAAGCCGGTGACCCCGCCGTACTGCTTGGTGGTCGTGGCCGACAGCGGCAGCGGCCGCAGCCGGGTCCAGATCCGGTACTCGCCGCCTCGGGTCAGCAGCGACGTGGGGAGGGCGAACGACCAGACGTTGGGCGCGGCCGGGTCGTTGTAGGTCATCTGCGTCCAGGTCGCGTTGGGCGGGAACACCGCCGTCGGCGAGCTGGGCGGGGTGATGTCGAACCTGTCGACGGCCGTGCTGGCGGCGTTGTAGAAGCGTCCGGTGCTGCGCCCGTTGGGCGGGGCGTCGGCCACCGCCTGCTGGATGGCGACCTCGACGCGGAGCGAGGCCGAGCTCTCGAGCCCGGGCGCCAGGGTCAGGCGGCCACCCCAGGCCAGCTCCTGGCCGGTCGGCTGCCCCATGGCGTTCATCAGCGGGTAGACGTTGCTGGTCGAGCTGTGGACCTTGCCCGCCTCCACCGGCACGCCGGCGCCGAAGACGCGGCGCTGGGCCGAGACGGTGAAGGTGAAGCGGCCGTGGACCCGGAGGGCGCAGCGGGTCTCGTCGCACGGCACCCGGACGGTGCTGGCCGGACGGGGCACGGCGCCGCTGAACACCTGGGCGGCCGTCAGGCCCCGCCGGCCGACGGACCGGGCCAGCGTCTCGCGCCGACCGCCGTTGCGGGCCGAGCTGTAGGTGGCCGGCGTGATCCCGGTGCAACGGACCCGGACCAGCTCGGTGGTGCTCCCGCTGCTGCGCCGGAAGTAGGTGACCCGGGTGGTGACCGGGCCGGTCGGCGTGGCCTCGGTCGAGTTCAGGTTGAGGATCGGGGTGCCGCCCGGGTTCGAGGCGCTCACCCGGCAGACGCCCGAGGTGCTGGTGTTGTAGCCGGTGGCATCGACGTTGGCGACGTCGTCGGCCCACACCGAGGCGAGCTGCTGGCGGGCGACCGCGCTGTCGAGCACCTCGGTGGCGGTGATCGACGTCGTGACGCTCACCCGGAAGCCGAAGGCCAGCGGGAGGAGCAGGATGCCCAGCAGGACGATGGCGATCACGACCTCGACGAGGGTGAAGCCTCCCTCGTCGGTGGCGGGCTGGGCCGGAGCCGGGCTCCGGCGGTGGTGCATGTTCAGCATGGCCCCTGGAACCTGTTCTGGTAGGTGGCGCTGCACGTCTGGTTGCGCTTGATCAGCGTGACCGTGCCGGTGCGCTCGCTGACGGAGGACTCCGAGGTGACGGTGACGGTGATCCGCTGGAGGCCCTTGTCGCTGCCGACGGTGCACCCCGGCCCCCAGTCGGCCTCGTCGGCCGGGGTCCCGTCGGGCGGGTTCTGGAGGTAGTCGATCGCCGTGATCCGGGCCACGTACTGACCGGGGACGAGGTCCGGGTCGAGGGCCTCCAGCAGCGGGTACGGGCGGGCGCTGCCGGGACCGTGCGGCGTGGCGCACTCGATGTACGCCGTGTCGAGGACGGGCTGCTTCAGGGCCTCGGCGTAGCTCTGGCCGGTGTTGCCCAGGCTGGTCGTCTCCGAGCTGTAGTTCGCCTGGCGGGCCACGGCGAGCAGCCCGGCGAGGACGCCGACGACGGCGATGCCCATCAGCACCATGGTGACCAGCAGCTCGAGCAGGGTCTCGCCCCGCTCCTCGGCCACGTCCACGGTCGGCCCCCCAGCCTCGTCCACGTCCGTCAGAGCTCGTCGGAGCCCTGGAAGACGCCGTACATGGCCGACACCAGGGCCACGGCGACGAAGCCGACGATCAGGCCCATGGCCAACATGGCGGCCGGCTCGAAGATGGTCGTCAGCTTCTTGAGCTTGTACTCCAGCTCCCGGGCGAAGTACTGGCTCGCCCCCTCGGCCTGCTGGTCGAGGGTGCCGGTGGCCTCGCCCACCCGGAACATCTGGACCATGGCGTCCGGGAACAGCCCGGTGGCGGCCACCGGTCCGGCGATGCCGTTGCCCTGGATCATCGCCTCGCGGGCCTGGATCAGGCCCTTCTCGAAGACCTTGTTGTTGGAGCTCTCGATGGCCGAGGCCATGGCCTGCGGCAGCGGCACGCCCGCCTTCATCATCGCCGAGATGACCCGGCAGAAGCGCTCGACGGTGGCGTAGGCGACGATGTCGCCGATCATCGGCAGGGCCAGCAGCACCCGGCTGCGGAACATCCGGCCGCCCTCGGTGCGCCCCGTGGCGATGTGGGCGACGGTCAGCACGATGCCGGTGATGAGCATCGCCCACCACCAGTTGCCGAAGAAGTCGGCCACGCCCAGGAGCATCCGGGTGGCCAGCGGCAGCTCGGAGTCGAGATCGTCGAAGAAGTCGACGAACTTGGGCAACACGAACAGCACCATCACGAAGACGGTGACCACGGACATGCCCAGGATGACCGCCGGGTACGTGAGGGCGGAGACGACCTTGGAGCGGGCCTCGAGGTCGCGCTCGATGTACTCCGACAGCTGGTCGAGCACCACGTCCAGCTGCCCCGTCATCTCGGCCGAGCGGACGATGCTGACGTAGTAGGGCGGGAACACCTGGTCGTGGCGGCCGATGGCCTGGGACAGCGGCATGCCGGCCTGGATGTCCTCGCCGATCTGGTACACGATCGAGCGCAGCCGCTTGTTCTTGACGCCACCGCTGACGATGCGGAGGGCCTCGCTCAGCGGGATGCCGGTGCGCACGAAGGCGCCCAGCTGGCGGGAGAAGTGCATGATCTCCGACGCCGGCACCCGCTCGGGCGAGATCTCGATGTCCTTGAAGGACTTGCGCTCGCTGACCTTGATGGCCGAGTGCCCCTGCATGAGCAGCTCGTTCTCGAGGCCGGTCGCGCTGATGGCCTCGACGGTGCCCTTGACGGCGGCGCCATCGGCACCGACCGCGCTGTATCGGAACTGCGGCAAGGTGTCCCCCCTTTGCTGCACGGAACCGTCTCCCCCCTAGGTGACGGCCGGCGCTCAACGTAGACGCTGCGTGCCCACGGCGGCAAGCCGGTCACGCGGTGCGGTCGGCGGCCACCCGCCCACAGGGTGCGGTCAGGGGCAGTCCGCGTCGTCGATGCTCTGGTCGGGCATCGTCGTGCCGCAGAGCGTCGCCGGCCCCAGGTCCAGCCCCTCGACCACCGCGTCGGCGAGCAGCGCCTCGGTCAGATCGGTCCCGTCGATCGTGGCACCGGTGAGGTCGGTCCCGATCAGGGTGGCGCCGCGCAGGTCGGTGCCGGTCAGGTCGACGTCGCGGAGCGACGCCCCGCTGAGGTCGGCACCGCTGGCGTCCGCCCCGGCCAGGGTGGCGCCGTCCAGCGTCGCCCCCACCAGGTCGGCGGTGTGGATGTCGGCGTCGCTGAGGTCGATGCCGGCCAGGTCGGCCCCGCGGGCGGAGAGGAGGCCGAGCGCCTCGCCGGCGCAGTCGCCGCCGGGCTCCACGCAGTCGGGCGGGTCGAGGGCGCCGGTGGTCGGCGGACCCGTGGTCCCGGCCTCGGTCGTCGTCGACCGCTCGGCGGCCCCGTCGCCGGGGTCGTCGTCGCCGCCGGAGCAGCCGGTCACGGCCAGCGCCACGACCAGGACCGCTGCACCCCACCACCGGTGTTCCCGCTGCATGGGCGGGACAGTACCGTCACGGGCGATGCGCGTGGCCCTGGTGCTCGACACCACCGACTCGCCCAACTGGGGGTGCCGGGCCACCACCCTGGCCCTCGCCGACCTGATCACCGGCGTCGGCCACGAGATCGTCGGCAACGTGCTGTGCGGTGCCCTCGTCGTCGGGCCCGCCACCCGCCGCCTGGGCC
>JBQGCF010000291.1:0-5520 GCA_052038315.1 Iamia sp.
ACGCCGCCGGTGCGGAAGGCGACGGCGAAGGCGGCCCCGAAGTCCGAGCGGACGGCGGCGGCGGTGGTGCGCACGTTGGCCTTGGTGGCCAGCCACATGCCGAGGAAGCCGACCGACGCCGAGGCGGCCGCGCCGATCAGGAAGGCGATCGTCCGGAACAGGCCGGACTCGACGAAGCTCAGCGCCGTCGATCCGTCGTCCTTCAGGATCTCGGTCGAGGTCAGGAAGACCACGATCGCCAGCGGCACGACGATCACCGCGATGGTGCGGAACTGGCGCTTGATGTACGCCATCGCCCCCTCGTGGATGGCGTCGGAGATGTCGGTCATCTCCTTGGCACCGGAGTCGGCCTTCAGGACGCCCTGCATCATGGTGAAGGCGACGCCCAGGGCACCGAGCGCGACGAGGAGCGAGACGAGCAGCACCGTGGTGTCGGTGCCGCTCAGGTCGAAGGCCTGGTAGCCACCCTCGGCCAGGACGTGGGACATCGGGTCAACCTCTCGTGGGGTCGTCGCCCCCCGGGGTGAGGGGCGCACGCTGGAGGGCAGGCGCGCCGATCGTGCGGCCGCTGCGCAGCGGCGCCCTTGCTACCCGTCGAGGTGTGACCTGTGCAAAACCTGCCGTTTAGCCCAGGCCTTCGGCTAGGAGCCCAGCGGCGGGGTGCTGCGGTTGATCCAGCTCTCGTCGGCCGAGCGGGGGGCGGCGACCCGCACCTCGCCCAGCCGGGCCAGGTCCTCGTCGGTGAGGGCGACGGCGGCGGCATCGGCGTTCTGGTCCAGGTAGGCGACCCGCTTGGTGCCCGGGATGGGCACGACGTCGTCGCCCTGGGCGAGCACCCATGCCAGGGCGACCTGGCCGGCGGTGCAACCGTGGGCGGAGGCGATGTCCTCGACCAGGGCCACGACCGACCGGTTGTCGCTCAGCGCCTCGTCGGTGAAGCGGGCCTGGCCCCGGCGGAAGTCGCCCTCGGCCAGCTCGTCACGGCTGGCGATGGCACCGGTGAGGTAGCCGCGGCCCAGTGGGCTGTAGGGCACCAGGCCGATGCCCAGCTCCCGGCAGGTGTCGAGGATCTCGCCCTCGATGTCCCGGCTCCAGATCGAGTACTCGGTCTGCAGGGCGGTGATCGGGTGGGTGGCGTGGGCCCGGCGCAGGGTGTCGGGCGCCGCCTCGGAGAGGCCCAGGTGGCGGACCTTCCCGGCGGTGACCAGCTCGGCCATGGCCCCGACCGTCTCCTCGATCGGGATGCGGTGGTCCGGTCGGTGCAGGTAGTAGAGGTCGACGTGGCCGACGCCGAGGCGGCTCAGCGACCCGTCGATCGCCTCCCGGCAGTACGCCGGCGAGCCGTCGACGTCCATCACCACCTTCCCGTCCTCGATGCGGGGACGGATGCCGAACTTGGTGGCCAGCACGACCTCGTCGCGGCGCTCGGCGATCGCCCGTCCCACGACCTCCTCGGAGGTGAACGGGCCGTAGACGTCGGCGGTGTCGAGCAGGGTCACGCCCCGGTCGAGGGCCCGGCCGATCACCGCGTCGGGGGCGGTGGCCTCGAACTCGCCGTAGACCGGGCTGAAGCTCATGCACCCCAGCCCGATGGCGCCGACCTCGAGCCCCTGCCCGAGCGTGCGCTTCTCCAGCTTCTGGTCAGACACCGCAGGCGCCTCCGTAGACAGAGATCTTGAACTCGATGATGCCGAGGGCCTCGTCCAGCTCGGCCCGGCGGGCCTGGACGGCGTCGCGGTGCGCCTCCATGATCGCCAGCCGCTCGGGCTCGGTCGTCGGGCCCTCCTCGACCAGGGCGACGTAGCGCTGGAGGGTGCGGATCGGCATCTCCGACTGCCGCATCCGGGTGATGAACACCACCCGCCCGACGTCGATCTCCCGGTAGCGCCGCCGGCCGCCCGGGTCCCGGGGCGGGCTCAGCAGCCCCTCCTTCTCGTAGTAGCGGAGGGTGTCGTGGCTGACGCCGGTGCGCTCGACGACCTCGGCGATGCCGAGCGTCGGCTCGTCGAGCAGGGTCTCGGTGAGGGTCATCGGGATCCGACGCTACGACCTGGAGCGCGCTCCAGGTCAAGGGCGGCCCGGTGGACGATCGGCCACCATGGCGGGGTGGAGGACTCGATCGCCGGCAACCGGCAGCACTGGAACGGGATGGCCGACCACTGGGTGGAGCCCGGACGGCGGCTGTGGGCGGCCGACGAGGCGTCGTGGGGCGTCTTCGGCGTGCCCGAGGCGACGGTGGGGGCGCTGCCCGACGTGACCGGCAAGGACGTGGTCGAGCTGGGCTGCGGGACCGGCTACGTCTCGGCCTGGCTGCTGCGGGCCGGGGCCGCGTCGGCTGTCGGCATCGACCCGACCGAGGGCCAGCTGGCCACCGCCCGTGGCTTCCAGCGGGAGTTCTCGCTCGGCTTCCCCCTCGTCCAGGCGGCGGGCGAGGCGGTGCCGCTGCGGTCGGGGTCGTTCGACCTGGTCGTGTCGGAGTACGGCGCCGCCATCTGGGCCGACCCCCGGATCTGGCTGGCCGAGGCGGCCCGGCTGCTGCGGCCCGGCGGCGAGCTGGTGCTCCTCGGCAACAGCGTCGTGTTCATGCTCTGCTGCCAGGACGACGACAGCCCGCCCACCGCCGAGATGCGGCGCCCGCAGCGGGGCATGCACCGCTGGACCTGGCCCGACGACCCGTCGGTCGAGTTCCACGTCAGCCATGGCGAGATGATCCGGCTGCTGCGCCACGCCGGGTTCGAGGTCCTCGACCTGATCGAGGTCTACGCCCCGGCCGAGGCCGCCGACGCCACCCTGCTCAGCGGCGAGATCGACTTCGTCTCCGCCGACTGGGCCCAGCGCTGGCCTGTCGAAGAGATCTGGCGCGCCCGCAAGCGCTAGCTGCTCGCCAGGGGGTCAGCCGCAGCCGCAGGCGCCGCCGCAGCAACCGCCCCCACCGCCGGCGGGCATCGGGGCCGGGCCGGAGCCGAGGCCGCCGGACCGGCCCACCGAGGCGATGGGCGAGAAGACCCGACGGGCCTCGCCGTGCCCGGCCGGGCACATCACCGCCGTGGCCGGCGCCGTGATCGACCGCTCCACCTCGAACCGATCGGTGCACGTCGGGCACCGGTACTCGTAGCGCGCCATCACCTGAGGCTACCCCTCGACGGTCAGAGCGCCGCCGGGGCGACGGCCAGGCCGGCCTCCCGGCACGCAGCGTGGAGCCGCCGGTCCCACACCGCCACGACGAGGTCCGGGATGCCCAGCGCCAGCGCGCTCGCCAGGTGGACGGCGTCGGCGCCGCTCAGCGCGTGAGCGCCGGCCAGGTCGCCGGCATGCCTCTCGACGGCGTCCGTCAGCTCGACGGGACGCATCCGGTGCCAGATCGACTCCCAGCCGGCCTCGGCCTCGAGGAGCTCCGGGCCGGTGAGGCGGCCGTTGCGGTGGGCGGCGGCCAGCGCGGCGCGGACCTCGGGGTGCGTCAACCGGCTGGAGGCGGCGACGTCGCACCCGTCCCACAGGCCGTCGGCCTCGTCGCTCCCGGCCTCGGCGACGACGAGCTTCAGGAGGGCGCTGGCGTCGAAGTAGACGACGGACACCCTCAGTCCCGCATCTCGCCGACGATCTCCGACACGGGGCCGGAGGGGCGAGGTCGTGGCCGGCCGGTGGCCACCATCGGTTCGGTCGACCGGGGTCGGCTGATCACGCCCTCTCGGGTCAGGCGCTCGATCGTCGACTCGGCACCGACGGCGAGGAGCCGGACGACGGGCATGCCCCGGTCGGTGACGACGACCTCCTCACCCTGGCGGACCCGCTTGATCCACTCGCTGAGGTTGGCACGGAGCTCGGAGGTGGCGACCTGTTGCACGACGCCGATCGTACATCTCAGGGTGCCGAACTTGTACGGTGACGTCCCGGCGTCGTGGAGGCGCGGAGGCCGAGGCACCAGGGGACGAGGGAGTCGTCGCCCTCGACGACCTCCTCGATCGCCAGGCCGGCGGCGACGACGGCGTTGAGCAGCTCGGCGAGGGGGACGTGGCGGGCGCCGATGCGAGCCCGCACGCCCGGGCCGAAGTTGGGGTGGTCGTGCACCCACGTCGCCTCGCGGTAGCCGGGCGTCACCGCCAGGCGCGCCTCGCTGCGGGTGACCGACTCCACGTGGTGGCCGACGAAGCAGGGGTGCACGCCGACGTGGACGACGGTGCCGCCGGGCACGACCACCCGGGCCAGCTCGGCCAGGACCGGGGCGTAGTCGTCGACGTCGGTGTGGACGAGGACGACGGTGGCCATCGGGACCGAGCCGGTGCGGAACGGCAGGTGGGCGATGTCGCCCCGGACCCGCCAGACGAGCCGGTCACCGGCCACCCGGAGCTGGTCGGCCGATCCGTCGATGCCGCCGACGGCCCATCCGAGATCCCCGAGCAGCGCCGCGCTCAACCCGGTGCCGCACCCGACGTCGAGCACCGGTCCCGACCCGGTGCCGACCAGCCGGCGCAGCGTCGCCCCCGGGTCCCGGGACGGGTCCCGGTAGAAGCCGAAGGCACCGTCGTACCAGTCGGCCAACCCCTCGTACCGCCCGATCGTCACCGCCCGATCGTGTCACGACCGGACGGTCGCGAGCGGTCGAGGGCTAGGAGCGGGAGATGAGGCGGCGGTTCTTGAACTTGGCCGCCAGGTAGTCCTTGTTCATCAGGGCGATGAAGTCGATCGAGATCTCCTTCGGGCACGCCTCCTCGCACTCGCCGTGGTTGGTGCAGGACCCGAAGAACTCCTCCATGGTGTCGACCATGGCCTCGACCCGCTTGTAGCGCTCGGCCTGGCCCTGCGGCAGCAGGTTCAGGTGGGCGACCTTGGCCGAGGTGAACAGCTGGGCGGCGGAGTTGGGGCAGGCCGCCACGCAGGCGCCGCAGCCGATGCAGGCCGCCGCGTCCATGGCCGCGTCCGCCACCGGCTTGGGGATCGGGATGAGGTTGGCGTCGGGGGCACCACCGGTCTCGGCGGTGATGAAGCCGCCGGACTCGACGATGCGGTCGAAGGCCGCCCGGTCGACCATCAGGTCCTTGATGATCGGGAAGGCGGTGGCCCGCCAGGGCTCGATCACGATCTCGGCGCCGTCGGTGAACTTCCGCATGTGGAGCTGGCAGGTCGCCGTGCCCTTCTGCGGGCCGTGGGCCTGGCCGTCGATCATCAGCGAGCACGTGCCGCAGATGCCCTCGCGGCAGTCGTGGTCGAAGACGATGGCCTCCTTGCCCTCGTTGATGAGGCGCTCGTTGACCAGGTCCAGCATCTCGAGGAACGACATCTCGTCGTTGATGCCGGGGGCGGGGATGACGTCGAAGTGCCCGGGGGTGTCCGGGCCGTCCTGGCGCCAGATCTTCAGGGTGAGGTTCAGATCCGTCATTTACTTGTAGCTCCGGACGGCGAGGTGGACGTCGTTGAACTCGAGCTCTTCGACGTGGCGGGTGGGGTTGGCGGCGTCGCCGGTCCACTCCCAGGCGGCGACGTGGGCGAAGTTCTCGTCGTCGCGCTGGGCCTCGCCCTCGT
>JBQGCF010000292.1:0-12896 GCA_052038315.1 Iamia sp.
TCACCATCGTCGGGGCGGTGGTGCCGGGCGCCGCCCTCCCGGCGGCGCTGGCCAGCGGCCTGCTCGGCGGGCTGGCCGTCCTCGCCTCGTCCTGCGAGCGCCAGCCGGCCCGCCCCGCCGAGACCCGGCCCACCGTCGACCCCGTCACCGGCCAGGCCCGGCTGCCGAGCGGTCACCAGTCGAACCCCCACGTCGACGTGGCGGGCGTGCCCCTCCCGCCCAGCTACGGGTGACCGCCGTGGCGGGGGTGGCCGTAGCCTGGGACGGTGCCCGAGGGCGACACCATCTGGCGGGCCGCGGCCCGGTTGCACCCGGTCCTGGCCGGGGCCGAGCTGGTCCGGTTCGAGGCCCCCCGCCTGGCCGGGGACCGGCCCCGCCCGGGGACCGCCATCGAGGGGGTCGAGGCGGTGGGCAAGCACCTGCTCGTCCACTTCGCCGGCGGCCTCTCGCTCGACACCCACATGCGCATGACCGGGTCCTGGCACCTCTACCGCACCGGCGAGCGGTGGCGGAAGGGACGTCACCTCGTCCGCTGCCTCGTCGCCGTCCCCGGGTGGGAGGCGGTGTGCTTCAGCGCCCCGGTCGTGCGGACCTACCACCGCAGCGGTCGCAACGCGCTCGGGCAGGTGGACGATCCCGTGGGCCACCTCGGGCCGGACCTGTGCGCGGTCGACGTCGACCTCGACGCGGCGGTCGCCCGCATGGCCACCCTGCCGGACCCGGGCACCACTGTCGCCGAGGTCCTGCTCGACCAGCGCGTCGCGGCCGGGATCGGCAACGTCTACAAGAGCGAGGTCCTGTTCGTCTGCGGGCTGGACCCGTTCACGCCCATCGCCGCGGTCGACGAGGCGCTGCGCCACCGCCTCCTGGAGGTGGCGTCGCGCATGTTGCGCCGGAACCTCAACACGACGCGCCGGACGACGGTGACCGGCCCGCCCGGGAGCGTCGCCGTGTACGGCCGCCAGCGCCAGCCGTGCCGGCGGTGCGGCACGCCGGTGCGGATGGTCCACCACGGGGCCCAGGCGCGGTCGACCTACTGGTGCCCGCGCTGCCAGCGCGCTCCGGAAACCCCCTAGGGAAGGTCCGGGGCCGCAGTACGGTTGGAAAGATCGTGAACGGAATCACAAACGGACGCAACGGGCGCACGAAGGTCGTGATCGTGGGCGCCGGGTTCGGTGGGCTGGCGGCGGCCCGCGACCTCGACGACATCGCGGTCGACGTCACCATCGTCGACCGCAACAACTTCCACACCTTCCAGCCGCTGCTGTACCAGGTGGCCACCTCGGGGCTGAACCCGGCCGACGTCGCCTACCCGGTGCGGGGCATCTTCCAGCGCCAGCGCAACGTGCGCTTCCGCCGGGCCACGGTCACGGGCGTGGACTGGGAGGCCGGGCAGGTCGTCGTCGACACCGGCGACCCGCTGCCCTTCGACCGCCTGATCGTCGCCGCCGGGGCCACCGCCAACGACTTCGGCATCCCCGGCGTGGCCGAGCACGGCTTCCCGCTCTACGTCCTGCCCGACGCCGTGCGCCTGCGCAACCACATCCTGGGCCGCTTCGAGGCGGCCGACGCCGACCCGGCCACCGTCGAGGACGGGGCCCTGACCTTCGTCGTCGTCGGGGGCGGGCCCACCGGCGTGGAGGTGGCCGGTGCCCTGGTCGAGCTGATCGACAAGGTCCTCCACCGCGACTTCCGGGGCAGCGGCTTCGACGTCCGCCGGGCCCACGTGGTGCTGGTCGAGGCGGTCGACGACCTCCTGCCGCCGTTCCGCCCCGGCTCCCGCCGCTACGCCCGCTCGACCCTGGCCCGGCGGGGCGTGGAGGTCCGCACCGGCACCACCGTCGCCGAGGTCACCGCCACCCGGGTCCGGTTGGGCGACGGGAGCGAGATCCCGGCCCACACCCTCGTCTGGGCGGCCGGGGTGCGGGCCGGTGACCTGGCCGGTGCGCTCGGCGTGCCCACCGGTCCCGGCGGCCGCATCTCGGTCGGCCCCGACCTCCGCATCCCCGGCCACCCCGGGGCCTTCGCCATCGGCGACATCGCCGCCGTCGACGACGGACGGGGGAAGCTGCTGCCGGGCGTGGCCCAGGTCGCCATCCAGTCGGGTCGCCACGTCGCCCGGCTGATCGAGCGCGAGGTGGTGGGCGAGGGCGACCCGGCCGAGCCGTTCCGCTACCACGACAAGGGCTCGATGGCGACGATCGGCCGGCGCTCGGCGGTGACCGAGCTCGGCCACGGGGTCCGGCTGACCGGCACGCCGGCCTGGATCGCCTGGCTGGGCCTCCACCTCGTGTACCTGATGGGGTTCCGGAACCGGGTGTCGGTCTTCGTGAACTGGGCCTGGAACTACCTCACGTGGGACCGCGGCGCGCGGCTGATCCTCGGCTCCGGCGAGGCCGAGGAGGAGGGCTCAGCCCCAGAGGCCTGACGCCCGCGCCGCCGGGGCCATCAGGTCGACCTCGCCGGCCCGGGCCCGGGTGGCCGACACCTCGGCGTGGGCCGGGTCGACGTCGAGGACGATCACCTCGACGCGGCCGTCGAGGTCCGGCGTCGGCGTCCCGGCCCGCTCGGCCAGCAGGACGGTGGGGAGGCGGGCGACGGCCCGGTCCCGCTCGGCCGGCGAGCCGTACCAGCGGGGATCGACGACCTGGGCCCACTTGTCCGCCCCCATGACGACGGCGTCGGCGCCGGCCTCCTCGACGATGTCGACGATCAGGCGGGCCGTGGTGGCCGCCGCCGCCAGCCCGTCGGACCGCAGGACGGCGAGCCGATCGGCGACCGCGGTGCGCCCGGCCACGTCCTCCTTGCCCAGGGCGACCTCCGACAGCACCAGGCGGACCTCGTCGGCGTGGCGCCGGGCGGCGGCGACGATGCCGAGGTGCGCCACGGTCGGCGGGTCGAACGACCCCGGGTAGACGGCCAGGTGCACCGGTCCATCCTGCCGTCACATGAGGTTCACCCGGCGAACCGGGCCGGCCGGGCGGACCGGGCGGGCCGGGCGGGCCGGGCGGGCCGGGCGGCCCGGGCGGGGCGAGGGTCAGGCGCGGCCGAGGACGCGGTCGACCTGGATCTCGATGGCGACCCGGTCGTCGCGCTCGCCCGGCTGGCGGTAGCGCTCGGCGTAGCGGCGGACGGCCTCGGCGACCCGGTCGGCGTCGTCGGTGACCGTCGCCGGGCCCTCGAGGGTCAGCCAGCGCCCGCCGTCGACCTGGCTGACCGCAGCGCGGGAGCCGGGCGCGGCGAGCAGGTTCCGGGCCTTCTTGCTGGGGGCGAAGCTGATGATGCGGACCAGGCCGGCGGCGGCGTCCCAGGTGAAGCCGACGGCGACGACGTGGGGCGAGCCGTCGGGACGCAGGGTCGTGAGCGTCGCCAGGTGCCGCTCGGCGAGGAAGGCGGTGGCCGTGGCCGGGAGGTCGGAGGGGTCGAGCGCCATGCCGAAGGCCTAGCCGAGGTCCCGCCGGATGTCCCGGTCGAGCGCCGGACGGGACGGGCTGGGTCAGTCGTGCGTGACGGCCTTGAGGACGTCCATCCGGGCGGCCCGCCAGCCGGGGATGAGCGAGGCGACCAGGCCGATGCCGTTGGCCACGACGAAGACGGCGATGACGAACCAGATCGGGATGCGGACCGTCAGCGACGGGATGAGGTCGGTCTGGCTCTGGACGACGGCCACCGCGCCGGCGATGCCGACGACCAGGCCCATCACCGTGCCCAGCGCGGTGAGCAGCAACGACTCGGCGGTGATCGACAGCGCCAGCTGGCTGCGGGTGGCGCCCACCGACCGCAGGAGGCCGATCTCCCGGGTGCGCTCGAACACGCTGAGGGCGAGGGTGATGGCCACGCCGAGGGCACCGATCACCAGGGCCAGGCCGAGGAGGACGAACAGGAAGCCCAGGCTGACCAGCAGCTGGTTGTTGTTGGCCTCCTTGATCTCCTCCTTGTCCCGCACCTGGGCCGAGGGGAAGTCGGCCACGGCGTCGTCGACGACGGTGCGGAGCTGGTCGAGGCTCACGTCGTCGGCGCCGGTGACGTCGATCCGCATCAGCGCCTGGGAGTTCTCCGGGAAGTGCTCCTGGAAGACCTCCTCGGACACGAGGTAGTGGCCGTCGGAGTTCTGGGCGACGATGCTGCCGTCCTCGTAGATGGCGCCGACGGTGAGGGTCGCCTCGGTGCCGTCGGGGTACCGCACGTCGAGCTCGGTGCCGAGGCCCCAGAGGGCGATCCGGGCGGTCTCCCGGTCGAGGGCGATCTCGTCGGGGCCCATGCCGGCCAGGTCGCCCTCGATCCCCTGGAGGTCGAATACCTCGGGCACGGCCGAGGGGGTGACGCCGTAGACGTTGCGGACCGTGCCCCGGATCTCGATCTGGCCCATCTGCACGCCGGTGACGGCGGCGACCTCGGGTCGCTCGGCCAGCTCGTCGACGAGGTTCGGTCCGAGGGTGGGGACGAAGCCGCTGGTGACCTCGAGATCGGCCAGCAGGTACTCGTCGGTGGCCGAGTTGAACGCCGAGGTGAACGAGAGCGTCGACACGGCGATGAAGGTGATGATCGTGACCGCCAGCATCAGGGCGGCGGCGGTGCTCGCCGAGCGCTTCGGGTTGCGCCGGCTGTTGTCCCGGCCGAGGGCGCCGGGCAGGCCGAAGAGCCGCAGCGGGAGCCCGAGGGCGACGACGAGGAAGGGCACCAGGAACGGTCCGAGGACGATCACCGCGGCGAACAGCAGGATCATGCCGATGGCGGCCGGGCCCACCTCGCCCCCGCTGGCCCCGGAGACCATGGCGGCCACCGACAGCAGGGCGAGCAGGACGCCGATCCCGAGCCGGACCTTGGAGCGCGACGGCGACTCGACCGCTTGCTCCCGCAGCGCGGCGATCGGCGGGATCCGGCTGCCCCGGATGGCCGGGGCCAGGCTGGAGAAGACCGTGATGCCGGTGCCGACGAGGAGCGAGGCGATGATCGTCCGCGGCCCCACCACCGGCAGGGTGTCGGGCAGCTCCAGGCCGATGGCGGCGAGCAGCCCGATCATCCCGTAGGCCAGGGCGATGCCGCCCACCAGCCCGAGGAGCGAGGCGAACACGCCGGTCATCAGCGACTCGCCCAGCACCGAGGACAGGACCTGGCGGCGGCTCGAGCCGAGGGCCCGCAGCAGGGCCAGCTCCCGCAGCCGCTGGCCGATGATGATGCCGAAGGTGTTGTAGATCAGGAAGGCGCCGGCGATCAGCGAGATCAGGCCGATGTAGGTGAGGATCTGGCGGAAGATCCCGATCCCCTCCTGGATCGACTCGGTCTGGTCGTCGATGGCCTGCTCGCCGGTGATGGCCTCGGCGTTGTCGGGCAGCACCTGGCTGATCCGGTCGGCCAGCTCCTGCTGGGAGATGCCGTCCTCGCCCACGACCGAGATGTTCTGGACCTTGCCGGAGGTGGTGAAGGTGCTGAGGGCGGTCTCGGTGTCGACGGCGACGATCGAGGCCCCGGCCAGGCTGCCGGTCTCGCCGAAGCTGACGATGCCCTGGAGGGTGAGGTCGACCGTGCCGGTGAGGGTCTGGACCTGGAACTGGTCGCCCACGGAGAAGTCGGCCTTCTCGGCGGTGGCCTCGTCGAGCACGGCGCCGGTGGGCCCCGAGGGCGCCTCGCCCTCCTCGATCGTGAACACGTCGATCTCGGGCGCGCCCGTCCAGTTGGTGCCGAACGACGGCGCCCCGCCCTGGGCGACGCTGTCGCCGTCGGCGTCGAGCACGTAGGCGAGGGTGAAGACGACGGGCTCGGCCGCGGCGACCCCGTCGACCTGGCGGACCTCGTCGACCAGCGAGGCGTCGATGTCGGGCCGGGTGGTCTCGCCCTGGAGCGACTCGGACTCGAACGGCGCCTTGCCCTGGATCTGGACGTCGATGTCGGCGCCGATGTCCGAGAACAGGTCGTCGAAGGCCTTGGCCATGGTGTCGGTCAGCACGAAGGTGCCGGCCATGAAGCCCACGCCGAGGGCGACGGCGAGGGCGGTGAACAGCGTCCGGAGCTTGTGGCCCAGGACGTTCTTGAGGGCGACCTTGAACACGGTGGCGCCAGCCCTCAGTCGCCGAGCGACTTGAGCCGGTCGAGCACGGTCGCCTCGGTGGGCTGGTCCATCTGGTCGACGATGCGCCCGTCGGCCAGGAACAGCACCCGGTCGGCGTAGGCAGCGGCCGACGGCTCGTGGGTGACCATCACGATCGTCTGACCGACGTCGCGCACGGCCGACTGCATGAAGCCGAGGATCTCGCTGCTGGCCCTCGAGTCGAGGTTGCCGGTGGGCTCGTCGGCGAAGATCAGCTCGGGCCGCTGGGCGAGGGCCCGGGCCACGGCGACGCGCTGCTGCTGGCCGCCGGAGAGCTCGCTGGGCCGATGGGTCAGGCGGTCGCCCAACCCGACGGTGCCGACGACCTGGTCGAACCAGCCCTTGTCGGTCTCCTTGCCCCCGAGCAGGGCCGGCAGGGTGATGTTCTCCTGCGCCGTCAGCGTGGGGATGAGGTTGAAGGCCTGGAAGATGAAGCCGACCCGCTCCCGCCGCAGCAGGGTCAGCTGCTTGTCCGACAGGGTGGAGAGGTCGGTGTCGCCGATCAGGATGCGACCGGAGGTGAGGGTGTCGAGGCCGGCGAGGCAGTGCATCAGCGTCGACTTGCCCGAGCCCGAGGGGCCCATGATGGCGGTGAAGCGGCCGCCCTCGATGGCCACGTCGACCTCGGCCAGGGCGCACACCGCGGTGTCGCCGAAGCCGTAGTACTTGGTGGCCTTCTCGGCCCGGGCCACGATCGGGGGCGCGGCGGTCACGGGGGCATCGGTCATGGTCACCTCGGAGGTCACGGGCTGGGCCAGGGCGGTGAGGCGCGGTGATGGGGGGTCGCCACGCCGGGCCGACCCTACCCCTGTGGCCCCCTGGTCGACCGCGTTGTTCCGCAGCGCAACAAGTCCGGGTCGCCACCACCGCTTTCGAGGCACGGGAGAGGGGTGTTCCGGCGGTAACTTCCCCGACGTGGAGTGCAGCCAGTGCGGAGGGTCGATCCCGGCCGGCGCGCGCTTCTGCCCGGCCTGCGGGCACCCCACCGCCGGTCCCGCCGACGAGCGCCGGGTCGTCACCGTCCTCTTCGCCGACATCGTCGGCTTCACCAGCTTCTCCGAGACCATGGACCCGGAGCGGGTGAAGCGGCTGGTCGACTCGTGGTTCGAGCGGCTCGTCGCCGACATCACCGCCTTCGGGGGCCGGGTCGACAAGATCGTGGGCGACGGCATCCTCGCCCTGTTCGGTGCGCCCGTCGCCCACGAGGACGACGCCGAGCGGGCCGTCCGGGCCGCCCTCCGCATGCAGGAGACGCTTGCGGCCATCTCGGGTCGCCCGTCGGCCGGCAGCGATCGGGTCCCGCGGGTGCAGATGCGGATCGGCGTCAACACCGGCGAGGTCCTCGTCGGCGCGCTGCGCGCCGGCGGCGCCACCACGGCCATGGGCGACGTGGTCAACACGGCCAGCCGGCTCCAGACCGCGGCCCGGCCCGGCGAGGTGCTCGTCGGCCCGACCACCCACTCGGCCACGGCCCACTGCATCGCCTTCGAGTCCCGTGGGCTGCTGACCGCCCGGGGCCGCGAGGCGCCGGTCGAGGCCTGGTCGGCCACCAGCGCCCTGCTCCCGCCCGGCCAGCGGCCGGCGCGCGACGAGGCGCCCCTCGTCGGCCGCAACCGCGAGCTGGGCCTGATCGATGCGTCGATCAGCGCCTCGCTGGGCCACGCCCGGGCCCTCGTCGGCGTCGTCGTCGGCGACACGGGCGTGGGCAAGACCCGCCTCGTGCGAGAGGCGGCCGAGCGCATGGCCGCCGGGCGTGACGTGCTGCTGCTCGACGGCCGCTGCGTGCCCTACGGCGAGGCGAACGTGTGGTGGCCGCTGGCCGAGGCCCTCTACGGGCACTGCGAGGTGGACGCGGGCAGCGACGCCGACGACGTGCACCAGGCGGTGTGGGCGCGGGTGGCCGCGGCCCTGGGCGACGAGGCCTCCGACGACGACCTCGACCGGGTCACCCACGGCCTGCTGACCCTGATGGGGCGGGACCCGTCCACCGACGGGCGCGACCCGGCCCGGGCCCGGGAGGCGGCGGTCGACGGCTTCGTCTGCTTCCTCGAGGGCCACCTCCGGCGCCGGCCGGTCGTGCTCCTCCTGTCCGACATCCACTGGGCCGACGACGACCTGCTCGCCCTCGTCGAGACGCTGCTCGGCCGGCTCGCCCGCTGCCCGCTGGTGGTGCTGGCCACCGCCCGCCAGGCCGTCCGCGACCGCTGGACCCCGCCGCCCGGGCGCCACGACACCTTCGTCCTCAACCTCGACCCGCTCGACGCCCGGGCCGCCGAGGAGCTGCTCGTCTCGCTCCACGGCGACGACGTCCCCGAGGCCCTGCGGGCCGACCTCCTCGCCCGCAGCGGCGGCAACCCCTTCTTCCTCGAGGAGCTCGTCGCCCTGGTCGACTGCGACGACGACCACGCCCTCCGGCCCGGCCTGCCCGACACGCTGCGGGGCATCGTCGCCGCCCGGCTCGACGCCCTCTCGCCCACCGAGCGGGCGGTGCTGACCGATGCCGCGGTGATCGGCCGGCGCGGCCCCGTCCAGGCCCTCCGGGAGATGGCGACCCACCTCCACCGCGACGCCGACATCGACGTCGTCCTGGCCACCCTCGTCGCCAGCGAGCTGCTCGAGGTCGACACCGGGTACTGGGGCTTCCGCTCCGAGATCGCCCGGGAGGTCGCCTACGCGACCTTGCCCAAGGCCGAGCGGGCCAAGCGCCACGCCGGCATCGCGGCCTGGATCGAGGACCGCCTCCAGGAGGACGTCGACATCGACCTCGACGCCCCGCGCGCCGAGGAGCTGGTGGCCGCCTCGCCCGAGGTCGACGACGCCACGGTCAACCGGCTGGCCCACCACTGGGCGGCGGCGGCCGAGGTCGAGGTCGAGATGGGCGACCTGGCGTCGGTGCCGGCCCGGGCCCGCGATCGGGCGGTGTGCTGGCTGACCGCGTCGGCCCGCCGGGCTCAGCGGCGCGACGTCCTCGCCTCCGCCGAGCGGGCCTACGACCGGGCCCTCGACCTGGCCGGCGCCCAGCCCGTCGCCCGTCGGGTCCGGCTGCTCGTCGCCCGGGCCCGGGTCCGCTCCGACCGCTGGGACCTGGCCGGGGCCCGGGAGGACGCCGAGGCCGCCCTGGCCGGGGCCGCCTCCACCGGCGACCGCAGCGTCGAGGCCGCCGCCGTGCTGCGCCTGGGCGAGATCGAGCAGCGCTCGGGCGACACCGATGCCGCCGCCGCCCGGCTCCGCCACGCCGCCGCCCGCTTCGCCAGCGAGGGCGACGACCGGGGCCGGGGCGAGGCCCTGCGGCTGCTCGGGCTCACCCACATGTTCGGATCGGACCTCGACGCCGCCCGGGCCGCCCTCGACGAGGCCGGTGAGGCCTTCGCCGCGGCCGGCGACCGGGCCGGACAGGGGTGGGTCGCCCAGAACCTGGCGTGGGTCGGCATGCTGCTCGGCGACGTGGCCTCGACCGAGACCGAGGTGAGCCGGGCCATCGAGCTGTTCGACGACGTCGACGAGACGGTCGGCCGGGCCTGGGCCCACGGCCTGCTCGCCTTCGTCCGCTTCGCCCAGGGCCGGCGGGACGAGGCCCAGGAGCTGGCCGAGGAGATCCTCGACGCCACCGCCGGCCACGAGGACCGCTGGGCCACGGCCATGATGCGCGGCCTGATCGGCTCGCTCCGGCTCTGGGAGGGCGACGTCGCCGGCGCCCTCGCCCACACCGGCCTGGCCACCCAGTCCTTCCGCGACCTGGGCGACCCGTGGGGGCTGTCGGTCAGCCTGGCCACCCACGGTCGGGCCCTCGCCATGAGCGGCCGGATCGACGACGGCTTCGCCGCAGTGGACGAGTCGGCCGCCGTCGGCCAGCACACGGGCCGGATCGGGCCCGGCGAGATGGCCGGGCTGGCCCTGGCCGTGCAGGTCGGCGAGCCGGCCCGGGCGGCGGGCGTGCTGGCCCGGGCCCGGGCCGAGGCCACCGGCATGCTCGGCGCCACCGAGTCGGAGGCGACCTTCGCCCTGGCCACGCTGCAGGAGGGCGGGCGCCCCGAGGTGCCCGAGGCCGGGGGCCGGGCCTTCGGCCACGCCGCCGCCGCCGTCGTGGCCGCCGGCCGGGGGGAGACCGACCGTGCCCTCGCGGAGGCCGAGGCGGTGGACGGCTGCGAGGAGGCGACCTACCTCGACCGGGCCCTGGCCGACGTGGCCGCCGGGCTGACGCTCGTCCGGGGCGACCGGGTCGACGAGGGCGTGGCCCGCATCGCTTCCGCCCGGGCCGCCGTCGACGCCACCGACGACCGGGTGGGCCAGGCGGTCATGAGCCTGGCCGCGGCGGTCGCCGCCGAGGCCGGGGGCCGGCCCGACGCGGTGGCCGAGCGCTCGGCGGCCGCCATCGCCCTGGCCCGCATCGGCCTGGTCGCCGGGGGCTGGGAGACCGCCTTCCGCCTCGCCGCCGGCATCAGCACCCCCGCCGCCGTCTAGCGCTCGCCCCTCTCAGCGAGGGTGGAGCTGGTGGTCCCACTGGGTGAGGATCCCGGCCAGCTGGCGGATGTTGCCGGCGTTCTTGCCCCAGTCGATCAGGGTGAACGAGACCGAGCTCTCGCTGTGGATCGTGATCCAGGACCCGGCCTCGGCCGGCGTCACGGTGAGGTGGATCGTCTCGCCCCACGACAGGAAGCTGACGCCCATCGATCCCACGACGACGCCCGGTGCGATCATCCCGATCGACTTGGCCCCGATCACCTGGAGGGCCTGGCCGGCGCGGGCCACCGCCTCGTCCGGTCCCATCGCCACGCCGATGGTGGTGCTCTCCCGACGCGCCACGGCCGCCACGTTATCCGTGGCGGCCGTTGGGCAGGTCGGGATCAGCGGATGGGGATCAGCTGGGCTGCTTGGTCTTGCGCAGGTAGGGCTTGACCGTCTCGTAGCCGGGGAAGATCTCGGCCGCCTCGTCGTTGCTCACGGCGGCGGTGATGATCACGTCCTCGCCCTGCTTCCAGTCGGCCGGGGTGGCGACCTTGTGCTTGGCGGTCAGCTGGAGCGAGTCGATGACCCGGAGGACCTCGTCGAAGTTCCGGCCGGTCGAGGCCGGGTAGGTCAGCGAGAGCTTGACCTTGTTGTCCGGGCCGATCACGAAGACCGAGCGGACCGTGACGACGTCGGCCAGCTCGATGCCGGCGGTGTTCGGCAGCATGTCGTAGGCCTCGGCGATCGAGTGGTCCTCGTCCGCGATCAGCGGGAAGTTCACCTCGTTGCCCGTGACGTCCTTGATGTCGCTGGACCAGTCGCCGTGCTTGCCGACCGGGTCGACCGAAAGGCCGATGACCTTGACGCCCCGCTTGTCGAACTCGGGCTTCAGGCCGGCGACGGCACCCAGCTCGGTGGTGCAGACGGGGGTGAAGTCCTTGGGGTGGCTGAACAGGACGGCCCAGCTGTCGCCCTTCCACTCGTAGAAGTCGATCTTCCCCTCGGTGGTGTCGGCGGTGAAGTTCGGGGCATCGTCGCCCAGGCGTACGGCCATCGGTTGTCCTCCGTGTGGACGGTTCTCAGCGGTCTCTTCCTGAAACCCGATCTACCTTGTCGGGTATTCCGGAGCCGGTCAAGACCGGGACGCGGAGCCGCTCAGAGGTGGTAGCCGACGACGTCGACCGAGAGGTCGGTCGCAGCGCTGGCGTTGACCTGGATCCTCGCCAGTGTGTCGAGGGCGACCAACGCCGAGGCCACGAACCGTCCGGCCGATCCGCCCCACACCAGGGTGGTGGCCAGCGGCTGGGCGACCCCGGCGGCCCAGGCCGTCACCGCACCGGAGGTGGCCGCGGCGCCGTACAGCGAGAGGGTCACCACCGCGGCCGTCGCCCCCGTCGGCACCCCGGAGGCGTTGAGCTTCAGGTCGATGGTCCGGGTGGTGCCCGCCGCGAACGGCGTCTTGGGCCCGACGGCCGTCGGTGCCGCGCCGACGCGGGTGTCGTAGACGCGGACGGGCACGGGGAGGACGTGGAGGGCGCCGGCGGTGGCGGGCCCGCCGACCTTGCGCCACCGGCCCGGCGTCCCGGCCACCGAGCAGTGCCAGAGGTCGCCCGCCGAGTCCTGCACCAGCTCACCCACGGCGTGGGCCTGGGTGTCACCGGTCGGCGCCGTGCGGGTCGCGGCGCTGGTGAGCTGGAGCTGGAACCTCTGCGAGACCAGTTGGGCGGCACCGCCGGAGGTGCTGGTCGCATCGAGGGCGATGCCGGAGGTCGAGTAGGCCCGCAACCCGGCGGCGCTCGTGCTGATCCCGACGACGCCGACCCCGGCCCCCGTCCCCGATGCGATCCCCGAGATCCCGTTCGCCCCGGTACCGACCACGCCCGTGCCGCCGATCGCGTCCCCGTGGACGCCGTACCAGCTGTCGGACGTCCCCTTGACCCCGGTGCCGCTGACGGACGCCCCCGCCGCCCCCGTGCCGGAGCCGTACGACTGGGCGCGGAAGCCGGGGCCGCCGGAGTAGTTGTTGACCTGGCCGCTGATCGCGGTCGAGGAGTGGCCGGAGACGATGAGCGTGCCCTGGTTCGAGGACGACGCCATGGTCAAGAAGCCGCCACCCATGGCCCAGCCCGTGCCGCTCGTGCTCGAGTTGTTCTGCCCCATCCGCAGCGGGTCGAGGTCGGCGGCGGCGGTGGGCCGGCCGTCGAGGGCGACGGCGCCGGCGGCGGCCACCGCGCCGGCCGCCAGGCCCTTGGCCAGCAGCGAACGGCGCCCGACCGCGGGCACCCGGCCGGTGGCGTCGGAGCGGACGTCGGCGGCGGCGTCCGCCGTGCCGGCCGGTGGGGCCGGACGGTCCTCGGCGAAC
>JBQGCF010000293.1:0-5450 GCA_052038315.1 Iamia sp.
CCACCATCGTCACCGCTGCCGCTCGTCGCACGGGGCGCTCCGACGGCCCCGGCGACGACCTGGTTCCCGGCCCTCAGCCGAGCTGGACCCGGTAGGACACCCGCACGGTGTCGGCGCCCTCCTGGGCGACGAGCACCGTGACCTCGGCACCGGGGCCGGTGGCGGTGGTGACGCCGCCGACCGAGCGGGTCGGGTCGACCGTGAAGCCGGCCGCCGCGAGCTGGGCCCGGGCCGCCTCGGTCACGCCGGCGACGTCGCCGCCGACCGTGCCGACCACCGACGGGCCGGTGACGTCGCTGGTCGACTCGACGACCAGCCCCTCGACCAGGGCCAGGCCGGCCGGCCCGCCCTTGGGCAGGGCCTCGGGGGCGGCCTCGGTCGTCGGGGTCGGGGCGATCTCGGGCGTCGTGTCGGCGGGCGGCGCCTCGGTGGTGGGCGCCGGCTCGGTGGCCTCGGGGGCGGTCGTCTCGGGGACCGTGATCGTCACCGTCGTGGGCGGGTCGTACTGGTAGTCGGAGAACGACTCGGCCACCTCCTCGGCGACCCGGTCGGTCCGGTCCTCGGCCACGGTCCGGAGGGCCACCCGGACCCCGAACCCGCCCACGGCGAGCGCCAGGGCCACACCGGTTCCCACGATCCTCTGCGTCACGTTCACTGCTCTTGCTCCTGTTCCGGGCCACCTCGTCGTGGCCGAAGCGCATCGTGCGGGAGATCGGGCGGGAGGGGTTGAGTGGCGGCTACCCAAACCACCCGGGGGCGGGTCCCCGCCGGGGGTACGGTCGGATGTCGTGCGGGTGTACGTGGAGGTCGCTCGGCGGGCCTTCCGGCGCTTCGCCACGTACCGCGGTGCGACGTTCGCGTCCCTGTTCACCAACACGGTGTTCGGCATCTTCCTCACCGCCGTGGTGGCCGCCGTGGCCCGCCAGCGGGGCACCGACATCGGGGGCCTCGACCAGGCCGGCCTGGTCACCCAGGTGTGGCTGGCCCAGGGGATGCTCGGCGTGATCGACGTCTTCCTCCGCCAGCAGGAGCTGGTCGAGCGGATCCGCACCGGCGACGTGGTGGTGGACCTCTACCGGCCGGTCGACCTCCAGGCCTGGTGGGCCGCGGTCGACGCCGGCCGGGTGGGCTACGAGCTGCTCGTCCGCCTGGTCCCTCCGGTGACGATCGGCGTCGTCTTCTTCGGTGCCCGCCTCCCCGCCGGTCGGGACGTGCCGGCCGTCGTCGTCGCCCTCCTCCTCGCCGTCACCGTGAGCTACGCCCTGCGCTTCCTCGTCTTCTGCTCCGGCTTCTGGCTGCTCGACGCGCGGGGCGCGCTGCGGGGCCTGATGGTCGTGTGGATCGCCGGCGCCGGGCTGACGGTCCCGCTCCCGCTGCTGCCCGACGCCATCGAGGTGCCGCTGCGGGCCCTGCCCTTCGCCTCGACCCTCCAGATCGTGTCCGACGTGTGGACCGGGACCGCCCGCCCCTCGCTGCCGATCGCCCTGGCCGGGCAGGCCGCCTGGGCCGTGGCGCTGGTCGCCGCCGGCCGGATCGTCCAGGCCCGGGCGACGCGCAAGGTGGTGGTCCAGGGTGGCTGACGTCGTCGTCGACCGGGTGCCGCCGTGGCGGGTCTACGCCCGGCTGGTGGGCGCAGCGGTGCGCTCGACGCTCGAGTACCGGGCCGCCTTCGCCCTCGGGGTCACCGCCAGCCTGCTGCTGACGGCCCTCGACCTGATCGCCATCACCGCCGTCTTCGCCAACGTCGACGAGCTGGCCGGCTGGTCGCTGGGCGAGGTGCTGCTCCTCCACGGCCTGGCCTGCACCGGCTTCTACCTGGCCGACCTGGCGATCGGGCACCTCGACGACCTGCCGAACCTGGTGCGCACCGGGAGGCTCGACGTGATGCTGCTGCGGCCCCGCCGGGTGCTGCCCCAGATCGTGGCCGGCGACCCCGACCTGCGCAGCCTGGGCAAGATCGCCCAGGGCGTGGCCATCCTCGTCGCCGGCCTGCTGGCCGCCGACGTGGTCGGTTCGCCCGCGGTCGTCGCCGCCCGCCTCGTCGTCGCCGTCGTCGGCGGGTTCGGGATCACCGTCGCCATCTGGATCGTCGGCGCCTCGATCTGCTTCTGGTTGATCGACTCCCGCGAGGTGGCCAACGCCTTCACCTACGGCGGCCGGGAGATGGCGACCTACCCGCTCGGCGTCTACGGCCCGTGGCTGCGGAACGCGGCCCGCTTCGTCGTGCCCATCGCCTTCACCGCCTACTACCCGACCCTCGGCCTGCTCGGGCGGGAGGACCCCTTCGGCGGGCCGGCGGTGCTGGCCTGGGCCGGCCCGCTGGTCGCCGTCGTCGCCCTGGCGGTGGCCACCGGCGTGTGGACCGTCGGCATCCGCTCCTACCGGAGCGCCGGCGCATGAGCTCGCCCGGCGACGTGCTGATCGAGCTGCGGGGGGCCGAGAAGGCCTTCACCCAGAGGGTGCGCTCGGGACGGTTGGCCCGGACCCGGCGCGAGGTGCGGGCCGTCGACGGCATCGACCTGACGGTGCGGCGGGGCGAGATGGTCGGCTACCTCGGGCCCAACGGCGCCGGGAAGTCGACGACGGTGAAGATGCTGACCGGCATCCTCGTCCCCACCGGCGGCACCGTGCGGGTCGACGGGCTCGACCCCAACCGGCACCGGATCGAGCTGGCCCGGCGGGTCGGCGTGGTCTTCGGCCAGCGGTCGCAGCTGTGGCCCGACCTGCCGCTGGTCGACAGCTTCGAGCTGCTCCGCCACATCTACGCCGTGCCCCTCGCCGACTACCGGCGCCGGCGGGAGGAGCTCGACGAGCTGCTCGACCTGGGCGACATCCTCGCCACGCCGGTCCGCCAGCTCTCGCTGGGCCAGCGGATGCGTGGCGACCTGGCCGCCGCCCTCCTGCACGGCCCCGAGCTGGTGTACCTCGACGAGCCGACCATCGGGCTCGACGTGGTCGCCAAGGACCGGGTGCGACGCTTCCTCGCCCACCTCAACGCCGAGCGGGGCGTCACCGTCCTGCTGACGACCCACGACCTGGTCGACGTCGAGCGGCTGTGCCGCCGGGTCGTGGTGATCGACCACGGCCGCGTCGTCCACGACGGCGACCTGGCCGCCCTGGTCCGGGCGGCCGGCGCGACCCGGACCGTGGTGGTGACGCTGGCCGAGGCCGGCCCGCCGCTCGTCGTGCCCGGTGCCGAGGTCGTGGCCGTCGACGGGGTGCAGCAGCGGCTGCGGCTGGCGTCGTCCGAGGTGTCCGCCTCGGCCGTGGTCGCCGCGGCCATGGCCGCCGCCGAGGTGGTCGACATCGCCGTCGAGGAGCCGGCCATCGACGAGGTCGTCGCCGCCGTCTACCAGCGCGGCCTCGCCCCCGGCTGACACAGCCCACCCGCCCCTCCCTCGAACTCGGGGGAGAAGCTGACCGGAACGCGTCACCATCTCCCCCGAGTTCGGGGTCTGGGGGGCGTCCCCAGGGGGGTCTGGGGGGTGGTCGTCATGCCCTCCGCGGCGCCGGGCCCCGAGGGTGGGCCCCATGCCTGCACCGCCCGTCCTCGACCGCGCCGTCCCGACAGCCCCGACGGCCCCCGTCGCCTCCGCCGGGCGCCCGCCGCGGGACCTGACCGTCGACCTGCTGCGGGCGGTGGCCATGGTGGCGGTGGCCGTGGGCCACTGGCTCGTGGTGGTGCCGAGCTACGCCGACGGGCGCTTCGACGGGGTCAACGCCCTGGCCACGGTGCCGCTGATGCGCCCGCTGACGTGGCTGTTCCAGGTGATGCCGCTGTTCTTCGTCGTCGGCGGGGTGGCCAACGCCGCGTCGTGGACCGGCGCCCGGGCCCGGGGGGAGGGCTACGCCTCCTGGCTGCGGACCCGCCTCGTCCGTCTGGCCCGCCCGTCGCTCCTGCTGTTCGGCGGCTGGGCCGGGCTGGCCGCCCTGCTGCGGGCCGGGGGCGTGCCGGCCGACGTGGTCGAGCCCATGGCCTGGCTGGTCGTGGTGCCGGTGTGGTTCCTCGCCGTCTACGTCCTCGTCGTGGCCGTGGCCCCGCCGCTGTGGCGGGCCCACGAGCGGTGGGGGTGGCGGGTGCCGGTCGCCCTGACCCTGGCCGCCGCGCTGGTCGACGGGGCCCGGCTGGCCGGCGGCGGCGAGGCGGTCGGCTCGATCAACTTCCTGCTCGTGTTCGGCGTGGCCCAGCAGGTCGGCTTCGCCTGGTACGACGGGCGGTTGCTGCGGCACCGGGTCACCGGCTGGGCCCTGCTCGGTGGCGGGCTGGGCGCCCTCGTCCTGCTCACCCGGGTGGGGCCGTACCCGGTCAGCCTGGTCGGGTACCCCGGCGTCGAGGTGGCCAACAACGCCCCGCCGACGCTCACCCTCGTCGCCCTGGGCCTGGCCCAGACCGGTCTGGCGCTCCTCGCCCGGCCCCTCCTCCAGCGGGCCCTGACCCGGCGTCCCGTCCAGGCCTTCGCCCTGGTGATGAACCGGAACGCCATGACGATCCTGCTCTGGCACTTCACGGCGCTGGTGCTGGCCGCGGTGGTGCTGCTCCCGCTGGGCGTCGTGCCCACGCCTCCCGAGGGGAGCGGGGCCTGGTGGCTGGTGCGGATCGCCGCCGTGCCCGTCCTCGCCCTCGTGCTGGCGCCGATCGTGGCCCTGGCCGGTCGGGTCGAGCGCCGTCCCGCCGGTCCGGCCGGTGCCCCCCGCTGGAGCTGGGGCCCGGTCGTCGCCGTGCCCCTGCTGGCCACCGCCTGCGCCCTGGTGACGCTCGACGGCCTGAGCGCCGCCGGCCCCCTCGGCCTCCCCGTGCTGCCGGGGCTGCTGATGGGGACCGGCGTCGCCCTGCTGGCCGGTCGGGACTAGGACTCGATGGCGGTGCCGTCGGGGGCCACCACCCACCAGACGCCGCCGACGCCCTGGCCGGTCGTGTCGCCGGGGCCGGTGTCCTGGGCGTAGTAGTAGAGCGGCCAGCCGTCGTAGGTGGCCTGCTCGGTGCCGTCGTCGCCGGCCACCGTGCCGATCAGGGCCTCGTCGACCCCGTCGCCCGCCGTCACGCTGCCGGCCAGCGCCGGCCAGGCCGCGGCGCAGCCCCCGGTGCAGGTGCTGGGCCCGCCCTGGGTGTCGCTGGTGAAGAGGTAGAGCGTGTTGCCCTGGCCGTCGACGAGGATCGTGCCCAGGTCGGTCTCGGCGGTGGCCAGCGAGGCGCCCTCGGCGGCCGCCTCGGTGGTCTCGCTGCTGCTCGTCTCGGCGGCGGTCGTGGTCGACTCGTCGGCGGTGGCCTCGGTGGTGTCGCTCGATCCGGTGGCCTCGTCGCCGTCGTCGTCGCTGCAGGCGGCGAGGAGCAGGGCGACGGCGACGAGGGCGGCGGCGAACGTGCGGGTGCGGGTCATGGGACCTCCTGTGGTGGGTGCCACCGGGTCCTACGGCGGCGCCCCGGCGGGGGGGGGGGGGGTGCGCGCGGG
>JBQGCF010000294.1:0-25858 GCA_052038315.1 Iamia sp.
CCCGGAAGGGGCCACCGCTGGCGGTCAGCACGACCCGGGCCACGCGGTAGGGTCCGCCCGGGTTCTCGCCCGAGCGCAGGCACATGTGCACCGCGCAGTGCTCGCTGTCGACCGGCACGATCTCGGCCCCCGGGGTGCGACGGGCGGGCTGCACGACCGGCGCCCCGGCGATCAGCGACTCCTTGTTGGCCAGGGCCAGACGGGGGCCGGCCTCCTGGGTGGCCTGGGTGACCTCCAGCCCGGCGAAGCCGACGACGCCGTTGACGCACACGTCGGCCTCGGCGCCCAGGCTGGCCAGGCCCTTGGTGCCGGCCCGGACCTCGACCCCGGGCAGGGCGGCCTCGACCTCGAGGGCCTTGGCCTCGTCGGCCACGGCCACGATGGCAGCCCCGGTCGACCGGGCCTGCTCGACGAGGAGGTCGAGGTTGCCGCCCCCGGCGCCAAGGGCCACCACGCGGTAGCGATCGGGCTCGGCGGCGACGACGTCGAGGGTCTGGGTGCCGATCGACCCGGTCGATCCGGCCAGGGCGATGGTGGTGGCCATCCTCGCCCTAGAAGGGGTGGAGGCCGAAGAGCATGGCCGCGTAGAAGACCGTCGGGAGCACGAACAGCAGGCCGTCGAAGCGGTCGAGCACACCGCCGTGCTCCGGCAGCAGGTTGCCCATGTCCTTGACCCCGAGATCCCGCTTGACCAGGGACTCGCACAGGTCGCCGAGGGGGGCGGCCAACATGGCGAGCAGGCCGATCTTGGCCGCCGCCCCGATGTCGCCCCACGGGGCGATGCCGAACATGCCGACGGCCACGATGGTGACGAACAGCGACACGAACATGCCGCCGACCAGGCCCTCGACCGTCTTGTTGGGGCTGGCGTCGGAGATCGGCCGGGAGCCCATCGTGCGCCCGACGAAGAGGCCGCCGACGTCGTAGCCGACCCCGGCGATCACGGCCGTGACGAACATGCCCCGGCCGTCCGGGAGCGACAGGAGGAGCCCGGCGAAGGACCCGAGACCGCCGATCCAGGCCACCCCGAACAGGGTGACGCCGACGCTCTCGACCACCCGGGCATCGCCGTCGGCCCCGGCGAGGTGCCAGGCCAGGGCGGCACCGATGGTCAGCACCGCCAGCAGCGGGTAGGCCTCCAGGCCCTTCCAGTAGACGGCGATCGGGTACAGCCCGGCAGCGGCCAGGCCGAGCAGGCTGGCCGGGTGGTAGCCGGCTCGCTGGGCGGCGGCCTGGTACTCGCCCATGGCCACGACCAGGGCGGCGACCACGACGATCATCGCCACCGCGGAGCCGGCGGCCAGGGCCCCGAGGGCCACCGCGGCGACGCCGACACCGACGGCCACGGCCACGCCGAGGTTGCGGCCCACGCCACCGCCACCACCGCCGCCGTCACGGTCGGCCTCGGGCACCGGGCGGGCGGGGGCGATCCGACGGGAGCCGGGCTCGTCGTGCGGGGGCGGCGGGGCCGCCGGGGCTGCGTCGCCACCGACCTCGTCGAGCTCGTCGAAGGCGTAGAGGTCCTCCTCGTGGGGCCGGTCGACGTCGAGCGCCCCGAGCCGGAGGTCGTCACCCTCGGCCAGATCGGCGAAGTCCTCGTCACCGGCCCAGGCGCCGTCGTGGTCACGCCAGTGCACGGCCGGCGTCGACCCGCTGGCCGACCCGCTCGTGCCGCTGGCCCCCGGGTCGCCGGCCAGGATCCGGGGCAGCTCGCCCGTGCCCGGCTCGGTCCAGTGCGGGAGGGCGACCTGGCCCGACGGCTCGTCGGCGAAGTCGAAGACCTTCTCGTCGTCCCCGTCGCTGGCCCAGCCGCCGTCGGCGTCGAAGAGCGGGGCCGACGGGGTCTCGCCCGACGGCTCGCTCGCCACCACGTCGGCGCCCCAGCTGGGCTCGCCCCACGGCGAGGCGGCGGCGTCCTCGGTCTCGTCGGCGGCGTCGTCCTCGGCCGGGGCCCAGATCGCATCGTCCTCGCCGTCGCCGGCCGGTCGGGAGCGGATCACGGTGGCGTCGTCCTCCTCGTCGGGTCCGTCGTCCCCACCCCAGCCGGCCGCACCGTCCACCGCGGCCACGCCGTCGTCGGCGTCATCGGTGTCGGCTCGGGCATCGTCGGGATCGTCCCCGGTGTCGCCGGCGGTCCCGGCGCCGCCGGTCGGCCCGACCCAGGTGTCGTCGGACCCGACACCGTCGGGGGACCCGGTGCTGTCGGCGGTGTCGCCGGTCGGCCCGGCCCAGGTGTCGGCGGAACCGCCGTCGCCGGTCGGGTCGGCCCAGGTGTCGGAACCGCTGTCGCCTATGGGGTCGGCCCAGGTGTCGGGCTCGGACGGGCCCGGCTCGTCGGCTCCGACGCCGGCTGCGGCCGCGGCGGCCGAGGCGATGTCGGCGTCCCAGGCCTCGTCGCCGGCGCCGCTGGCTGCGGCGGTGCTCGACGTGTCGTCGTCGGCTCCACCCCGGCCGCGGCGACGGCCGAACAGGCCTCGTCCCCGGCGCGGCTCGTCGTCGGACGCCCCGAAGGCGGCCCAGTCGTCACCGGCGTCGTCGCTCCCGGAGGACAGGTCGAGCGGAGCGGGGGCGCCGAGGTCGACCGGCGGGGCGCCGGCGGCCCCGCCCGGCGGGACGTCCTCGGTGGGCTCCTCGGTCAGCGGCGCACCGACGCTCGGGACCTCGCCCGACGCCGACGCCGCCGTCTCGACCTCGTCGTCGGCCCAGCGGACCGCGCCCGTGGGCTCGTCCCAGCTGCCGTCCCAGGGGTCGTCGTCGTCCACGAAGTCCTCGGCCCAGGTCAGGCCCGGCTCGGCCGGGGCCTCGGGGGTCGGGACGACGGGCTGGGCACCCGTCTCGCCCCGGGTCCAGGCGACCACGTCGGCCTGGGGATCGTCGTCCCAGGCGGCCTCGCCCCACGTCGACTCGGCCGGCCAGGGATCGCCCTCGTCGTCGGCCACGTCGGGCTCGTCCCAGGCGGGCGGCGGGCGGGGGTCGAAGCGCTGGCCCTTGGCCGGCCGCAGCGACGGCGTCTCGGCGTCGGCCCCCGCATCGAGCGGGAACCGCAGGGCCGGCTTGGGCCCCGCCGGGGGGCGGGCCGGGCGATCGCCGTAGCGGGGCAGGTGGGTGCCGCGGCGCTCGGCCACGTCGCCCCGCTCGATGGCCTCGGCCGCCTCCTCCGCCCCGATGATCCTGACCCCCTCGGCCGGATCTCCGGGCCGGGCGTCGTCTCGCCTGCGGTCGTCGGCCATCGCTCTCCTTGGGTCGGGCGCGGGGTCCGGCGCAGCCAGTGGCCCATCGGGGCCCGGCGCGCTCAGTCCTCGAGCAGCTCGGTCTCTTTCTGGGCGAGGGATTCGTCGATCTGCGCCTCGGTGCGGTGCGTCAGGGCGTCGATCTCCTTCTCGGCCCGCGCCTGCTCGTCCTCGGACAGGTCGCCGTCCTTGGCCATGGCCTCCAGCTCGCTGCGGGCCGTGCGCCGGGCGTTGCGGACCGAGACCCGGTTGTCCTCGGCCATCTGCTTCACCAGGCGGACGAGGTCCTTGCGGCGCTCGCCGGTGAGGGGCGGGAACGTCAGGCGGATGATCACGCCGTCGTTGCTCGGGTTGAGGCCCAGGTCGGAGTTGCGGATCGCCTTCTCGATCGAGGCCATGGCGCCCTTGTCGTAGGGCGAGATGACCAGCATCCGGGCCTCGGGGACCGAGACGTTGGCCATCTGCTGGAGCGGCACCTCGGCGCCGTAGTACTCGACCATCAGCTTCTCGACCAGGCCGGGAGCGGCCCGACCGGTGCGCACGCCAGCCATCTCGTGGCGGGCGTGGGCGACGGCCTTCTCCATCTTCTCCTTCGCCTCGTCCATGACGAGGGCGATGAGCTCCGGATCGCTCACGGGATGTCCTGGCAGCCGGTCACCGGACCAGGGTACCGACTGCGCGGTCGCCGTCGAGGACCCTCCGCAGGTTGCCCGGTGCGGTGACGTCGAAGACGACGATCGGCAGGGCGTTGTCCATGCAGAAGGTGATCGAGGTCGGGTCCATCACGTTGAGGCCCCGGTTGAGGACGTCCATGTAGGACACCTCGGTCAGCTTGGTCGCGCTGGGGTCGAGCTTGGGGTCGGCCGTGTAGACGCCGTCGACGCCCGAGTGGGTGCCCTTGAGCACCGCCTGGGCGTCGATCTCGGCGGCACGGAGGGCAGCCGGGGTGTCGGTGGTGAAGAACGGGCTGCCCATGCCGGCGGCCAGGATGACCACCCGCCCCTTCTCGAGGTGGCGGATGGCCCGGCGCCGGATGTAGGGCTCGGCGATCTGCTCCATGTGGACCGCCGACATGACGCGCGTCGGCTGGCCCATCTGCTCGAGCATCTCCTGGAGGCCCAGGGCGTTGATCACCGTGGCCAGCATGCCCATCTGGTCGGCCTGGGCCCGGTCCATGCCCGAGCCGGCGCCGATCTGGCCCCGCCAGATGTTCCCGCCCCCGACGACGACGGCGATGTCGGTGTGGAGGTCCTCCCGCACCGACACGATCTCGCCGGCGAGCATCCGGAGGGTCTCACCGTCGATGCCGTAGCCCTGGCCGCCGGCGAAGGCCTCGCCGGACAGCTTCAGGACGACGCGGTTCCAGCGGGGCTCCGTCGGGGCTGGGGTCACGGCGGCGTGCTGCTCAGGACCCGACGAAGACCTGGGCGACCCGGACGACGTCGTTGTCGCCCAGCAGCGCCTTGATGGTGGTCTTCTCGTCCTTCACGAAGCCCTGCTCCAGCAGCACCCGCTCCTTGAACCACCCGGTCAGGCGGCCCTCGACGATCTTCTCCAGGGCGGCCTCGGGCTTGCCCTCGGCCCGGGTGATCGCCTCCAGCGTCGAGCGCTCCTCGGCCACCTCGGCCTCGGGGACGTCCTCGCGGCGGATGGCGCTGGGCTTGGTGAAGGCGATGTGGACGGCGACGTCGTGGGCGACCTCGGGGGTGCCCCCGGTGAGCTCGACGATCACGCCGTTGACGCCCCGCCCGTCCTGGCGGTGGACGTAGGAGTCGAGGACGTGGCCCTCGCCGGCCTCGACCCGGACGACCTGGCCCAGCTCGATGTTCTCCTTGAGCGTGACCTTGAGGTCGTCGATGGCGTCGACCTTCTGGGCCGCGGCGCCCTCGCCCTGGACGGCCACGAGGGTGGCGATCTCCTGGACGAGGCTCGTGAACTGGTCGGACTTGGCCACGAAGTCGGTCTCGCACTTGAGCTCGACGATCGAGGCGACGTTGCCCTCCTGGGCGACGGCGACGGTGCCCTGGCTGTTGTCACGGTCGGTGCGACCGGCGGCCTTGGCCAGGCCCTTCTCCCGCAGCCACTTGGCCGCGGCCTCGGGGTCGCCACCGTTCTCGGTGAGCGCCTTCTTGGCGTCCATCATCCCGGCGCCGGTGGACTGGCGCAGGGCCTGGACGTCCTTGGCGGTGAAGTCGGCCATGGCTACGACTGCTCCTCTGCGGTCTCGGTGGCGGCGGGAGCGGGCGAACCCGAGGGGATCTCGCCGTCGGTGTCGGGGGCCGAGGCCGGGGCGACCTCGGGCGTGGCGGCGGCCTCGGCCGCAGCCTCGGTGGCGCTGGTGTCGGGCGGGGTGCCGGGACCGTCGGTGGCCTCGGGCGCAGCCGGGGCGCTGGCGGCGGCGGCGAGGCGGGCCTCGCGGGCGGCAGCCGCAGCGGCGGCCTGGTTGCGGGCCTCGGCCTGCTCGGCCGCGATCCGGGCCTCGTCCTCGGCGCTGCGGACGACCCGGGCGGGGCCGCCACCACGGCGGGAGGCGATCAGACGGCCCTCCTCGTCGGCGTCGCTTATGATCCGGCACATGAGGGTGCCGGAGCGGATGGCGTCGTCGTTGCCGGGGATGACGTACTCGATGACGTCGGGGTCGCAGTTGGTGTCGACCACGGCCACCAGCGGGATGCCCAGCTTGTTGGCCTCGGTGACGGCGATGTGCTCCTTCTTGGTGTCGAGCACGAAGACCGCGTCCGGGACCTTCTCCATCTGGTGGATGCCGCCCAGGTTGCGCTCGAGCTTGGCCAGCTCGCGACCGAGGAGGAGGGCCTCCTTCTTGGGCATGGCGTCGAACTCGCCGGAGTCCCGCATGCGGCGGTACTCCTGCATCTTGGCGACCCGCTTCGAGATCGTCTCGAAGTTGGTGAGCATGCCGCCCAGCCAGCGCTGGTTGACGTACGGCATGCCGCACTTCTCGGCGTAGCTCTGGACCGGGTCCTGGGCCTGCTTCTTGGTGCCCACGAACAGGACCGTGCCGCCGTCGGCGGTCATGTCCCGGATGAAGGTGTAGGCGGTCTCCAGGCGCTGGAGCGTCTGCTTGAGGTCGATGATGTAGATGCCGTTGCGGTCTCCGTGGATGAACCGCTGCATCTTCGGGTTCCACCGACGCGTCTGGTGCCCGAAGTGGACACCTGCCTCGAGGAGCTGCTTCATCGTCACGACGGGCTGATCCACGTCGTCTCCTTTCCCAACGGTTCGGCGTCACCCGGTCCTGACGCCGCTGAGCGGCGACCGTGGGGGGACCGGGCTGTGAGGTACGAGTGGCCCTGACCTGGTGCCAGGGCCGACGGACGAGTCTAGGTCGTCGTCCCCCGTCGACCACCAACCTGCGGCGGGAACCGTCGTCGAGCGGCGCCAGGCGCACCCAGGGTGGTCCGACGGCCCCCCAGAGCGAGGCCGGGTCGATGTAGACGTCGCCCCGGCGGGCGCCGACGTGGAGCCGGTCGCCGGTCGTGCCGAGGACGTGGCCCCGCTGGACCTCGGTGCCGGCGACGACCGCCACCGACGCCAGGAAGGAGTACGACGTGCGGACCCCGTCGGGGTGGGTGACCGTGAGGGGGCGGGCGCCGGCGACCGGCCCGGCGAAGGTCACCCGGCCCCGGCCGGCGGCCCGGACCGGCGTGCCGGGGGCGGTGGCGTACTCGATGCCCCGGTTGCCGGGGAGCCAGGGCCGGGCCGGTGGCCGGAACGGGTCGCTGACCGGGGCTTCCACCGGCGGGGCGTACACGACCGGCCCGTCGCCGGGTGCGACCGGTTCGGCGGTCGGGGCGGCCCTGTCGGGTCCGGATCGTTCGGCCGGACCGGCGGGTCCGGCGGGTCCGGATCGGTCGGCGGGACCGGCGGGTCCGGATCGTTCGGCGGGACCGGCGGGATCGGCGGGGCCGGTCCCGGCGAGGGGTCGGGCCGCGGCTCGGGGGGCGCCGGGGCCGTGCGGGGCCAGCACGGATGAGACGACGACCAGGGCAGCCGTCAGCGTGAGGATCAGCCGCCGGCCCAGCCGGGCGTGGGTCAGGCGCGGGGGTGGGTGTCGGTGTGGACGGAGCGGAGCCGCTCCTTGCTGACGTGCGTGTACACCTGCGTCGTCCGCAGGTCCTCGTGGCCGAGCAGGGCCTGGACGGCGCGGAGGTCGGCCCCGCCGTCGAGCAGGTGGGTCGCGAAGCTGTGGCGCAGGGCGTGGGGGTGCGTCGGGCTGGCCGAGCGCCGGTCGAGGATCCGGCGCACGTCCCGCGGGGTCAGCGGGTTGCCTCGCCGGTTGACGAACAGCTGCGGCACGGTCCGGGTCCCGATCAGGTCGGCCCGCAGGGGCAGCCACCGGCGGACGGCGGCGACGGCCGGGTCGCTGAGCGGCACGTCCCGCTCCTTGTCCCCCTTGCCCCGCACCCGGACCCGGGTCCGGTCGAGGTCCAGGTGGCCCGGCTCCAGCCCGCAGAGCTCCGACACCCGCAGCCCGCTGCCGTACAGCAGCTCGATCACCGCGTCGTCGCGGGCGTGGTAGCGCCGGTCGTCGGGCTCCTCCGGCATCGGCGTGGCCACCATCGAGTCGACCTGGTCGGGTCGCAGCACCTGGGGCAGCCGCGAGTCGCCCCGGGGGGCGGACAGGTCGAGCGTCGGATCGCCCTGCGGGGTGCGGCCCCGCCGGTTCGCCCAGTGGAAGTACCGGCGCAAGGTGCTCACGTGGCGGGCCAGCGATCGGGGCGCCAGGGGTCGCGGCGGCCGCTTCGGGTCCGGCGGGAGGTCCGAGCCCTCCGACAGCTCGCCGAGGTAGTAGCGGAGCGTCGAGCGGGTGATCCGCTCCGGACCGTCGTGGGCGTTGCGCCGGGCCCAGTCGGTGAACCGGCGCAGGTCGCGCTCGTAGGCGGTCACCGTCGCCGGGCCCACGTCGGTCAGGGACCGCAGGAAGAGATCGACGTCCCACGCCACCTCCGTCACGGTACCGATCGGCCCGGTGCAGCCGGCGGAGCCCGATGCGGGCCCGGAGGATGCGGGGCGCCCATCGCACCAGCACCAGCGCCAGCCGCAGGGCGAACCAGCCCCGGAGCACGGCGATGGTGACGACCCTGCTGAGGCGGAGCACGCCCCGGGCGATCCGGATCCCACGGCGCACGAGGCGCAGCACCAGCCGGGTGGCGCCCACGCGCAGGTGGGCCCGGACGAGGGCGAGGGCGACCGCCGTGGTGGCCGGACGGGCCACCACCACCAGGGCCAGGCCGGCGGCGACGAGCCAGGCCACGAGGTGCATCGGGGTGGTGGGAGCGGTGGATCGTGGGCTCACGGGGCGGCCCTCCGCTCGATGCGGCCGGCGCCGCGCTCGATCCAGCCGCCGGCCTCCAGCCCGTCGATGGCGACCGCCAGCGCGCCCAGGCCGAGGCCGGTGCGCTCGGCCACCTCGTCGAGGGTCGCCGGGTGCCAGCCGATGGCCCGCAGGATGCGGCGACCGTCGCCCGTCGGCGGGGTGCGGGGCTCGCCGGGTGCGGCGGCGGTGGTGCGGCGCTCGTCGTGTGCGGCGTCGGTGGAGCTGGAGGGCCGGGGCGGGGTGGCGGCATCGGGCTCATCGGGAGCCTCGGGGGCGCGGGCGAGGCCCATGGCGACCAGGACGTCGTCGACGCCGCAGCACGGCTGGGCGCCCTGCGAGAGCAGCCAGTTGGTGCCGGCCGAGGCGGCGGAGCGGATCGAGCCGGGGACGGCGAGCACGTCCCGCTGGCGCTGGAGGGCCTCGTCGACGGTGTACATCGATCCGCCGGTGCGGGCGGACTCGACCACGACGACGATGTCGGCCAGCGCCGCCACCAGGCGGTTCCGGGCCGGGAAGCGCCAGCGGCTGGGCGCGGTGCCGAGGGGGTACTCGCTGAGGACGACGCCCCGGGCGGCCACCTGGTGCCAGAGCGCCCGGCTGCGCGCCGGGTAGACGACGTCGAGGCCGCTGCCGACCACGGCGATCGGCGGCGCCGCATCGGGACCGGCGGCGAGGGCACCGGCGTGGGCCGCAGCGTCGATGCCCACGGCGAGCCCGGAGACGACCCTCCCGCCGGCCCGGGCGCACTGACGACCGATCTCGTGGGCCAGCTCGGCCCCGGTCCGGCTGCAGCGGCGGGTGCCGACGACGGCGACCGTCGGCCCCTCCGTGGCTGCGATGTCGCCGGCGGCGAAGAGGACGTAGGGCGGGTCGACGTCGTCGGCCAGGCGGGCCGGCAGACGGGGATCGCCACGGACGATGACCGCGACATCGGCCTGCTGGTGGGCCCGCCAGCGCTCGGGGACGTCGATGCCGGCCGCGGCCCTGGCCATCTCGGCGGCTGCGGTGGCCGGGTCGCGGCCGAGCAGCGCCGCCAGCGCGGGCAGCTCGTGCGCCCGCCCGTCGGCGACCAGGCGCCAGGCGTCGCCACCGGCGTGGGCGTGCCAGAGGGCACCGAGGCGGGCCGGTCCCATGCCCGGGAGCCCGGCCAGGGCGGCCCACCACGCGGCCTGGGGCAGGTCGTCGTCGGCCATCTCCGCTGCGACCGCGCTCACGCCGCCGCCTCGCGCGTCCCGGCGAAGCCCTCCCGCAGGGCCATGGCCAGGGCGACCGGCTCGGGACCGAGCGGCGCGTCCAGCCGGGCCTCGTCCACCGCGCCGGCCCCGATGAGGTCGAGGTCGGCGATGGTGCGCGCCACCCGGCGGATCCGCACCAGGCCACGACCGGTGAGCCGGCCCCGTCCGAGGGCGTTCTCCAGGAGCCGGGCCGCATCGGGGCCGAGCGGGGCCAGCTCGTCGAGGCGCTTGGTCGGGATGGCGGCGTTGCCCTCGATGCCCCGACGGGCGGCCATCTCCCGGGCCGCGCCGACCCGGGTGGCGACGACGGCCGTCGTCTCCCCCGGTTCGGCCCGCAGGAGGGCGGAGGGTTCGGGTCGGTTGACGGTGATCCGCAGGTCGAAGCGGTCGAGCACCGGTCCGCTCAGCCGCCGGAGGTAGCGGTGCACCTCCGACTCCGTGCACCGGCACCCGGCCGGCTCGGTGGCGCCCCCGCACGGGCACGGGTTGGTGGCCGCCACGAGGAGGAAGCCGGCGGGCAGGGTGACGGCGGCGCGGGCCCGGGCGACGCGCACCTCCCTGTCCTCCAGCGGCTGGCGCAGGGCGTCGACCACGGCGGCCGAGAACTCGCCCAGCTCGTCGAGGAAGAGGACGCCGTGGGCGGCCAGGCTGGCCTCGCCGGGCCGGATCGACGCCGACCCGCCCCCGACGAGGGACACCAGCGTCGAGCTGTGGTGGGGAGCCCGGAACGGGCGCTGGGTGACGAGCCCGCCACCGGGGACGGCCATCCCGGCGGCCGAGAGCACCCGGGTGATGGCGAGGGACTCGTCGGGCCGCAGCGGCGGGAGCAGCCCGGGCAGGCGGCAGGCCAGCATCGTCTTCCCCGCGCCGGGTGAGCCGACGAGGAGCAGGTGGTGCCCGCCGGCGGCGGCGATCTCGAGGGCGCGACGGGCGATGGGCTGGCCCCGCACGTCGGCCAGCTCGGGCGGCGGCGCCTCGGGGGGCGGGGGCGGTGGCTCGTCCGGTGTCGGCCAGGGGGCATCGCCCCGCAGGGCCAGGACCAGGTCGACCAGGCGGTCGACCGGTCGGACCTGGTGCCGGCCGACGACCCGGGCCTCACGGGCCGACGCCGTGGGGACCACCGCGGCACCGTCGGGCAGCGCGTCGACCAGCGAGACGGCGCCGGCGACGGGGCGGACCGAGCCGTCGAGCCCCAGCTCGCCGAAGCACCCGAGCCGGTCGAGGGCGGTGCGGGGCACCTGCTCGGTGGCGGCGAGCAGCCCGAGGGCGATGGCCAGGTCGAGGCCGGTGCCGATCTTGCGAAGGGCCGAGGGCGCCAGGTTGACCGTGACCTTCTTGTTGGGCCACTCGAGGTAGGAGCTCTGGATGGCGGCCCGGACCCGGGCCGCGGCCTCCCGACAGGAGGTGTCGGGCAGGCCCACGACGGTGTCGCCGGGCAGGCCGGCGGCGACGTGGACCTCGACGGTGACGGGTCGGCCCTGGACCCCGAGGATGGTGGCGGACGAGACGGTGGCGAGCACGGGCCCTCCGTACGACGGGGCGCCGCGCCGGGTGGCGGGCGCCGATGAGCGTCAGGGAGGGGCCGTACGCCGGCCGCCGAGCGGTGCGGATCCCGGGCCGACCCTCGATGAGCGGGCCGGGCGGTGCGGGTTCGGGGAGGGGCCGTGCGCCGGCCGCCGAGCGATCGGGCCGAGGCCGGGCGGGCCGGCGTCGGGCGACGGGGTGGACGTTACCCAGGGGGTGCGACAGCGGAACCTGAGCGGTGCGGGAACCGCCTACTGGCCCTCGAAGGTGGGGGTGCGCTTCTCGAAGAAGGCGCGCATGGCCTCGGCGGTGTCACGGGTGCCGAAGTTGACGGTCTGGGCCGTGCTCTCGGCGTCGAGCATCGTCTCCCAGGACGACTCCATGGCCCGGTTGAGCATCCGCTTGGTCTGGGTCAGGGCGATGGGCGGGCCGGCGGCGAGGGTCGCCGCCCACTCCCCCACGACCGCGTCCAGCTCCTCGGGCGGCACCACCCGGTTGACCAGGCCGAGGCGCTCGGCCTCCGACGCAGGCAGGACCTCGGCCAGCAGCGCCAGCTCCTTGGCCCGGTGGAGGCCGACGAGCCGGGGCAGCAGCCAGGCGCCGCCGAAGTCGGTGGAGAGGCCGCGGCGGGCGAAGATCTCCGAGAAGCGGGCCTCGGTGGAGGCGACGGTGAGGTCGCAGCCGAGGGCGATGTTCAGCCCGGCGCCGGCGGCGACGCCGTTGATCCGGGCGATCGTGGGCTGGGGCAGCTCGTGGAGCAGCTGGGCGACCCGGTGGATGCTGCGCATGCGGACCAGGCCGTGGTCGTCGGTGCCGACCGAGGAGAGGTCGGCCCCGGAGCAGAACGCGTCCCCGGCGCCGGTGATCACGACCACCCGGACGGTGCCGTCGAAGGCCACCTCGCCGAAGACCTCCATCAGCTCCGACGCCATCTCCGGGCTCAGCGCGTTCTTCCGCTCGGGGCGCGAGAGGGTGATGGTGAGGACGGCGCCCTCGCGGTCGACGGTGATGGTCTCGGGCATGGCCGGGACCCTAGGCCGATACCGCTATCGGGGCCGGCGGCGGTGACGGCGGGCCCAGCACGACCGGTGCCAGTGCCGGCGGTCGTCGGGGGTGGTGACCGGCACGACGACGAGGTGGCCGGTGCCGGTGGGGATCGTCGCCTGGCAGCCGGGGCAGGTGTAGGGCTTGAGGGCCTGGTACGGCTGGATCATCCGCACCTCGACCGGGACGCCGTCCAGCTCGTCGGTGGTGACGCCGTCGCCGGTCGCCCACCCGGGCAGGCCGCCCGGCCCCCGTCGTGGCGTGCGGCGCCGGCCGGCTCCCGGGGGACGACGACGGGTCGGGCTCATCGGCGCGTCAGCCGAAGGACCGCGGGGCTGGGCCGGGGCACGGCGTCAGCCGAGGAGGGCCCAGGCCAGCAGGGCGAGGCAGACCACGAGGGCGGCGACGACCATGGCGTAGTCGGCCGGGCCCTTGCGGGTCTTGACGTGGGGGTTGAAGCCCATCGGGCCAGGCTACGGCCGGGCCACCCGCGAACCCAGCACGGAACAGCACGGCAGACGTGCAGTTCCGTGCCGAGAACGGGGGGAGGCGGCCGGGAGGGTCAGCCGGCGCGGTGGGCGGCGGGGACCTCTTCGCCGGGGGCGACGGGGCCGGGCGGGGTGCCGTCGCCGAAGGGGCGGCCGCCCAGGTCCTCACGGCCGTGCGGGGTGAGCCAGCCGCCCAGGTCGGGGCCGGCGGGGACGATGCCGGTGGGGTTGATGTCCGTGTGGACGCAGTAGTAGTGCCGCTTGCTGTGGTCGAAGTCGGTGGTGTCGCCGAAGCCGGGCGTCTGGAACAGGTCCCGGGCGTAGGCCCACAGCACCGGCATCTCGCTCAGCTTCTGGCGGTTGCACTTGAAGTGGCCGTGGTACACGGCGTCGAAGCGGGCGAGCGTGGTGAACAGCCGCACGTCGGCCTCGGTGATCGTGTCGCCGACGAGGAAGCGCTGGGACGACAGCCGGTCCGACAGCCAGTCCAACCGTGAGAACAGCACCCGGTAGGCCTCGTCGTAGGCGTCCTGGCTGCCGGCGAAGCCGCACCGGTAGACGCCGTTGTTGACGTCGGTGAACACCACGTCGATGACCGCATCGATCTCGTCCCGCAGCCGCTCGGGGTAGAGGTCCGGCGCGCCCTCGCGGTGGAAGGCGGTCCACTCCAGCGAGAGGTCGAGGGTGATCTGCTTGAAGTCGTTGGTGACGACCCCGCCGCTCGGCACGTCGACGATGCACGGCACGGTGATGCCCTTCGGGTAGCCCGGGAACCGGGTCTCGTAGGCGTCCTTGATCCGGGGGATGCCGAGCACCGGGTCGACCTCGTCCGGGTCGAGGTCGAAGGTCCAGCTGTCCGAGTCGTGGGTGGGCCCGCAGATGCCCATCGACAGGACGTCCTCCAGCCCGAGCAGGCGACGGACGATGATCGCCCGGTTCGCCCACGGACAGGCCCGGGCCACGACCAGCCGGTAGCGGCCCGGCTCGACCGGCCACCCCGACGAGCCGTCGGCGGTGATGCGGTCGTCGATGTACTGCATGTCCCGCTCGAACGAGCCCTCTTCGACGTACGTCCCGGCTGCCATGCGCTCGACCGTACCGATGCCTACGCCGCGTCCAACGCGCGGCGGAGGGCGTCGTCGAGCGAGGTCCCCCGCCCCGAGGCGCCGGGAGGGCGGCGGGCGTCGTCGACCACCGTCTCGGTGGCCATCGAGGCGAGGAGCGACGTGGTGGCCCACGGGTCGACCCCGGCGACGACCGATGCGGCCGGTCCGAACCAGTCGGCCCCGACCGGGAGGCGAGCGATCGTCCGCAGCCGCCGGCCCTGGGCGGCCGCCGTGCGCTCCATCAGCTCGGCGAAGGTGACGACCTCGTCGCCACCGATGTCGTAGGTGCCGGGCTCGAGGTCGAGGGCGGCGACCAGCGCCGTGGTCAGGTCGGCCTGGGCGATGGGCTGGGTCCGCACCCGGGCCGCCGACGGGACGACGACCGGCAGCGGCGACAGCCCGGTCAGGCAGGCGAGCCGGCGGGCGAGCTGGAAGCTGAGGCTGCGGGGCCCGATCACGATCGACGCCCGCAGCTCGATCGCCCGGCACCGCGAGCGCAGCACCTCTCCCACCTCGTGGCGGGACCGCAGGTGCTCCGACGGCGACGACCGGGGCCCGAGGCCGCCGAGGTAGACGACGGGTCGGTCCGGCCCCCAGGCCTCGGCGAAGCGCTCGGCGCGGGTCCGGTCGACGTCGGCCACCGCCTCCCGGTCGAGGGCGTGGACGAGGTAGTAGGCGGCGTCGGCCCGGGCCAGGGCACCGTCGGGATCGATGTCGTCGGCGTCCAGGTCGAAGGTCACAGCCCGGCCCGGACCGTCGTAGGACGAGGGGCGCCGAGTGGCGGCGACGACGTCGTGACCAGCGCTGACCAGGGCCGGGACCAGCTCGGAGCCGACCGCGCCGGTGGCGCCGGTGACGAGGATCTGCATGGTGCCGCCCCTGCCCGCATGTTGTGAAGCCACGCACATGGGGTAGCCAGCGGGGGTGCTGATCGCCGCCGGGCTCGTCCTCGCCGTCGCCGCCTGGGCGTTCCTGTTCCGGCTCCCCCGGAAGGGCCTCTGGCCCCGCACCTGGCTGGTGGCGCCGCTCCTGATCGGGTACTCGCTCGTCGCCCTCGCCATCGACGACCGCCTGGCCTCGACGATCGAGCCGATCACACCGCTCGAGGTCGCCATCGGGCTGGCCGCCGGCGCCGCCTGGCTGGTGGCCACCCAGGTCGGGCACCGGGTCCTCGTCCACCTCTTCCCCGCCTTCCGGGAGCAGGTGAAGGACCTCTACCGCATCCGCGACGAGGACGTCCCCCTCTGGTCGATGGCCGGCGCCGTCACCCTGATGGGCGTGGCCGAGGAGATGCTCTTCCGGGGCCTGGTCCAGGGCGGGCTCGGCCTCCTCGCTGCGGTCGCCGCCTACACGCTCGTCCAGGCCGTCGAGGGCAAGTGGGCCCTCGGCCTGGCCGCCCTGCTCGGCGGTCTGGTGTGGGGCCTGCTGTTCGCCTGGCGGGACGGCATGGTCGCCCCCGTCGTGGCCCACGTGCTGTGGACCGGCGTCCTCACCTTCCTCTGGCCGCTGCGGCCCGCCGCCCCCGTGCCCGCCGTCGCGCCCACCGTCCCGACGACCCAGGAGATCCGATGACCCGGTTCCAGAACCGCAACCGCTCCGAGGCCGACCTCCCCGTCGCCCGGGAGCGCATCTGGGAGGTCCTCACCGACCCCGGCTGCCTGGCCTCCCTGACCCCGCTGATCAAGGACATCACCGCCGACGGCGACCGCTGGTGCTGGCAGCTGACCGGCATCTCGGCCCTCGGGGTGAGCGTCGCCCCGTCGTTCACCGAGCGGATGGTGTTCACGCCGCAGGAGCGCATCGAGTACCACCACCAGCCGCCCGAGGGGACGACCGAGAAGGCCGGCGCCGAGGGCCTCTACACCCTCACCGACCTGCCCGACGGCGGCACCCGGCTGTTCATCGACCTCACCATGTGGGTCGAGCTGCCGCTGCCCAAGCTGTCGAGGCGGGCGGTCGAGCGGGTGATGGCCGAGTCGATGCAGCGCGCCGGCGACCGATTCGCCGAGAACCTGTACCGCCACCTCGACATCGACCCCGCGAAGGTCCAGATCCGCGTCCCGGCCTAGCCGAGGGACATCGGCGCCAGGGCGTGCAGGCGGTCGGCCCGAGCGCCAGCCCGAGCCGGCGAGCGCAGCGAGCTTCGGCGGGGATGGCCCGCCGAACGCCTCGCTCGGAGGCGATCCAGCCTGCGACCTGGCTTCGGTCTAGAAGGCGGCCTCGATCACCTCGAGGTCGGTGCCGAGGATGGCCACCACGTCGAAGCGGAGCTCGGTGGCCCGGACGCCGTTCTCGGCCAGCCAGGCCGCCGCCAGCCGGCGGATGCGCGCCTGCTTGGCCGGCGTCACCGCCTCGGCGGGCACGCCGAAGGCCGCGGTGCGACGGGCCTTGACCTCGACGAAGGCGACCACGTCGCCCCGTCGGACGACGAGGTCGAGCTCGCCCGTGCGCCCCGCCCGCCAGTTGCGGTCGAGGACCTCGTATCCCCTGCCCTGGTACCAGCGGGCGGCCTGCGCCTCGCCGTCGACCCCCCGGGTGCGGGGACCGTTCAGCTGGTGCGCTTCTCCTTGACCTTGGCGGCCTTGCCGACCCGGTCACGGAGGTAGAAGAGCTTGGCCCGGCGGACGTCGCCCCGGGTCACCAGCTCGATCTTGCTGACGTTGGGCGTGTACAGCGGGAAGGTCCGCTCGACGCCGACGCCGTAGCTGACCTTGCGGACCGTGAAGGTCTCGCGGACGCCCGAGCCCTGCCGGCGGATGACGACGCCCTGGAAGACCTGGACGCGCTCCTTGTTGCCCTCGATCACGCGGACGTGGACCTTGAGGGTGTCACCGGCCTGGAAGTCCGGCACGGCGTCGGTACGGGCCTCGCCACTCGTCTCGATGGTGGCGGTGTCGATCACGTCCAGGCGGTTCACGGTGCGCGTCCTTGCGTCTTGATCTCAGGCGACGGCTGTCGCAGCGGGCCGGGAAGGCGGCCCAGGGGCGACCGACAACGCTAGCCCGGGGTCCCTCCGGAGCGAAACTCGCCCAACCCCTCGACCGGCGGGTGGGCCGCCATCAGGGCCTCGTCCTCGGGCGTGAGCCCGCCCCGGGCGGCGATCAGGTCCGGGCGGAGGGCGACGGTGCGGTGGAGGGCCTGGGCGTGGCGCCAGGCCGCGACCTTGCCGTGGTCGCCGGAGCGCAGGACCTCGGGGACGTCGCGACCCCGCCACGACGGCGGCCGGGTCCACTGCGGGTACTCGAGCAGGCCGTCGGAGAAGGACTCCTCGTCGGCCGAGGCGGCGTTGCCCATCACGCCGGGGACGAGCCGGCCGACCGCCTCCAGCACCACCAGGGCGGCGACCTCTCCCCCGGCCAGGACGACGTCGCCGAGCGACAGCTCGCCGTCGACCACCTCGGCCCGGACCCGCTGGGCGACGTCCTCGTAGCGCCCGCAGAGCAGCGAGAAGCCGTCGCCGTCGGCCAGCTCCCGGGCCCAGGCCTGGTCGAAGCGCCGACCGCCGGGACCGGTCAGCAGCAGCGGCCGGGGCGGGTCCACCGACTCGACCGCGGCGGCCAACGGCTCGGCCATCAGGACCCTCCCGGCGCCACCGCCGTAGGGCGAGTCGTCGACCGAGCGGTGCGGGTCGGTCGTGGCCGAGCGGAGGTCGTGGACCCGGACGTCGAGCAGCCCCCGCTCCCGCGCCTTGCCCAGGAGGGAGCGCCCCGTGAAGTCCCCGACCATGTCGGGGAAGATCGTGAAGACGTCGATCCGCACGGGCTACTCCTGGCCCAGGAGGCCCTCGGGGGGATCGATCACGACCCGCTCGGGCAGGTCGGAGCCGTCGACGACGAAGACGACCGGGACGAGGTCGCCGGTGTCGAGGACCAGCAGGTCGTGGGCCGGGTTGTCCTGGACCGCCTCGACCACCCCCACGGGGGTGCCGTCGACCAGCACGACGGCCGCGCCGACCAGGTCGTGGACCCAGAGCTCGTCCTCGTCGTCGAGGGGCTCGGCGGTGAGCAGGGCGCCGCGCAGGGCCTCGGCGCCGGTGCGATCGGTGACGCCGGCGAAGCCGACGATCCAGCGGTCGGGCGGCTGGTGGGTCGAGCGGGCGACGGTGTGCTCGACGTCGTCGGCGAAGAGGCGCGAGCCGGGCTCGACCCGCTCGAGCCGATCGGTGGTGAGGCTGACGCTGACGTCGCCCTTCAGCCCGTGGGCCTTGTGGACCCGCCCGACCTCGAGCCGGCCGGCGGAGTCGATCACGGGGACGTCGCTCAGTCGACGAACTCGATGGCGACGCCGGTCTCGCCGTCCTTGGCGGCGGCGGCCCGGCCGATCGAGCGGATGGCGTTGGCCACCCGGCCCCGCTTGCCGATGACCCGGCCCATGTCGCCGTCGGAGACGTAGACGTTGAGGGTCAGGGTGCCGTCGGCGTCGTCGGCCTCGACCCGGACGCCGTCGGGGTCGGCGACGAGCGCCTTGGCGAGGTACTCGAGCACGGCGACGGCCGTCTCGGGAGCCTCGCCACCGGCCTCGTCGACCTCGGGCTCGTCGGCGGCGGCGTCGCCGGTGTCGACGACCTCGTCGGTGTCGACGACCTCGTCCTCGGGCGAGACGTCGCTCACGAGGCGGTGGCCTCGGCCGGAGCAGCCTCGACCGGGCGATCGTCGGGACCGGGGGCCGGCAGCGGCTCGGGCTCGGTGCCGTCCTTGAAGTGCTTCCAGGCGCCCGAGATCTCGAGCAGCTTCTGGGCCCGCTCGGTGGGCTGGGCGCCGTTGCGCAGCCACTTGACGGCCTTCTGGTTGTCGATCCGGACCGTCGACGGCTCGCGCCGCGGCTGGTAGGTGCCGATGATCTCGATGAACCGACCGTTGCGGGGCGAGCGCGCGTCGGCCGCCACGAGGCGGTAGGTCGGCTGCTTCTTCTTGCCCATCCGCATGAGGCGGAGCTTCACGGCCACGATTCGGTCCTCTGTCTGTTTCGAACGTCTCGGCCCCGAGGGCCGACTGGCAATCCTGCCGGGTGGAGCCGCCTCGCGGCAACTCCGTGGGTCAGAGCCCGGGGAGCTTGAACCCGCCGCCGTCGGGCGCCGGGAGGCCCGGCACCTGGGGCACCTGGGCCCGGGTGCGGGGGTTGCCGCCCTTCGGCGTGGTGCGGCCGCCCTTCTTCCCCTTCTTGCCCTTCTTGGGCTTCTTGGGGCCGAGCCCGAAGCTCTTCATCATCTTCTGCATCTGCCGGAACTGCTCCAGCAGGGCGTTGACCTCGGCCACGTTGTGCCCGCTGCCGTTGGCGATGCGCTGGCGCCGCGACCCGTCGATGATGTCGGGGCGCTGGCGCTCCTCGATCGTCATCGAGGTGATCATGGCCTCGACCCGAGCCAGCTCCCGGTCGTCGATCTCCTGGTTGCGGAGCTCCTTGGGCACGCCGGGGAGCATCCCGATCAGCCCGGAGATCGGGCCCATCTTCTTCACCTGCTGCATCTGCTCGAGGAAGTCCTCGAAGGTGAACTGGCCCTCCATCAGCCGGGCCGCAGCGGCCTCGGCCTGCTCCTCGTCGAAGGCCTCCTTGGCCTTGTCGATCAGGGTCAGGACGTCGCCCATGCCCAGGATCCGGCCGGCCAGGCGGTCCGGGTGGAACAGGTCGAAGTCGGCGATCTTCTCGCCGTTGGAGGCGAAGGCGATGGGCTTGCCCACCACCTCCTTCACCGAGAGGGCGGCACCGCCGCGGGCGTCGCCGTCGAGCTTCGTGAGGATCACGCCGTCGAGCTCGAGGGCCTGGTGGAAGTTCTCGGCCGTGGTGACGGCGTCCTGGCCCGTCATGGCATCGACGACCAGGAACGTGTAGTGGGGCTGGGTGACGGCGGAGATCTGCCGCACCTGCTCCATCAGCTCGCTGTCGATCGACAGGCGGCCGGCGGTGTCGACGATGACGACGTCCTTGCCGAGCCGCGTGGCCTCGCTGATCGCCCGCTCGCTGACCTCGACCGGGTCGCCGCCCTCGCCGCCGATGGCGTCGTCCCGGCTGACGACCGGCACGTCGACCTGGCGGCCGAGGGTCCGCAGCTGCTCGATGGCGGCCGGGCGCTGGAGGTCGGCACCGACGAGCAGCGGGTTGCGACCCTGGGCCTTGAACCAGCGGGCCAGCTTGGCGCTGGTGGTCGTCTTGCCCGAGCCCTGGAGGCCGGCCATCAGGATGACCGTCGGGGGCTTGGGGGCGTAGGTGATCCGGAGGGTCTCGCCGCCGAGGGTGGCGATCAGCTCCTGGTGGACGATGTCGATGACCTGCTGGGCCGGGTTCAGGGCCTTGGACAGCTCCAGACCCAGGCAGGCCTCGCGGACCCGGGACACGAAGCCCCGGACCACGGTGAAGCTGACATCGGCCTCCAGCAGGGCGAGACGGATCTCGCGGAGGACCTCGTCGACCTCCTCCTCGCCCAGGCGGCCCTTGCCACGCAGGCGGGTGAAGATCCCCTCGAAACGGTCGGTCAGTGCGTCGAACATGCGGCTGGCGACTCTATCGGCCGCCGCGTGACGGTCGGCTCTCGGGTCAGACCTCGGGGGTGATGGGGCCGACGGGCGCCCCGGCACCGCCGCCCTGGGTGCGGGCCTCGATCTCGGCCTTGAGCCGGGCCCGCAGCTCGGCGCCGGTGGTCGGGGCGATCAAGAGCCCCACGAACACCCCGATCAGGAAGACGATGAAGCGGTTGTAGCCCATCACCCGGGCGAGGAGCAGGACGATCTTCACGGGCGAGAAGAGCAACCGCAGGAGGAACATGGACGTCAACCGTACCGACCGGGACCCCCCGGGGCCCGCACGGCCCCGACGCCCTCACGTGTCACAGACTGCTGATAGGGTGCGGCTCGCACTTCCCCCAAGCCCCAGACCGCTCTCGACCCCCCGAGAGGAAGTGCCCCGTGGCGCTCACGACCCGTGACCGCACCCAGATCCACACCAAGCTCGCCCCCGTCATCGGCGAGAAGGAGGCCGAGACCTTGCTCGACCAGTTCCCCTCCTCCACCGACACCGAGCTCGCCACCCTCGCCGACCTGAAGGCCGTCGAGGCCCGGCTCGACCACCGCATCGACCTGGTCGAGGCCCGGCTCGACGCCAAGATCGACCGCGTCGAGGAACGGCTGACGGCCCGGATCGACCTCGGGCTCGAACGGCTCGAGAAGGCGATGCACAAGGCCCTGCGCCAGCAGACGATGTGGATGATCGCCACCATCGTCACCGTGCTCGCGCTGGCGGCCCGGACGAACCTGTTCGGCTGAGTGGGCCCACCCCGGTCGGCGGGGGGTGCGGCGGGGTAGGGAGCGGGCCGTGCGCCGCTCCCCTGCCCTCGTCATCGCCGCCCTCCTGCTGCCCGCCGGGCTCGTCGCCTGCAGCGACGACGGGGGCGGCGACCGGCTGGCGTCGGGTGACGGGTTCTCGGTCGAGGGTGGCCTGGCCGAGCTGGCGGCGCCACGCGACATCGACGAGGGCCAGCTGGTCACCCTCACCGTCGTCGACCTCGAGGCCGCCGCGGCGGCCAACGGCGACGCCGCCCCGGAGGACGAGGAGGCGCTGGTGTTCGTCCCGCCGATCGAGGTCCTGGGCGGGAGCCGGGGGGCCCGGGCCGAGGAGGTCGAGGACGAGCTGGGCTGGTCGCTGGACGACGTCGACGCCCTGGCCGAGGTCGTCGCCCCGCCCTTCCGCTTCGCGGTGGTGACCGGCGACGTCGACGAGGACACCCTCGCCGACGCCGACCTGGCCCACGACGGCGATGTCTACAGCGCCGGCGAGGGCGAGGACCTCGAGGCGAACCCGGACGACGTCACCGCCGCCCGGCCGATCGGCACCCCGCTGCGGATGGTGGTGGACGACGGCCGGCTGGCGGCCTCGTCGTCGACCGCCGCCGTCGAGGGCTGGCTGGGCGACGACGCCGGGACGCTGGCCGACGACGAGGACCTGGCCGGCGTGGCCGCCGCCCTCGACGAGGCCGGGGTCGCCTCGGCCTTCCTCGCCCGGGGCGACCTCACCTCACGGGCCGCCGCCGTCCCCGACGAGGAGCTGGCCGAGCGGCTGGCCGACGAGCTGCCCATCGCCGAGCCGTTCTCGGCGGTCGGGATCGGCTGGGCCGCCGAGGACGGCGAAGCGGTGATGACCGTCGCCTACGCCTTCGCCGACGAGGACACCGCCACCGCAGCGGTGACCCAGGTCGAGGCGGCCTTCACCGGGGACAGCCTGCAGACCCGCCGACCGCTGACCGACCTGGTCACGGTGGAGGAGGTGGAGTCCGATGGCGCCGTGGTCGTGGCCCACCTGACGCTGGGCGAGGACGGGCGGCCCCAGGTCCTGGCCGACATGCTGATCAACCGGGACCTGCCCTTCGTGCACACATGACCGAAATTGCGACCCTGAGCGGGCCAGTCGCCCGCTCAGGGTCGCAATTTCGGGGTCAGGCGGTGGCGAAGAGGGCGTCGACGAACTCGTCGGGGTCGAAGGCGACCAGGTCGTCGGCGGTCTCGCCCAGGCCGACCAGCTTCACCGGGATGCCCAGCTCCTCCTGGATGGCCACGACGATGCCGCCCTTGGCCGAGCCGTCGAGCTTGGTCAGGACCACACCGGTGACGTCGACCGCCTCGGTGAACACGCGGGCCTGGGCCAGGCCGTTCTGGCCGGTGGTGGCGTCGAGGACGAGCAGCGTCTCGGTGACGTGGCCCGGCTCCTTGCCGGCGACCCGGCGGACCTTCCGCAGCTCCTCCATCAGGTTGGTCTTGTTGTGGAGGCGGCCGGCGGTGTCGGCCAGCACCAGGTCGGCGCCCTGGGCGTTGGCCTTGGAGATGCCCTCGAAGCTGATCGAGCTGGGATCGGCGCCCTCGTCGCCCCGCACGAGGGTGGCGCCGGAGCGCTCGGCCCAGGTGCCCAGCTGCTCGGCGGCGGCGGCCCGGAAGGTGTCGCCGGCGGCCATGACGACCGTGCGCCCGACCTCGGCCTCCCGCTTGCCGATCTTGCCGATCGTCGTGGTCTTGCCCACGCCGTTGACGCCGACGAAGAGCCACACGTTGGTGTGGCCGTCGTCGAAGCGCAGCGTGCGGTCGGCCACCTGCAGGCGGGCCTTCATCTCGTCCTTGACCGCCTCGAGCAGCGCCTCGGGCGACTCGATGCCCTCGGCCTTGACCCGGGCCCGCACGGTGTCGAGCAGCTCGGTGGCCGGTCCAACGCCGACGTCGGCGCGGATCAGCGCCTCCTCGAGGTCGTCCCAGGTCTCGGCGTCGATGGCCGAGCGGGACAGGATCGAGCCCCAGTAGCCCGAGACCGTGCCCCGGGCCTTGGCCAGGCGGTCACGGAAGGTCGGCCGGACCGGCGCGACGACCGGCGGGGTCTCCAGGGGCGGCGGCTCCTCGACGACCACCTCGCCCTCGGGGGCCTCGACGGTGGGTCGGTCGAGGACGGCGGTCCCCCCTCGGGACGCCGTCGGCGGCTCGAGCTCGGGCCCACGGTCGCGCAGGCGGGGACCGACGAGGGCGACGGCGATGCCGAAGACCACGCCGACGACGAGGAGGACGATCAGGATCTCCATGAGGCGCCCGATGCTACGTGGACGACGCCCCGCCGCGACCTACCCGCCCTGGGGTGATCCCGGCGTCCGCACCTCGCCGGCCGGCACGGGGGTCCGGGCCAGGTCGACGAACCGGGGCGCCATCCACGCCCACGTCGGCCCGGTCGTCTCCGGCTCGTAGTGGAAGCCGTCGGGCCGGATCTCGACGCCGTCGATCTGCTCGAGGAACTGGCCCCCGGGGCACAGCAGCTCGCCCAGGTCGAAGTAGGCGGCGCGGGGCCCGAGGCTCTCGGCGAAGTCCTCGAACTGCTGGTTGACCCACGCCAGACGCTCCGGATCGGCCCGCTCGGTGGCCGGGTTGGTCGGGCCGAGCTGGGCGTCGGCGGGTCGCATGCAGGGCGCGCCGACCATGGCGATGCGGACGTCGGGGTCGACGTCGAGCACGGCCTGGACGCCCGACTCCAGCCCCTCCCGGATCGCCGCCGCCATCTCCGGCGACCCGTTGCGCAGGCGCTGGCCGTCCTGCATGTAGTCGTAGACCTCCCAGGCCCCGAAGACGAGCGCCACCACGTCGGGGTGGTGCATCGCCGCCCCCTCCTGCCAGTACTGCTGCCAGCCGTCGCAGCGCTCGCCGATCGGGTCGGGGCGGCCGCCGACGATGGCCAACCCCTCGACCACGCCGCAGCCGATGATCGCCCGGCCGACCGGCTCGACGGTGGCGGGCACGCCGTGGGCGTCGTAGGTGAGGGTGAAGGCGACCGAGTCGCCGGTGACCATCACCTTGACCGGGCGGTCCTCGGGCACCGGGGCGATGCCCACGCCGGCGGCCTCGGCCCGCTCCTCCGGGGGCAGGGTCGTGACGGTGCCGCCCAGCTCGGGCACGCCGACCTCGGCGTCGGCCACCGCCTGGGGCGTCCCGCCGCCGGTCTCCCCCTCGGGGACCCGGGCGGTGCCGGCGACGAGCAGCCAGACGACGAGGGCGGCGCTGATGGCGACGGTGGCCGGCCGGCTGGTGCGGAGCGGGCGGGGCCCGGGGAAGCGGATGCGGAGGCCGGCGATGCCCTCACGCCGGACCGGCTGCTCGACGAGCCAGTAGGAGGCCAACGTCAGGGCGACGGTGACGGCGGTGCGCACGGCCAGCAGTGCCGGCTCGACCCACCAGCCGGTGCCGTCGAGGCCGGTGCGGTCGGGGGTGAGGACGACGTCGACCGGCCAGTGCCAGAGGTAGAGCCCGTAGGACACCTTGCCGATGGCGACGAGGGGCCGGGCGGCCAGGACCCGGGTCACGGCGAGCGGCCGGCGGGGCACGGCGATGGCGGCCACCAGGGCGGCGGTGGCCACGGCGAGGCCGAGGAAGCCGCCCTGGTACATCCACGTGTCGGACTCGTGGACCCCGACGTAGGCGGCCAGCACGACCGCCGCCCCGAGCAGCCCGGCCACGGTCAGCAGCCGCCGGGCCCGGTGCAGCGGCCACTGGGCAGCCAGCGCAGCGAGGAGGGCGCCGACGAGGAGGGTGTGGGCCCGGGTGTCGGTGCCGTAGTACGCCCGGGACGGGTCGGCCTCGCCGCTGGCCAGGACGGCCATCCAGGCCGCCGATGCCACCGCGGCCACGCCCAGGCCGATCACGAAGGCCCGGATCCGCTTGGGGCGCCGCAGCACGAGGGCGACCACGATCGGGAAGACGACGTACCACTGCTCCTCGACCGCCAGCGACCACAGGTGGCGCAGCGGCGACGGCACGCCGGCGAAGTACGACTGGTCGGTGAGGACGAAGCGCCAGTTGGCGATGTAGCCGAGGGCGGCGAAGCCGTCGCCCCGCACGGTGGAGCGGGTGGCCGGCTCCAGCAGGAACGGGGCGGCGATGCCCACCACCCCGACCAGGACCAGCAGCGCCGGCAGCAGGCGGCGGAGCCGGCGGACCCAGAACTGCTTCAGGTCGATCGTCCCGGTGCCCACCCGCTCCCGCAGCAGGAGGGTGGTGATCAGGTAGCCGGAGAGGACGAAGAAGACGTCGACCCCGAGGAAGCCGCCCGGCATCCACGACACGCCGCCGTGGAACAGCCTCACGCCGACGACGGCGACCGCCCGCAGCCCGTCGAGGGCCGGGACGTACGGCAGGGGGCGCCGGTCCCCCGCCGGAGGGGCCGTCGCCCGCGGGGCGCTCTGCGTCATGACGCCACGACCGTACCGACACCGACCCTTGCCATCCGAGCGCGCCACCCTCTGCGCGCGCCACCACCCCCAAACTTTGAGCGGTTTGCCCACACATGTGGGGATGAATCGCTCAAGGTTGGGGGCCGGGCGCGGGAGCGGGGCCCCCCCCACAGGGGGGGGGCGCGCGGGGGGCGGCGGCGGGGGGGGTGCGCC
>JBQGCF010000295.1:0-14606 GCA_052038315.1 Iamia sp.
GACCAGGGCGGCGAGGACCGTCGGCCGACCCGCCCCGGGCAGGAGGTCGCCGCCGGCCGCGGCCAGCCCGCCGGCGGCCAGCACCCCGGCGCCGGCGCCGAGCAGCGCGGCCCGCTCGGCCGCCGCCCGGACCAGCCCGGACAGCCGCCAGAAGGGCACGTCGGGGGCCAGGTCGACCACCGCCGACCCCAGCCCGCCGTTGGCCACCAGCCCGCACCACCCGATCACCCCGGCCAGGGCCACGCCCACCCCGACCGCCTCGGCGCTCAGCTGCCGGGCGGCCAGCAGCCACGTCGCCGCACCGAGCAGCGCCCCGGCCGCGTGCGCCCCCACGACCGTCCCCGCGACGCGCCGCACCGAGGGCCGGGTCGGCGTCGGCTGCGAGGTGGGATCGAGGAGGCGAGCCGCGGACACCATGGGCGCCTGCGAGTAGACCACGGCCTTCCCTGCCGTCAGCCCGCCCCACCCCACTGTTCACCATCTGTTCGGATTGCGTCGCCGGTCAGCCGTCCCCGTCGACCTCGCAGTTCGCGTCGATCCAGTCCTGGACTCGATCGCCGGCGGCCTGCACGGCCTCGTCGGCGTCGAGCTGCTCGGAGGCGGCGGCGATGTCCTCGACCGTCTCGGCCTCGGCCACCTCGGCGTCGACCTCCCGCAGGCCGTCGACGACGGCCTCGACGTCGCTGGCCACCTCCTCGGGAGCGGATTCGACCAGACCGTCGAGCTGCTCCTGGACCTCGGCGTACTCGGCCTTCAGCTCGTCGACGTCGAGCCCGCCCTCGGTGCCGGCGTTGCGCTCGGCGAGCTCGTCACGATCCGCCTCGTAGGTGGCGAACCGCTCGCAGAAGGTCGCCGCGTTGCCGTCGCCACCGTCGTCACCCCCACAGCCGGTCAGGGCCAGAACCAGGCCCGCGGTCGTCATCGCCATCCAACGCCTCGTCGTCATCGTCCGCCCCTACCCGTCCCGCCTGCCGGTCGAGCGGGGCCGGGGGCACCCCACCGGACCTGCTGCCTCAGCCGGAGGCGGCAGAGCACCCGGTTCTGATCAGTGAGCGTTGCGTGGGCGCAACGCTCACTGATCAGAACGGTTTCCTGGCGGGCGGGGGCGGCCAGTGGGGGCGGATGACGGACGTGGGGGTGCGGCTGGGGAGGGTCCGGCGGGATCTTGGAGACCTCGATCGGCGGCTGACGGCCGGGATCGTCAGGGCGCCGGGGCAGCGGCCGCTCGGTCCCGGGCACCTGATGGGCCGGAAGAACGCCCTGCCGACGTGGGGGACGTTCGGCGCCGGGCTGGTCCTCCTCGGCCCCCGGGGGCGACGGGCCGCCCGGCGCGGGCTGGTGGCGGCGACGACCAGCTCGGTGCTCGGAGATCGGCTGCTCAAGCCGGCGATCGGGCGACGCCGGCCGGAGGGAGCCCGACGGGCGAGCGCCTCGCTGCCGTCGGGTCACGCCTGCACCGGGTCGGCGTTCGCCACGGCGGTGGCCTGCGAGTGGCCGGCGGCGGGGGCGGTCGCCGGGGCGACCAGCCTGGTGGTCTCGCTCGGCCGCATCCGCGACGGTGAGCACCACCTGCTCGACATCGTCACCGGCACGGCCTTCGGCGTCACCGTCGCCCTGGTGCTGCACCGCCTGGCGGAGCGGACGGCGGAGCGGTCAGACCGGGGGCGCCCCGTCGAGTGACCGGCGGATCGCCCCGGCCTCGGTGGCGAGCTGCTGCTGGCGCTCCCGGTTCGCCCGGGCGTGCTGGGTCGCCTCCGCCGCCCGGGCGTCGAGCTCGTCGGCCTCGGCGCCCAGCCGATCGGCCTCGGCCTCCATCTCCTCGGCCCGGCGCAGGTCGGCGCCCATGGCCTCGGCCCGGGCGGCCCGGGCGGTCGACGACTCGTAGCGCAGGGCCTCGGGCCCGGCCGAGCCGTCGGCGAGGGTGAGCCCGTAGTGCTGGGCGAAGGCGATCTCCTCGGCCCCGCTCAGCTGGCCGGAGTCGTCGGCCTCGGGCGCGGCGGCCACCAGGTCCTTCGGGAACGGGACCCGGACCTGGCCCCGGCTGAAGACGGCCTCGGTGAGCGGGACCAGATGGGTCTTGCCGGCGATCCGGCCGACCTTGACCGACCCGATGACGGGCGTCGATCCGCCGATCTCGGTGTACACCTCGTGGAGCCGGCCGATCTTGGCGTCCTCGCCGTCGACCACGTCCTCGCCGACCCACGAGGCGATGTCCTCGACCTGCACCGTCAGCTCCGGCGGTGGCGGATCAGGGCCGCCACGAGCGCACCGGCGACGGCCGATCCGAGGATGACGAAGATCAGCGGGATCGACGCATCGCCGGCCAGGTAGTCGACCCGGACCTCGTCGGCGTTGACGGCGGCGAAGGCCACCAGCGCGAGGAGGACGAGGGCCGACGCCACCAGCTTGGCGATCTCGACCGGGCTGCGGCCCGACGAGGTGTGGCCGTGGTGGTGGTCGGACTTGGTGCCGTAGTCGGCGTGGGCGGTGGCCATGCCGGGGCCCTCGCCCCGCCGGCGGGCCGTGAACCGCACGTCCCACGGACGGGTGAGGTCACCGGTCGCGGCAGGGCCGGCACGGCGGGTGTCGAAGTTGGGTGCCGTGCGGCCCCGTCGGTGGAGGTGACCTGGTGACGATGACCCTGGATGTTGTGGCCCTGACGTCGTCGCTCGACGCGGCCCGCGAGGCCCGGACGGCCGTGCGGGGCGCGCTCGACGACTCGCCGGCGGAGACGGTCGATCACGCCTGCCTCCTCGTCGACGAGCTGGTGACCCACGCCCTCGCCGCTGCCGGCGCACCCCTCCGCCTCGTCCTCGAGCGCCACCCCGGCCGCCTGACCGTCGAGGTCGTCGATGCCGGCGGCCACGCCGTCCCGCCGGGCCCGGTCGCCGACCGGGTCGGCATCGCCGGCGTCATGCTCGACGCCTGGGCCGACGACTGGGGCGCCTTCGACCAGGCCACCGGCTCCTCGATCTGGTTCAGCCTGGCCTGCGGCCCCGAACCCCGGGGCGACGGCTAGGACGCGATGTAGTCGGCCAGGTGCTGGCCGGTGAGGGTGGCCTGGCCCTTGCTGACGAGGTCGGCGGGGGTGCCCTCGAAGACGACCCGGCCGCCGTCGTGGCCGGCGCCGGGGCCGAGGTCGATGATCCAGTCGGCGTGGGCCATGACGGCCTGGTGGTGCTCGATCACGATGACCGACTTGCCCGAGTCGACGAGCCGGTCGAGGAGGCCGAGCAGCTGCTCGACGTCGGCCAGGTGGAGGCCGGTGGTCGGCTCGTCGAGGATGTAGGTGCCGCCCTTCTCGCCCATGTGCACGGCCAGCTTGAGCCGCTGGCGCTCGCCGCCGGACAGCGTCGTGAGCGGCTGGCCCAGCTTGACGTAGCCGAGGCCGACGTCGACCAGCCGGTCGAGCACCTTGTGCGCCGCCGGGACCGACGAGGCGGGGGACGACGCGGAGAAGAACGCCTCGGCCTCGGCCACCGACATCTCCAGCACCTCGGCGATGTTCCGATCGCCGAGCGTGTACTCCAGGACCGACGCCTGGAAGCGCTTGCCCTCGCAGTCGTCGCACGGCGTGGCGACGGTGTCCATGATCCCGAGCTCGGTGTAGATGACGCCGGCGCCCTTGCCGGTGGGGCAGGCGCCCTCCGAGTTGGTGCTGAACAGGGCCGGCTTGACCCCGTTGGCCTTGGCGAAGGCCTTGCGGATCGGCTCGAGCAGGCCGGTGTAGGTGGCCGGGTTGCTGCGCCGCGAGCCCTTGATGGCGCCCTGGTCGACGGCGACGACGCCCTCCCGCCCGGCGACCGAGCCGTGGATCAGCGAGCTCTTCCCCGACCCGGCCACGCCGGTGACGACCACCAGCACGCCGAGCGGGACGTCGACGTCGACGTCCTGCAGGTTGTGGGTGCTCGCCCCGCGGATCTCCAGGTGGTCGGTGGCCTCCCGCACCGACGACTTGAGCGACGCCCGGTCGTCGAGGTGGCGGCCGGTGAGCGTCCCGCTCTTGCGGAGCTGGGCGACGGTGCCCTCGAAGACGATCTCGCCGCCCTCGGTGCCGGCCCGGGGACCGATGTCGACGACGTGGTCGGCGATGGCGATGGCCTCGGGCTTGTGCTCGACCACCAGCACGGTGTTGCCCTTGTCCCGCAGCTGGAGCAGCAGCTCGTTCATGCGCTGGATGTCGTGCGGGTGGAGCCCGATGGTGGGCTCGTCGAAGACGTAGGTGACGTCGGTGAGCGACGAGCCGAGGTGGCGGATCATCTTGGTCCGCTGGGCCTCGCCGCCCGAGAGGGTGCCCGACGGTCGGTCGAGGCTGAGGTACCCGAGCCCGATCCCGACGAACGACGCCAGCAGGTCCCGCAGCGTGCCGAGCAGGGGCTTGACCGTCGGCTCGTCGAGCCCGTCGACCCACTCGGCCAGGTCGGTGATCTGCATGGCGCAGACGTCGGCGATGTTGAGCCCGCCGATCCTCGACTGCCGGGCCGGCTCGGCCAGCCGGGTGCCGTCGCACTCGGGGCATGTCGTGAAGGTGATCGCCCGCTCCACGAAGGCCCGGATGTGCGGCTGCATGGCCTCCGGGTCCTTCGACAGCATCGACTTCTGGATCGACGGGATCAGCCCCGAGTAGGTCAGGTTGATCCCGTCGACCTTGATCTTGGTCGGCTCCCGGTGGAGGAGGTCGTGCATCTCCTTCTTGGTGTACTTCCCGATCGGCTTGTCCATGTCGAAGTAGCCGGAGCCCTCGAAGATGCGGCCGTACCAGCCCTCCATCGAGTAGCCGGGGATCGTCAGCGCCCCCTCTCGCAGCGACTTGGTGGCGTCGAACAGCGCGGTGAGGTCGACGTCGCTGACCGCGCCCCGGCCCTCGCAGTGCGGGCACATGCCGCCGAGCCGGTTGAAGGTGACCTTCTCCCGCTTGGTCTTGTCGCCCTTGGCCACCGCCACCGACCCGCTGGCCGAGACCGACGGGACGTTGAAGGAGTAGGCGTTGGGCGGGCCGATCTGGGGGTCGCCGAGCCGGCTGAAGAGGATGCGGAGCAGGGCGTTGGCGTCGGTGACCGTGCCGACCGTGGAGCGGGGGTTGGCGCCCAGCCGCTCCTGGTCGACGATGATCGCCGTCGTCAACCCGTCGAGGACGTCGACCTCGGGCCGGGCCAGGGTCGGCATGAAGCCCTGGACGAAGGCGCTGTAGGTCTCGTTGATCAGCCGCTGCGACTCGGCCGCGATCGTGCCGAACACGAGCGAGCTCTTGCCCGAGCCCGACACGCCGGTGAAGGCGGTGAGGCGGCGCTTGGGCAACTCGACGCTGACGTCCTTCAGGTTGTTGACCCGGGCGCCCTGCACCCGGATGAGGTCGTGGCTGTCGGCCGCGTGGGCCCTGCTCGGCATGTCTCGATCTAGCCCTTCAGCTCCTGGATGCGGACCATGTTCCCGGCGGGGTCCCGCACGGCGCAGTCCCGGGCGCCCCAGTCCTGGTCGACCGGCTCCTGGACGATCTCGATCCCGTCGGCGGCCTGGAGCGCCTCGAAGGTGGCGTCGAGGTCCGGGGTGCCGAGCATGATGCTGGCGTAGGTGCCCTTGGCCATCATCTCGGCGATGACCTTGCGCTCGTCGTCGGTGATGCCCGGGTCGGCGCCGGGCGGGGTGAGGACGACGTTGGTGTCGGTCTGGCCGGGGGGCCCGATCGTGATCCAGCGCATGTCCTCGTAGCCGACGTCGTTGCGGACCTCGAAGCCGAGGAGGTCCCGGTAGAAGGCCAGCGAGGCATCGGGATCGGTGTGCGGGAGGAACGTGGTGTGGATGGTGATGTCCATGGCGGTCACTCTCCAACGGGGGCGGGGACGGGTGCTTCTCGATTCCTGACGGGTCTGGTGACCCGGCGGGCCTCGCACGGGGGCATGCCCTCCTCGACGTGCTCGGCGCGGGCCCGGTAGGCCGACGGCGGCACGCCGACCAGCTCGGTGAAGCGGGTGCTGAAGGTGCCCAGCGACGAGCAGCCGACGGCGAAGCAGACGTCGGTGACGCTCATGTCGCCCCGCCGCAGCAGGGCCTTGGCCCGCTCGATGCGCCGGGTCATCAGGTACGAGTAGGGCGACTCGCCGTAGGCCGCCTTGAACTGCCGGCTGAGGTGCCCGGCCGACATCCCGACGTCGCGGGCGAGGGCCTCGACGTCGAGCGGCCGGGCGTGCTCGCGGTCCATCCGGTCACGGACGCGGCGCAGCAGGGCGAGGTCGCGGAGACGCGCATCGGCCGCCGGTGCGGGGGTCACCGGTGGATCGTGCCACGTCAGCCGACGAGGCGGGGACCCGTGCAGCGGACGGCGAGGGGGGTGACGTCGGCGCCGGGGACGGTGACGCCGAGCAGGCCGAGCAGGGGCTGGACGACGACGGCGTCGAGGGCGCCGAGGACGCTGGCGACGAGCGGGGTGAGGACCGTGCCGACGACGCCGGTGGCGGTCGAGGTGACCAGGCCCAGCACCGTCCGGAGCAGAGCGGGGAGCTGGCTCGACGGGAGGAGCGTCAGGGTCGGGGTGAGGCTCAGGTCGGACAGGCCGAGCGACTGCGACGAGATGGTGACCGGCACGCCCAGCTCGTCGGGCGGGAAGGCGAGGTCGACGGCCGAGGCGGCGGCCGCCCGGCCCCCGGTCGCCACGGCGGCGGCGTCGGCCACCGGTACGTTCACGAGGCCGAGCAGGCTGACGGCGATGCGGGCGGCCACCGAGGCGTCGGTCGTGGCCAACCCGGTCGTCACGTCGAGGCCGAGGCCCATGGGCTCGCCGCAGCTGACGTCCCGGATGGTGGCCGTCGCCGGCGCCGCCGCGACGGCGACGCTCAGCCGCGCCCCGACCAGGCCGGCGGCGCTCAGGTCGACGCCGAGCTGCAGCCCGACCTGGGCGGTGCGGACGCTCGTGCCCGGCCCGCCGTAGGCGATGCGGGGCGACTCGACGACGTGGAGCGTCGTGGTCACGGCGGCGACGCCGGGCACGCCCAGGGTCAGCCCGGGGATGTCGATGGCGCGGTCGCCGGTGGCGACCAGGGCGGTGGTGGCGAGCAGCTCGAGGACGTCGAGCGTCGCGGTGGCCGCGGCGGCGGCCCCACCGGTGCCGATGGCGATCAGGTCGCCCAGGGCGACGGTCGGGAGCGACGGCGGGATGCGCAGGGCCAGCGCCTCGAGGATCGACGCCCGCGCCGTGTCGCCGGCCCGGCGGAGGACGGCGGCCTGGGCGGCGACCAGGTCGACCACGTCGAGCTCGGTGGCGAGGAGCTGGCTCGGCGAGGCCAGCGACAGGTCGAGCTCGGTGGCCAGGTCGGCGAGGGCGACCCGCGCCCCGGCCAGGCCGGTGTAGGAGACGCCGTCGACCCGCAGGGCCCGGCCGATCAGCGGGTTCAGGAGGGCCGAGCGTCCGGAGTCGAGCCGGGCCGCGAACGAGCCGACCTGGATGCCGGCGCTGGCGGTCTGGGCGGCGACGGCGCGACGGCTGGTCGTCAGGCTGCCCGGCGTGAACTGGTGCTCGACCCGGTCGGCGGCGGTGACGGCGACGGCGGAGGGCACCTCGGTGGGGCCGGCCACGGTGAAGACGTCGGCCACCGCGTCGTAGCGCCCGAGCTGGACGGTGACCGACCCGGCGGCGTCGCGCTCGAAGCCGTTGCGGTCGAGGCTGGAGGCGAGGGTGGCGTCCCATTCGGCGTCGCCCAGGATCGCCGCGGCGGTGCGCCCGTCGACGAGCCGCACCAGGTCGAGGGCGGCGGCGTCGGCCACGTTCTGGAGCTCGCGCCGCAGCGTGCTGACCCGGCCCAGGTCGACGGTGAGGGCGGTGCAGATCACGATCACCGACAGGCTCACCGCGACCAGCGTCAGGACCGAGCCCCGCTCGCCCCGCCGCACCGGCCCCCGGCGGGCAGGGCGGGGGGCCCGGCGGTGGGCGACGATCACGGGGTCTCCTCCTGCGGGTTGACCTCGACCACGACCCGCACGACCAGCTCGTCGGGGAGGGCGGAGGCGACGACCGGCAGGGTCGGCACCCGCGGGTGCCCCTCCAGGTCGTGGCGCAGCTCGACGGTCATGCACTCGGCCACGTCGCTGCTGCCGTTGGCACACGGGGCGATCACGAAGCTGCACGTCAGCCCGCCCGTCCCGTCGCACCTCGCGCCCCAGCCCGACGCGACCCGGTCGGCGGCGGCCCGGGCCCGCTCGACGGCCAGGTCCCGGGGGGCGACGGCGGCGGCCCGGGCGGCCTCGTTGCCGGCCTGGGTCAGCGTCTGCTGGAACGACAGGGTGACGCCGAAGGTGATGATCCCGAACAGGAACAGGGCGAGGATGCCGATCACGATCGCCATCTCGACGAGGGCGGCGCCCTCCTCCCGGCGTTCGTCCGACGACCGGCGCGGCATCAGAACGCGTCCCCGATCTGGGTCATGGCCGGGCCCAGGATCACGACCAGGATGGCCGGGAAGATGCACCCGACCAGCGGGAACAGGATCTTGACCGGCAGCTTGCCGGCGGCCTCCCGGGCCCACTGCCGGCGCTTGGTCCGCATCTCGTCGGCCTGGATCTTGAGCACCCGGGCCAGCGGCATGCCGAGCAGGTCGGCCTGGACGAGGGCCTGGACGAAGGTCGACAGCTCGGTCACCTGGACCCGGTCCCGCAGGTGCCCGAGGGCGTCGCGGCGGGACACGCCGAGCTCCATCTCCCGCAGGGTCCGTCCGACCTCCCGGGCCAGCGGCCCCGAGCCCTCCTCGGCCACCACCTCCATCGCCCCCTCCAGCCCCAACCCGGCCTCGACCGAGATGGCGAGGAGGTCGAGCGTCTCGGGCAGCTCCCGCTGGATGCTGGTGACCCGGTGGTCGACGGCCCGCCGCAGCCACACGCGCGGGGCGACGGCGCCGGCCACGGCCAGCAGGGCGACCAGGGCGATGGCGGCCGCCGGCCCCCCGGGCGCGACGGCCGCCAGCCCGAGGCCGAGGAGGAGCCCGAGCCCCAGCCCGGCCCCCTCGGCCACGATGACCTCGTCGGCCCGGACGGCGCCCTCCAGCCCGGCGCGCCGGAGGCGCTGCTGGTTGCCGGCCCGGTGGTCGTGGGGCGTGATCGAGCCCCGGGCGCCGGCCAGTCGGGCCGCCGCCGGCCGCACCACGCGGCGGACGAAGGGGGCGGCGAGGCGGTCGGTCACCGTGTCGGGGGCGTCGGGCGCCTCGACCTCCAGGACCTGCTCGAGGTAGCCGGTCGTGCGGTGGCGGCGGAGGAGGTCGGCGCTGCGCCAGGCGCCGGCCCCGGCCAGGGCGGCGCCGGTGGCGAGGCTGGCCCCGGCGGCGACGAGGACGGCATCCATCAGACGTCCACCTGGTCGACCATGCGGAGGATCAGCCAGACCCCGATGCCCATGGCCGCGACCGTGAGCCCCAGCCAGAGCAGGCCCCAGCCCTCGAGCAGCGGGCTCAGGTAGCCGGGGCTGACCAGCTGGACGGCGACGAACAGGGCGACCGGCAGGGCCCCGAGCACCCAGGCCGAGATCCGCCCCTCGGCGGTCAGGGCCTGGATCTCCCGCCGCAGCTCCTCGCGGGCCCGCATGTGCTCGGCGAGGGTGGCGAGCAGCTCGGCCAGCTGGCCGCCGATCGTCTGCTGGATGCGGATCGCCCGCACCATCCAGCGCACGTCGGGCAGGCAGACCCGGTCCGCCATCCGCTCCAGGGCGACGACGAGGGGGAGGCCGAGCTGCGTCTCGTCGATCACCCGGCGGAGCTCGTCGGCCAGCGGCGCGTCCATCTCGTCGGCCATCAGCTGGACCGACCGGAGGAACGTGTGGCCGGCGGACAGCGAGCCGGCGACCAGGCCGAGGGCAGCCGGCAGCTGGGCGGCGATGCGGCCGGCCCGGCGCCGGGCCTTGGTGGCCAGCAGGCCCTTGACGGCGGGCGGCGCCAGCACGAGGGGGACCGGGGCGAGCCAGGCGATCCCGGTGAGGGCGGCCAGCCCGGCCCCGGCGGCCAGGGCGACGGCGGCGGCGATGACGACCAGCTCGGCCGGGCGCAGGGCCAGGTCGGCCTGCTCGATCCGGTCCCGCAGCGTCTCGGGCCGGTCCCACCGCTCGAGGGCCCGGTTGGCCAGGCGCAGCGAGCCGAGGGCGACGGTGCCGTGCTCGGCGTCGACCTCGGCGTCGATCTCGTCGACCGGCAGCCCCAGCAGGTCGGCCAGGGGGAGGGGCCGGTGCCGGGATCGCTGGGCCACGCCCACGGCGACCAGCCCGAGCCCGGCGACGATCGCGAGGGCGGCGGCGGCGATCACGACCCGTCCTCGTTCGCCGGAGCGGCGGCGGCCGCCGCCTTGCTGCGCGACGTGCTCGCCCGCCGGGCCCGGAAGGTCGCCGCCGGCAGGGTGATGCCGGCCTCCTTCAGCCGGTCGGCCAGCTGCGGGCGGAGCCCGGTGGCGACCAGGCCGCCGCCGCTGCCGTCCCGCCCGGCCTTGTGGAGGAAGACGTCCTGGAGGAGGAAGGAGTCGCCCTCCAGCCCCTGCACCTCGGTCAGGTGGGTGACGAGCCGGCGGCCGTCGGGCTGGCGGTCGACCTGGAGGATGACGTCGATGGCCGCCGCGATCTGCTCGCGGATGGCCCGCACCGGCAGGTCGAAGCCGGCCATCAGGACCATCGTCTCCAGCCGGGCCAGGGCGTCGCGGGGCGTGTTGGCGTGGATGGTCGTCATCGAGCCCTCGTGGCCCGTGTTCATCGCCTGGAGCATGTCGAGGGCCTCGCCGGCCCGGCACTCGCCGACGATGATCCGGTCGGGGCGCATCCGCAGGGCGTTGCGCACCAGGTCGCGGATCAGCACCTCGCCCCGGCCCTCGGCGTTGGGCGGGCGGGCCTCGAGGCTGACCACGTGGCGCTGCTGGAGCTGGAGCTCGGCCGAGTCCTCGATGGTGATGATGCGCTCGCCGTCGGGGACGAACGACGACATCACGTTGAGGTTCGTCGTCTTGCCCGTCCCGGTGCCGCCCGAGACGAGGACGTTGAGCCGGCCCCGCACGCAGGCCTCCAGCACGGTGACCAGGTCGACGGTGTAGGTGCCCTTCTCGACCAGGTCGGCGGCGGTGAGGGGGTCGGCGGCGAACTTGCGGATGGTCAGCACGGCGCCGTGGACGGCCAGCGGCGGGATGACGGCGTTGACCCGGGAGCCGTCGGGCAGCCGGGCGTCGACCATGGGCGAGGACTCGTCGACCCGGCGGCCGACCGAGCTGACGACCCGCTCGATCACCGTGCGGTAGTGGTCGTCGCCGCTGAAGGTCTTCTCCACCCGCTCGATCCGGCCCTCGCGCTCGACCCAGATCTCGTCGTGGGCGTTGCACATGATCTCGGTGACCGTCGGGTCGAAGAGCAGCGGGTCGAGCGGGCCGTAGCCGAGGGTGTCGGCGAGCAGCTCGTCGATCAGCTGCTGGCGGTCCCGGGGCGAGACCCGCACGTCCTCCCGGTCGAGCATGCGGTCGATCGTCGAGCGGATGTCGGCCTGGAGGGCGGTGCCGTCGAGGCTGCGCATGCGGGGGACGACGTCCTCCAGCACGAGGGCCCGCACCCTCTCCTTGGTGGCCCGCAGGGCGGTCTGGCGGTGGGCGCGGGGCGACGAGGCCAGGACCCGCGTCGCCGCCGCCCGGCCCTCGGGGCTGGCCGGGTGGGGCCGCTCGGCCGGGGGCGCGTCGGGGGCGACCTCGTCGTCCTCGGGCAGGGCGGCCAGGCGGTCGCCGAGCCGGTCCGACACCCCCGACGTCACGGTCGACGCCACCGTCACGCCTCCTCGGTGCGGTGCTTGCGCCAGCGCCGGGCCCAGGCCCGGTGCGGGGCGTGGGCCTCGGCCAGGCGGGCCCGGGCCTCCGCCGGCAGCAGCGGCGCCAGCGCGTCCTCCAGCCGCCGGCTGACCTCGGACTCGGGGCTGGCGTCGAGCACCGGCTGGCCGGCGTTGACCGACCGCAGCACCTCCCGCGAGTACGGCAGCGTCGCCGCGATGCCCTGGGGGAACAGCTTCAGGATCTGGGCCACCTCGATGCCGGCGTCGGCCTCGGCCTTGTTGAGCAGCAACCGGATGCCGTCGCGGTCGACGCCCAGCCGCTCCAGGGTCGAGAGGAAGACGTGGACGTTGCGGACGCTGGGCACGTCGAGGGTGGCCAGCATCACCAGCTCGTCGGCCCGGTTGATGGCGGCCAGCACCGTGTCGGAGAGGGCCGCCGGGGTGTCGACGACGACGTCGTCGTAGCGGCGGCGGGCGGCCTCGACGACGCGGCCCACCTCCTCGGCGGTGATGCTCTGGGCCTCGGTGGGGTCCCGGGGCGCGGCCAGCACGGCGATGCCCGACGGGTGGACCTCGCAGTGCTCGTCGAACACCGCAGCGGCGTCGGCGCCGTCCCGGGTGGCGTGGACCAGGTCGACGATCGTGGCGTGGGGCCGGAGCCGCAGGGTGCTGGCCACCTCGCCGAACTGCAGGTCGAGGTCGACGATGCAGGTCCGCCGGCCGGCCCGGCGGTGGAGCATCCAGGCCAGGTTGGTGGCCAGGAACGTCTTGCCGCAGCCACCGGAGGCCGAGGCCACCGTGATCAGCCGCTTGGGGTGGGCGCCGGCGGGGGCGACCGCCTCGTCGTCGGGGCGGAGCCGGGCGGCGATGCCGAGCGCCCGCTCGAGGGCGGGGCCGGCCTTGGCCGGGTCGAGGGGCAGGTCGAGGACCTCGACGGCCCCGGCCCTGACCACGTCGTGGGGGTCGACGTGCTCGGCGTCGTGGAGGCCGAGTACGACCGGCATGGCCGGCAGCTCCTCCCGGATGATCCGCAGCCGCTCCCAGCCCGACGGCGAGTCGAGCCCGGGGCCGGCGACGAGCAGGTCGAAGCGCTGCTGGGTGAGGAAGTCGCCCAGCGCCCGGGAGCGGCCGCAGGTCACCACCTCGGGGGCGGGGTCGATCGGCCTGACCGCCTCGCGGAGGGGCTCGGCCAGGTCGCCCTTGGTGTCGTACACGAGGATGCGAGAGCTCATCGGTCGTCCGCCGGGCCGTAGGTGCCGTAGTCCACGCCCGGTGTGTCGGGTGGTTCGGCGCCCTCGGGGGTGAGCGAGAACCACAGCTGGTCGTTGGTCGAGGCGAACACCACCTGCTCGGCCTGGGCCGGGTCGACGGCCAGGAGGAGGGTGATCTCCGAGCCGCCGACACGGGCGGCCTGGGTGACCGTCGTGCCGTCGGCGGTGGTCACCGGCTCGGCCCGGCGGGGCGTGACCTCGTCGGAGACGTCGAGCACCTCGATCCCGGCCATCAGCAGCTCGGTGCGGGGGCTGATCGGCGCCCCCTGCGTGCCGGCGACGATCGACGAGTAGACGTCGACGTGGTCGCCGGCCCCCACGTAGCCGGCGCCGCCGGCGGTGAAGGGGACGGTGACGGCCACGGCGACGTGGCCGTCGGGGACCGAGAGGGCCGCCGCCCGCAGGGCCGACGTGCGCAGGGCGGTGACCGTCACCTGCTCGCCCTCGGCCACCGCGGCGCTGACGATGCGGCCCGACAGCTCGTGGGTCGAGCGCAGGGCCTCGGGGTCGGCCTCGTCGGTGGCGACCCGTTCGAGGCGGACCCGGCCGGCGGCCACCAGCTCGTCGCCGGACTGGCCGGCCGGGATGTCGGTGGTGGCGACGAGGACCGTGGTCTCGGTCCGTTCGTCGTCGCCCCCGTCGTCGCGGCCGGCGGCCCAGGCCAGGCCGACGCCGATGACGAGGAGTCCGGCGCCGAGCGCGATCAACACGTTGACCCGCTTCATCGCCGTCCCCGTTCGTTGGAGGACAGGGTGAGCTGCATGTGGGTGTGACCTTCTCCTGTGACAACTTGCACTTGTGTCGCTTCGTGCCAGTCGACGCCCTCGACGGGATGTTGAGGCGCGAATGCACAAAATGTCCAAGACTGACCGTTCGGACGAACACCTACGGGTGAAGGGCGAGCGGGACCTCATGCGAAAGGGTCCGGTTGTCCCCGATCCAGGCGTCGTCCTCGAGCTCGGTGGGGGCCCTCCGGCCGACCCCGGTCAGGGTGCCGAGCGGTCGGATGGTGGTCGCCTCGCGGGGGGCCAGCGCCAGCGTGTCGCCCCGATCGGCCCGGACGACGCCCCGCCCGGTGAGGACGGTGACGGTGACCCCGCCCGAGGCGGCATCGGCCCTGACGGCGGCCGACCCGGAGCGGACCTCGCACCAGCCGCCGGGCACGCGCACCCGGATCGGCGGGCCCGTCGTCTCCACCCACAGGTCGCCCTCGGTCCGGTGGATCGTCCACACCCAGGGGTCCGACCCGGCCGCCGCCGCGATCAGCCGGGGGGCCACGCCGGGGAGGTGGCGCAGCAGCTGCCCGCCCCGGCGGACCTCGACCACGGTCTCGGCCGAGGGGGCCGGGCACTCCCGGGTCGTGGGCTCCGGAGGGGTCAGGCAGGGGCCGTGACCAGGGTCGACGGCCTCGACCGGGCGCCGGCCGATCCGCTCCATGCGCTCGACCCAGTCGGGGAGGGTGGCAGGCGGGCGGCCCGGGGGGGGGGCGCCCGCGGCGCCGGGCTGCGCCCGGGGCGGGGGCGTGGGGCCGGGCGGGTGCGCGGGGGGGGGGGGGGGGGGGGCGGGGAGGGTG
>JBQGCF010000296.1:0-15152 GCA_052038315.1 Iamia sp.
GGCCCGGGCCCCCCCGGGGGGGGCCCCCGCCCCTCACTGTTTGGGGCCCCCCCCCCCCCGTTTCCCGCGGGCGGTGCGGGGGAGGCGGCGGGCTCGGCCGTCGCGGTCGAGGCGCACGCCGAGGGCCCGGAGGACGAAGGCCTCGGTCAGCTCGATCGTGTGCTCGAGACGGTCGTCGCCGGGCCGGAGCGAGCTGCCCCGGCCGATGCAGGCGTTGATCATGGCGCCGGTGTCGACCGGGTCGTCGACCAGCATGAAGCGCTCCTCCTGGCCGTCGTGGAGGATCGACCGGAGCTCGTCGTCGAGGCTGCGCACGTGGTCGAGGATCTTGCTGTAGGCCTCGTTGTCGAGCATGTGGCGCAGCGCCGGGCCGGGCGGCAGGTGGTGCTCGGAGAAGTAGGTGAGCTGGCTGCGGATGTACACCTGGAGCCGGGCGACCGGGCCCTCGACCTCGCTCAGGGCGTCGCGCAGCTCGGCCGTGTAGCGGTCGGTCTCCCGGCTGGCGTAGCCGATGAGCAGCGACTCCTTGTCGGAGAAGTAGTTGTACATGGCCGTCCGGGCCATGCCGCACTCGGCGGCCACGTCGGCCAGCGAGATGGCGTCGTAGCCCTTCTCGTACATGAGGCGGGCGAGGGCCTCGAAGATCCGCTCCCGCGTGTGGTCGCGGTGGCTCTCCAGCGATCCCCCGATCACCTTCGGCATCGTCGTCCCTAGTGCTCTCGTGACTCGGTGGGGAGGCCGAGGGCGGCGGCCGCCTCGGTGTGCATGCGGACGACCTCCATCCGCACCTGGGCCCGCTCGGTGATCGGCTCGGCCCACGGGACCAGCACCTCGACCTGGTCGGTCCGCCCGTGGTCGGCGCCCTCGACGGTGGCGGCGAAGACGATCCCGTCGGGCGTCATGCCCGTCATGGTGGCGGCGACGGTGGCCGGCTGGCCGCCCAGGCCCCTGACGATGGTGACGTTGTCGGCGGCGTGGTCGTCGTTCATGTGGCGGGCGATGGCCGCGACCACGTCGGGGGAGAAGGGGCTGGGGGCGTCGGTCGACTCGGTCACGGCAGCTCGCTGGCGAGGGGGTGGCGGGGTTGGTACAGCATCATCTCACCCGCGCCCGGCACGACCAGAGACGAGACCAGCCCGAAGCCCTCGTCCCGCACCTCGTCGCCCACCTCGACGCCCTTCCCCCGCAGCTCGGCGAGCGTCGCCTCGATGTCGTCGCACATCAGCGAGAGCTGGTGGTGCGGCGTCTCGGCCCACGTCTGGCCCTCGGGCCCCTGCGTCGGGTGGACGCCCACCTCCGACGGCGGCGTCTTGAAGATCAGCCACCCGCCCCCGGCGTCGATGTGGCCCCAGCCGAGCACGTCCCGCAGGAAGGCCCGGGTCGCCTCGGCGTCCTCGGAGTAGATGATGGAGTGGTAGCCCGTGATCACGCGGCCCATCATGCTCCGATGAGCGACGACCTGCTGCAGGCTGTGCCAGAGGACTGGGGGACGGCGCTGGCCGTGGTCGCCCACCCCGACGACATGGAGTACGGCGCCTCGGCGGCGGTGGCCCGCTGGACCGACCAGGGCAAGACGGTGGCCTACGCCCTGGTGACCGCGGGCGAGGCCGGGATCGACGGACGGGCGCCCGAGGAGGTCGGCCCGCTGCGGGTGCGGGAGCAGTACGCGGCGTGCGAGGCGGTCGGCGTGACCGACCTGCAGATCCTCGGCCACCCCGACGGGATGCTCGAGTACGGCCTCCGGTTGCGGGCCGACATCGCCCGGGCGATCCGCTCGGTCCGGCCCGACGTGGTCATCACCCTCAACCACCGGGAGACGTTCCCCGGCGGTGGGCTCAACATGGCCGACCACCTCGTGACCGGGAAGGCGACGATCGACGCCGTGCGGGACGCGGCCAACCGCTGGGTCTTCCGGGCCCTGGCCGAGGAGGAGGGGCTGGAGCCGTGGGGCGGCGTGCGCTTCGTCCTCGTCGCCAACTCGGCGGCGCCGACCCACGCCGTGCCCATCTCGCCGTCGGACATCGATCGGGCCGTGGCCTCGCTGGAGGCCCACGAGGCCTACCTGCAGGGCCTCGGCCCCGGCCCGATGTCCGACCCCGCCGGCTTCCTCCGCCCGCTCTTCCAGCAGGCCGCCGACCGCTTCGAGGGCCGGCCGGCCATGACCTTCGAGCTGCTCCCGATGTAGCTGGGCCGGCCGCCCGACATCGGGCGTTTGGCACGATCGGTCAGTTGGTACTCTGCCGCCCATGGGCATCGACCGCGACGAGTTCGACCGGTTGGTGGCGCGCGTCGACCGTCTCGAGGTGGGCCAGCACGCCACCATCGACCTCGTCGCGTCCGAGCTCGTCGGCCTCCGCACCCACGTCGACGAGGGCTTCGCCCGGCTCGACCGGCGCATCGACCTCTACACCGGGCAGGTCGCCATCGCCATCCAGGTCGGCAGCGAGGCCGTCGCCGAGAACCGCAGGGCCAACGATGTCATCGACGGTCGCCTCGGCGCGATGGATGACCGGTTGGATGGCATCGATGGGCGTCTCGACGGCATGGATGCGCGGTTCGACGGCATCGACGGGCGCCTCGACGGCATCGATGCGCGGTTCGATGTGATGTTCGAGCACTTCGGGATCGAGGTGCCGGAGGGCTGAACCCTCAGGCGGAGGCGTCGGCGACGAGCTTGCGGGCGATGACCTTGATGCAGAGGGTCTCGTCCGCGCCCTCGAAGATGCTGAGCACCCGGGCGTCGACGAAGTAGCGGCTGACGTCGTACTCCTCGGCGTAGCCCATGCCGCCGTGGATCTGCATGGCCTCGCGGGTGACCCACTCGGCGGCCTTGCAGACGTAGGCCTTGATCAGGCTGGCCTCCATGGCGCCCTCGCCCTTGGCCATCATCCGGGCCACGACGTAGGCGAACTGGCGGCTGGCCTGGATGATCGTGGCCATGCGGCCGAGCTTGGCCTGGGTCAGCTGGTACTCGGAGATGGGCTGGCCGAAGACCTTGCGGTCGATGGCGTACTGGCGGGCGGCCTCGTAGGCGGCCTGCATCACGCCGAGGGCCCGGGCCGCGGTCTGGATGCGCCCGTTCTCGAAGCCGGCCATCTGGTAGTAGAAGCCGCGCCCCTCGCCGCCCTCCAGGCCGATCAGGTTCTCGGCCGGGACGAACCAGCTGTCGAGGGCGATCTCGTAGGAGTGCATGCCGCGGTAGCCGATCGTGTCGATCGGGCGGCCCTCCATCTTCCCGCCGGACTCCTGGGTGATCTCGAACCCGTGGCCCTCCAGCGACCCCTCCTTGGGGACGATGAACATCGACAGGCCGCGGTGGCCCTTCGAGCGGTCGGGGTCGGTGCGGGCCAGGACGAGCAGGACGTCGGCCCGGGCGCCGAAGGTGCACCAGGTCTTGACGCCGTTGATCAGCCAGCCGCCCTCGGTGGGGGTGGCGGTGACCTTCACGCCGGCGACGTCGGAGCCGTAGTCGGGCTCGGTGACGGCGACCGCGTTCATGATCTCGGCGCTGGCCAGCTGCGGGAGCCAGTGCTGCTTCTGCTCCTCGGTGCCCCCGGCGATCAGGGCCCGGGCGAGGATCTCGGGCCGGGTGATCAGCGAGCCGCCGGCGCCGAGGCTGCCCCGGGAGAGCTCCTCGGTGGCCACGACCATGCCGATGTACTCGCCCTCGCCACCCTCGCCGTAGCCGCCGTACTCGGTGGGGATCGACAGGCCGAAGGCGCCCAGCTCGGCCAGCCCGGTGATGATCTCCTCGGGGATGTCGCCGTTGGTGCGGTGGATGTGCTCGGCGATCGGGGCCAGCTCCTTCTCGGCGAAGCGCCGGAAGGTGTCCTGGACCAGCTCGAAGTCGTCGTCGAGGTGGCGGGGGCCGGGCTCGTCGATCGAGGCCAGGAACGCCGGGTCCCGGAAGGCGGCGAGGAAGCCACGGGCGTCGTCGAGCGCACCGACCTCGATGCCCCACTCGGCCTCCCGGCCGAAGATCTTCCCGCCCAGGTCGCCCACCGCGTCGGCGATGAAGGCGCAGGTGATGCGGGCCTCGAGGTCGCCCTTGCCGCCGTAGTCGAGGAGGCCCCGACCGGTGGCGATGGCGGCGGCGGCGTGGGCCACCTCGTAGGCGAGGACCTGGCGGGCGTCGATCCCGTCCCGCACCAGGACGGCGACGGCCCCGTCGACGACCGCCTGGGCGGCGTCCAGGGCGGCCGAGGCGGCGGCGAGGTCGGGTGTGGCAGGCGTGGCGGCGTCGCTCATACGGCCAGGAAAAGTACCGCTACGCCAGTGATCGCCCCGCATCCGCGCCGACGCCGACGCGCTGGTCGAGCCAGCGGGCCAGGTCGGACTCGGGCATGGGGCGGGCGATGGCGTAGCCCTGGGCCCGGTCGCAGCCGAGGCGGACGAGGGTGGGCACGTCGTCGGGGTGCTCGACGCCCTCGGCCACCACCTCCAGCCCGAGGTTGTGGCCGAGGTCGATCATCGAGCGGACGATCGTGTAGGCGCCGCCCCGGCGGTGCATGTCGGCGACGAAGGAGCGGTCGATCTTGAGCTCGGTCAGGGGCAGGTCGCGGATGTAGGTGAGCGACGAGTAGCCGGTGCCGAAGTCGTCGACCGAGGTGCCCACGCCCAGGGCCTGGAAGGCCCGGAACTGGGCCAGGGCCACCGACGGGTCGTCCATGATCTCGCTCTCGGTCAGCTCGATCACGAGGTGGCGGGGGTCGAGGGTCGCATCGGCGAGGGCCCGCTCCAGCTCGCCCATCAGCTCCCGGTCGAACAGGTTCCGGACCGAGAGGTTGACGGCCACGCTCAGGTCGTGGCCGGCGGCGCGCAGGGCGGCGGTGGCCCGCGCTGCCTCGCGCAGCACGAAGCGGGCGATCGGCCGGGTCGCCCCCGACAGCGCCGCCAGCGGGATGAAGTCGTCGGGCATCACCAGGCCGTGCTCCGGGTGCTGCCAGCGGACGAGGGCCTCGGTGCGGGTGACGGCGCCGGTCCGCAGGTCGAGCACCGGCTGGTAGTGGACCTTGAGCTGGCCGGTGGGGACGGCCTCGCGGAGGTCGCCGATCAGGGTCAGCCGGGCGACGCTGGAGCGGTCCTGGTCGGCCCGGTACACCGACGGCCCGGTGCCCGCCCGCTTGGCCACGTACATGGCCACGTCGGCCCGGCGGATCAGCTCGTCGGCGTCGGTGGCGTGATCGGGGACCAGGGCGATGCCGATGCTGACGTTGGTCTGGAGCCGGACCTCGTCGATGGTGAACGGGGCGCTGAGGGCGGTCGTCACCGTCTCGGCCGTGGCCCGGGCGGCCATCTCGTCGACGTCGGGCCCGCTCAGGACGATGGCGAACTCGTCGCCGCCGAGCCGGGCCACGAACACCGGTCGCAGCAACCCCTCCAGCCGGTGCGACAGGGCGATGAGCAACCGGTCGCCCACGCCGTGGCCGAGGGCGTCGTTGACCTCCTTGAACTGGTCGAGGTCCATCAGCAGCAGGGCGGTGCGCTCGCCGGCGCCGACGGTGGCGCGGAGGTGCTCGTCGAGCGATGCCCGGTTGGGGAGCCCGGTCAGGGCGTCGTGCAGGGCCTGGCGGCGGAGGGCCCGGGCCGCCTGGGCCACCCGGGTCGTGTCCTGGAGCGAGACGGCGACCAGGTCCCCCGGCAGCCGGAAGCCCTGGAGGGTGACGCTGCGATGGGTGTCGCCGTCGGAGAGCGACAGGTCGTCGATCCGCAGCGGCCGGCCGGTCCCGCCCACGCCGTGCAGCCGCTCGACGACGTCGGGGGCGAGGGTCGGGAGCTCGTCGGTGAGCAGCCGCCCCCGGGCCCGGGTCCACGGCCCGGCGAGGAAGCCGTCGGCGGCCGGGTTGGCGGCCCGGATGCGGAACCCGGCGGGCCGTCCGCCGTCACCCGAGGCGTCCTCCCAGCCCACGACCACGAGGGCCAGGTCGATGTGCTCGACGATGTCGGCGTACTGCTGCGACGTCTGCTCGATCGAGCGCTGCTCGGTGACGTCGAGGGTGACGCCGTGGAGCTCGGTCACCCGGCCGCCGTCGAGGACGACGGTGACCCGGTCGAGGACGTGGACGATCGACCCGTCGGCGTGGACCAGGCGGTAGGCGATCTCGTGGTCCCGGCGGGTGGCGACGGCCTCGATCGTCTCCTCCAGCACCCGCACCCGGTCCTCGGGGTGGATGTGGGTGGCCCAGAAGCCGGTGGCCCGCCACTCGTCGGGGCCGAGGCCGAGCAGCTCGGTGGCCCGGCCGTTGACGTAGGTGATGGCGTGGGTCGTCGGGTCGCGGGTCCAGAGGACGGCGTCGAGGTCGTCGATCAGGCCGGTCAGCCGGGCCCGCAGCTGCTCCTCGCCGTCGACCAGGCTGCCCACGCCGACCAGGATCAGCCCGGCGGACAGGCCGAAGGCGACGGCCGGGACGCCGGTGCCCGGGATGACGTCGGTCAGGTCGAGGACCAGCAGCCCGAGGGTGGCCACGACGGTGGCGACGATCGCCGGGCGGGCCGAGCCGGCGGCGGCCCAGAAGGCGATGGTGGTGGCCATCACGAGCATGGCCGGGAGGGTCGCCCGGGGGTCGGCGACGGCGACGGCCAGGCAGAGGAGCATGTCGGTGACGGGCAGCCAGGCGACGGGCCGGCCCCGGCGGGCGACCGCCCGATGGTTGGTCGCGTTGGCCGCCAGGGCGAGGACGAACACCGGCGGGCCGATCCACCAGCGGAAGAGCACGGCGGCGGCGATCGACAGGACGGTGACGCCGACGTAGCGGACCCGGACGAGCTGCTCCCAGCGGTCCCGGGTCCAGCGCTCGAGCTCGGGGGAGGGGTCGCGGCCGATCGCCCGCACCGCCCTCCCCATCGCGCCCCCGGCTCCCCGACCCACGGCGGTCATCCTGCCCCACCACCCTGGGTGTGTCCACGCACGCTCTGGGTGAGGTCTGCGGGTGGGAGTCGTCGGCTGGGGGTCGGCGCAGGCCGGCGCCCTACGCTGACGCCCGCATCTCGGACCCCAGGAGGAGACACACGGTGACCGTCCACGAGCGCCCTTTCGGCCGGACCTACGAGGACTTTGAGGTCGGGGACGTGTACCGGCACTGGCCGGGCAAGACGATCACCGAGTACGACGACCACCTGTTCTGCATGATCACCATGAACCACCACCCGCTCCACACCAACGACTGGTACGCCGAGCAGGCCCCCCAGGGGCGCAACGTGGTGGTCGGGAACCTGGTGTACTCCCTGGTCCTGGGCATGAGCGTGCCGGACGTGTCGGGCCAGGCGGTGGCCAACCTGGAGGTCGAGGTGCTCAAGCACTCCAAGCCGACCTTCCACGGCGACACCATCCACGCCGAGACCCGCGTCCTCGAGAAGAAGCTGACGTCCAAGGGCGACCGCGGCATCGTCACGGTCGAGACCAAGGGCATCAACCAGCGGGGCGAGGAGGTCTGCTACTTCAAGCGCCGGGTGATGGTCTGGACCGAGGCCGAGGCGCCGAAGCGGCCGCGCCCCTACGACGTCGACGCCGTCTGGGCCGACGCCGAGGGCTGAGGCGCTCGGGCTCCCGGACGTTCGGCGGAGGCGCGGTCGTGGCTGACGAGCCCCGGATCCACAGCGCGGCGGCGGACGGCTTCGCCGCCGGCGCCGACGACTACGAGCGGGGCCGGCCGTCCTACCCGGCCGACGCCGTGGCCCTGCTGTGCGAGGAGCTGGCGATAGGGCCCGGCGCCCGGGTCCTCGACCTGGCCGCCGGGACCGGCAAGCTCACCCGCCTGCTGACCCCCACCGGGGCCGAGGTCGTCGCCGTCGAGCCGGTGGCCGAGATGCGCCGGCGGCTCAGGGAGGCGGCGCCCTACGCCCACGTCCTCGACGGGACCGCCGAGCGGATCCCCCTGCCGGACGGGTCGATCGACGCGGTCACCGTCGCCCAGGCCTTCCACTGGTTCGACGCCGAGGTCGCCCTCAAGGAGATCGCCTGGGTGCTCAAGCCGGGCGGCGGCCTCGGCCTGATCTGGAACGAGCGGGACACCCGGGAGCCGTGGGTGGCCGAGCTGAGCACGCTGATCCGCTGGGACCACCGGGGCGAGCACCGGGTGCCGTACACCACCGAGGTCGACTGGGCCGGTGTGATCGACGGGATCGACACGCCCTTCGCCCCCGTCCAGCGCTACGACACCACCTACCGCCAGCACCTCGACCCCGAGACCCTCGTCGCCCGGGTGCTCTCGACGTCCTACATCGCCTCGCAGCCGGTGGCCGAGCGGGAGCGGATCGCCACCGCAGTGCGCTCGCTCGTCGAGCCACTGGGTGAGACCTTCGAGATGCCCTACCAGACCGTCGTCTATTGGACCCGCAAGACGCCGTAGGCCCGGTCGACCCGGTCGGGCTCACCGCCGAGCTGGCCGCCTGGTTCGGCTCCGAGGGGCGTGACCTCCCGTGGCGGCGGACGCGGGACCCGTGGGCGATCCTCGTCTCGGAGCTGATGCTCCAGCAGACGGGTGTGGCCCGCGTCGAGCCCCGTTTCCACCGCTTCCTGGAGCGGTTCCCGACCCCGGCGGCCTGCGCCGCCGCTCCGGCCGGGGCTGTCGTCGAGGAGTGGCAGGGGCTGGGCTACAACCGGCGGGCGATCAACCTCCACCGGGCCGCGGTGGCCTGTGTCGCTGCGCACGGCGGGGTGCTGCCGTCGACGCTGGCCGAGCTGCTGGCCCTGCCCGGTGTCGGGCCGTACACGGCCAGAGCGGTGCTGGCCTTCGCCCACGAGCGGCCGGTGGCGTGCATGGACGTCAACGTGACCCGGGCCCTGTCCCGGCTCGTCGGCCGGCCGATCGACCAGGTCGTGGCCGATGGGCTGGCCGTGGTCGCCGAGGCCGAGGCGCCCGGCGGGGCCTGGGCGTGGAACCAGGCCGTGATGGAGCTGGGGGCGACCGCCTGCCGCCCGGTGCCGCGCTGCGCGGACTGCCCGGTCGCCGCCCGCTGTGCGTGGCGGGGCGGCGCCTCCGGGGAGCCGGACCCGTGGGTGCGGGCCAAGCCCCAGTCCCGCTTCGAGGGGAGCGACCGCCAGGGCCGGGGCCGGCTCGTCGACGCCCTGCGGCGGGGCGCCGTCGCCACCGCCGACGTCCCTGCGGCGATGGGCTGGCCGGGCGACCCCGATCGCGCCGAAAGGGTCGCCGCCACCCTCCTCGCCGACGGTCTCGCCGTCACCGACGGCCACCTCTGGCGCCTCCCCTAGCCACCTGACCAGGGACGACGTCTGCCGTCGAATCGCTGTCGGAAGCGTCGGCGCAGGACACATCCCGCGCCGAATCGCCGTCGAATCGCTGTCGGAGCGGGCGGCTACTGGGGTGCCGCCGGGGGGAGGGCGGTGCGCAGCTGGCCGGCGATGCGCTCGACGGCCAAGGCGTGGGGGCCCGGCGCGGCCACCAGCCCCGGCAGGGCCAGGGGCCAGATCGCCGTGATGCCGCAGACCGTCTTCGGCTTCGGACGCAGCCCGGGCCATCGGGCGCCGACGAAGCACAGGACGCCCCGGATCGGGACCTGGGCGACGGCGGGTCCGAGCGCCGTGCGAACGACCTCGACCTGGCCGAGGACGGCGTCGACTGCCCCGGTGCGGTCACGACCCCCGACGTAGAGCCGGGGGTCGCTGCGGAAGAGGCCGCCCCGATCGCGGACCTCGACGATCGAACCGGCCTTCCACTTCTTGGCGTCGATCACGAAGATGCCGGCCGGCCCGACCACCACGTGGTCGATGTTCGACCGCTTGCGGGGAACCCGCCGGTCGTGGAGCACCTCGATCCCCGGCACGCCCCGCAGGACCTCGGCCACCCGCTCCTCGCCCTCGGCACCGACCTTCCAGGCCGTCGTCGACTGCGTCTCGGGGCCGGCCGTCGGCCTGGCCCGCATCGTCGTCGCCACCCGGCCCAGGATCGGTCGCCGCTCGAGCGTGGCCCGTCGCCACTCGGCGTCCTCGGCGACGGCCTGGTCGTGCCGCGCCCGCTCCCGGGCCGACCGCCGCTCGTACTCCCGTCGGGCCGCCCCGCCGGCCCGCCCGTCGTCCGAGCGCACCGCCAGGTCAGCAGGGGTCGCCGGGATCGGGGCCAGGTCGCCGCACGGAAGGCAGTGCACGACCCGCCGATCCGGATCCCACCACGCCTCGGTCCCGACCGGGACATCGACGCCGCAGGACCGGCACCGGTCGGCGCGCCGCACCTTCAGCTTCCTCATGAGCCCTCCCTCCCCACGGGCGACGATACGCCAGGCGGTGAGCCGGGCCAGCCCTGTCAGCCGGTGAGGCTGCTGCGGCCGTCGGTGCGCCACCAGCTGGCGGTGAGCTGGAGGCCGCTGACCGAGGCCCGGGGCGACATCTCCTCCCACAGCCGCTTGTAGCCGGTGGCGGCGATCAGCCAGCGGCCGTCGACCTTGACGTAGGTGTCCTCGTAGAAGGCCGCACCCCGGATGGTGAGGTCGAAGTCGAGGAGGTGGACGGTGTCCTCGAGGGCCCACGTGCCGGTGGCCCGGTCGGGGGCGACCAGGTCGATCTCGGGGTGGTGGCAGTGGTGCGAGGAGTGGAACGTCTCCGAGCCCATCGTGCGGCGGAGGAAGTCCATCACCGCCACCCGGCCCGAGTGGGCGTTGGCCCCGCCCGAGTAGGTCGCCTCGACGTCGGGCGTCAGCAGGGTCTCCATCTCGTCCCACAGCTTCTGGTCGAGGCAGCGGAGGTAGGCGTACTTGAGCCGCTCGATGGCGTGGATCTCGACCAGGTCCTCGGGGGTGACGGTCATGCTGCGCTCTCCTTCAGGAACTCGACGATGAGGGGGTTGACGACGTCGGGGGCCTCGACGTGGAGGAAGTGGCCCACGCCGTCGACGATCTCGGCCCGCGACCCCGGGGCGGGGAGGTGGGCGGCGGCGTCGGTGACCAGCTCGGCGCCGAGGCAGCCGTCGGCGGCGCCGTGGACGTAGAGGGTCGGGATCGGCGTCGGCGTCATCCAGCCGGCCTGCGGGGCGTCGAGGTCGGGAGACGTCGGCCCGTCGCCGAGGGTCGCCCGGTAGTAGCCGAGCGCGGCGGTCAGCGAGGCCGGGTCGCGCAGGGCGTCCTTGACCGCCGGCAGATCGTCCGCCGCGGAGTAGCCCGGCGACCAGTCGGCCCACAGCCGGTCGATGAAGGCGAGGTCGTCGGCGGCGACGACGCCGTCAGCCAGGGGGCTCTGGAAGAAGAACATGTACCAGCTGCGCCGGAGCTGGTCGTAGGAGGTGAAGCCGCCGAACATGGCCCCGGCCGGGGGCACGGCCATGGCCACGGCCCGGCGCCAGCGATCGGGCTCCCAGCCCACCGCTGCGTAGGTGGCCATCGCCCCCCAGTCGTGGCCGACGATCACCGCCCGCTCGTCGCCGCCGAGGGCCTCGTGCAGCCGGCTGGCGTCGCGGGCGAGGGCGCCGACCTGGTACAGCCCGTCGGCCGGCACCGACGTCGGGGCGTAGCCCCGCAGCCACGGCGCCACCGGCCGGAACCCGGCCTCGGTCAGCGCCGGGATGAGGTACCGCCACGTCGGGGCGGCGTCGGGGAAGCCGTGCAGCAGCAGGGCGAGCGGGGCGTCGGCATCGGCGTCCGGATCGGTCAGCCAGGCCACGTCGAGGTCGGGGAGCGCGGTGCGCTCGATCGCCAGTCCGGGAGGGGGTGCAGCGTCCATCGAGGGGGACCGTAGATGCTCACCCGTGACGACGTTCACGAGCGCTCGCGGAAGGGGTGATGGCGCTTGCCGCCGTATCTGAGATTCCTGTCACACAGAGTCCAGGCAACGTCCATCCCGACTACGGTGCGGCGCCACCTGGGGGCAGGTTGCCAAGGGGATCCACATGGTCGACATCACGTTCTGGGGAGTGCGAGGCTCGACCCCCTGTCCGTGCGATGCCAACCGCCGCTACGGCGGGAACACCGCCTGCGTCTCGATCGAGCGGCCGGGCCGCCAGCCGATCATCCTCGACCTCGGCACCGGGCTGCGCTTCTTCGGCCAGACCCAGCCGACCGACGGCACCTTCGAGGGCCACGCCTTCGTCACCCACATCCACTGGGACCACGTCCAGGGCCTCCCGTTCTTCGTCCCGGTCCTCGCCCCCGGCGCCCGCCTCAGCGTCCGGGCGCCTCGGCCGCAGAGCGACCTCAGCCTGAAGGACGCCTTCGGCCAGTTCCTGCGCCCGCCCTACTTCCCGGTGACGGCCGAGCAGCTCCACGGCCACATCGACTTCATCGACTTCGACGACGGTGACGCGGTCGAGGTCGACGGGGCCCGCGTCATCGCCCGCACCGTGCCCCACGTCGGCGCCACCAACGGCTACCGGGTCGAGGTCGACGACGTGGTGATCGCCTACATCAGCGACCACCAGCAGCCCATCGACGGGACCGATCGCATCGCCGAGGGGGCGCTGGCCCTGTGCGACGGCGCCGACCTGGTCATCCACGACGCCCAGTTCACCCCGGACGACTTCGCCGGCAAGTCCGACTGGGGCCACTGCACGGTCGACTACGCCGTCCACGTGGCCGCCACCGCCGGCGCCTCCCGCCTGGCCCTGTTCCACCACGACCCGGAGCGCCACGACGAGGGGGTCGACGCCCTGCTGCGCCACGCCCGCCAGCGCGGCGCCGACCGGGGGCTGGCCGAGGTCCTGGCCGCGGCCGAGGGCACCACCGTCTCGCTCCGCCGCCCGGGCGCCGGCTCGCAGCGGTCCGTCGGCCCGGCCGCCGAGCCGGTCGTCGACACCCGGCCCGACGCCGCGGTCCGGGCCGTGGCCGCCGGCCGCCGCTAGCAGGGCGACCCCGCCCCGGGTGGATCTCTCCGAGGACCCCGACCACGAGGCCGTCGCCGCCGGGGTCCGGGCCGTGTGCGCCGGCTTCGACGACGAGTACTGGTCCGCCTGCGACCGCGACCACCGCTTCCCGTGGGAGTTCTACGACGCCATGGCGGCCGGCGGGTGGGTCGGCGTGGCCATCCCCGAGCGCTTCGGCGGGGGCGGGTGCGGGATCACCGAGGCGGCCATCCTGATGCGGGAGGTGGCGGCGTCGGGGGCGGCCATGAACGGCTGCACCGCCCTGCACCTCACCGTCTTCGGGCTCGAGCCGGTGGTGCGGTACGGCAACGACCGGCTGCAGGAGACGTTCCTGCCCCGGGCCGCGGCGGGCGACCTCCACGTCGCCTTCGGCGTGACCGAGCCGACCGCCGGCACCGACACGTCCCGGATCGCCACCCGGGCGACCCGGGACGACTCCGTCGGGGAGGGCGGTGGCTGGCGGATCTCGGGGCAGAAGATCTGGACGTCGAAGGCGGAGGAGTCGTCGGTCTGCCTCCTGCTGGCCCGGACCGGCGCCGCCGACAGCGGGCTCGACGGGCTCAGCCTCTTCCTCGTCGACCTCGACCCGGCCCACGTCACCATCCGGCCCATCCCCAAGACGGCCCGCAACGCGGTCGGCAGCTGCGAGGTCTTCTACGACGACCTGCCGGTCGAGGGCTGGCGGCTGGTGGGGGAGGAGGGGAAGGGCTTCCGCCACCTGCTGAGCGGGCTCAACCCGGAGCGCATCCTGATCGCCGCCGAGGCGATCGGCACCGGGCTGGCCGCGCTGCGCACGGGCATCGCCTACGCCAAGGAACGGCAGGTGTTCGGCCGCCCGATCGGCGCCAACCAGGCGATCGCCCACCCGCTGGCCGACGCCCACGCCCGGCTGCGGGCCGCCTGGCTGATGGTGCAGCTGGCCGCCTGGCGCTACGACCACGGGCTGCCGTGCGGCGAGGAGGCCAACACGGCCAAGTACCTGGCCGCCGAAGCCGGCTTCGACGCCTGCGACCGGGTGATCCAGACCCACGGCGGGCTGGGCTTCGCCGAGGAGTACCACGTCGGTCGCTACTGGCGGGAGGCCCGGATCATGAAGGTGGCCCCGGTGAGCCAGGAGATGACCCTCAACCACCTCGCCACCAACGTCCTCGGGTTGCCGAAGTCGTACTGAGGCGTCGGTGGTGGCCGCTGCTAGACCTGACGGCGTGTCAGACCACGCGCCCACGATCGACCCCGCCAAGTTCCGCCAGGTCCTGGGCCACTTCCCGACCGGCGTGACCGTGATCTCGGCCGAGGACGACGCCGGCCGGGTCGGGCTGGCCGTGGGCTCCTTCTTCTCGGTGTCGCTCGACCCGCCGCTGGTCGGCTTCTGCGCCGGCAACCAGTCGTCGAGCTGGCCCCGCATCCGGGAGGCCGGGCGCTTCTGCGTCAACGTCCTGGGCCAGCACCAGGAGGACGTCTGCCGGGTCTTCGCCGGCAAGGGCGAGGACAAGTTCGCCGGCATCGGCTACGACGCCGCCCCCTACTCGGGCGCCCCCCGCATCCACGACGTGCTGGCCTGGATCGACTGCGAGCTCGACGCCGTCCACGCCGCCGGCGACCACGACATCGTCATCGGCCGGGTCCACCACCTCGCCGTGGCCGACGAGGGCCACCCGCTCGTCTTCTTCCGGGGCGGCTACGCCGACCTCGAGCGCTGAGCCGCGCCGCCGACCCCGGGCGCTACGCCGGACCCTCCCGGAGGTCGAAGGTGACCAGCCAGGTGGCGTCGCTGCAGGGGGAGGCGTTCGACGTGAGCCGGGCCCGGCCCGAGATCGTCTCGGCCCGCCACTGCTCGAAGGAGTAGACGGCCTCGCCGACCTCGATCTGGACGGTCACGGTGGCCTGCTCCGGCGCTCCCTCGCAGGTCGTGCCCACGTCGGCGCCGGTGACCTCGCCCTGGTAGACGCCGTCGGTGAGGGCGAGGGGGACCTCGACGCCCCAGACGTCGGCGGTGCAGGTGCCGATGCACTCGATGGCGAGGGTGGTGAGGGTCCATCCGCTGCAGTCGTCGTCGCCGGTCCACCCGACGCACTCGCCGACCTCGGACGGGCCGTAGAAGGTGCCGCGTGGGATGGCCGAGGTCCGCTCGGCGGCCGTCGGGGTGGTGGTCGTGGCGGCCGGGCCGTCCTCGGTTGTGGTGGGCTCCGTCGTGGGCTCGGTGGTCGTCCCGTCGGCAGCGTCGGCGGCGGCGGCGGCTGCGTCGTCGGTGGTGGTCGTGGTGGTGGACCGATCGCCGGCCGCCGCGCCGCCGTCGTCGTCTCCGCCGCCGCGGGCCAGGGCGGCGCCGGCGCCGAGGACGACCACGAC
>JBQGCF010000297.1:0-10430 GCA_052038315.1 Iamia sp.
CCGGCCCCCCCGCGCCGCCCCGCGGGGGGGGGCGCCCCCGACGCCACCCAAGGCCATCGTGCTGAGCGCCGGCCCGGCGACGGTCGGCCCGGGCCAGCCCACCCGGCTGAACCTCTCGCTCACCCCCAAGGACGGCGGCCGGCCACGAGGTGGGACCGTCACCTGGCGCACCGGTGACACCGTCCTGGGCACGGCGACGGCCACCCGGCGGGTCACCGCCCTCGTCCTCGACGACCTGCCCCTGGGCACCTACGAGATCGTCGCCGAGTACTCCGGTGACCCCATCACCGCCCCGGCCACCAGCAACACCGTCACCGTGACCGTCGCCCCCTTCCGGACCTTCACCGACATCGCCAGCACGGCGGCCTCGGTCCCGGCCGGCACCCGGGCCGAGATCAAGGCCGACGTCCGCGCCGCCCGGTGGCCCGTCAGGGTCACCGGCTCCGTCACCTTCACCGCGACCAGCAGCGCCGGCACCCGCACCGGCACCGTCCCCCTCAGCAACACGGCCAAGGCCACCTGGCGGCCCCTCCTGCCCGAGGGCGACTGGGAGATCGTCGCCCACTACAACGGCGTCGAGGACCTCTACGCCCCGAGCGACAGCGCCCCCCTGGCGCTCGACGTGAGCCAGCCGGCCACCATCGACCAGAGCGTGACCACCACGCCCGAGACCTACCTGCCGGTGGGGAACATCCGCTGGGCCCAGACCTTCACCGCCGGCCGCACCGGCGAGCTGACCCAGGTCGACCTGACCTTCCAGGCCGAGACCGGTGGGTTCTCGATCGCGCTGTGGTCCGTGGGCCAGGACGGCAACCCGGTGGCGCCGGTGCTGGGCTCCGAGTCGGTGCCGACGGGGCGGGGGGCCGGCGTGGTCCCGGCCCTCTTCGACCCGCCGATCCCGGTCACCGCCGGCACCACCTACGCCATCGTGGTCCAGGCCGTCCGGGCCGGCACCAACGTGCGGGGGGTGCAGGGGTCGAACCCGTACGCCGGCGGTCGCCTCGTCGGCTCCCCCAGCGGGAGCGGATGGCTCGACCTCAACGGCGACGTCACCTTCGCCACCTGGGTCCGATCGAGCATCGTCTAGACCCACACCGGGGGTGGTCGGGCGGGTGCCCGATGCGACAGGATGGGGGCGAGCGCGCGTGCGCTCTCGAGCGGGGCGAGCGGGGGCTGCGCCCGGGGAGGAACATCGATGCGGACGCGACGGGTGTCTCTGGCGGTGGTCGCCCTGGCGACCGTGCTGTCGATCGTCGGGCTGGTGGCGCCACCCACGACGGCGGCGACCCCCCTCACGTCATCGATCACCACCTCCGCCAGCACGACGACGTCCTCCGAGTACGTCACCTTCACGGCCACCTTCACCGCGCCCAAGGGGCAGCCCCGGCCCACCGAGACGGTGATCTTCGCCCTCGACGACGACACCCCCCTCGGGTCGGTCGCCCTCGTCAACGGGGTGGCCCGGCTCCGGACCCGCACCATCCCGGTCGGGACCCACACGATCACCGCCACCCACGACGGCGACGCCACCTACCCCGGCGGCACCACCACCCAGCCGGTGACGATCACCGTCGCCTCGGCGTCGACCACCACCTCCCTCGTGTCGAAGAAGGCCGACGTCCCCAAGGGTGAGAGCGCGTGGTTCCAGGCCACGGTGGCGCCGGTCGCCCCGGCCACCGCCACCCCGACCGGCAGCGTCGCCTTCACCCTCGACGGTGCGTCCACGCCCGCCGCCACCGTCCCGCTCACCGGAGGCGTCGCCTCCTGGCGGCCACGACTGGCCGACGGCGACCACACCGTCACCGCCGCCTACCTCGGCTCCCCGACCCAGCAGCCCAGCACGAGCGCCGCCATCCGGCAGCGCACCGGCCCGGTCCCGACCGTCGGCCCGATCGACCAGGACGCCACGCAGGGATCACCCGACGGGATCGCCCAGCCGACCGCCGACGACCTCTGGGGCCAGACCTTCGTCAACGGGCGGGACGGATGGCTCGACCAGGTCGCGATCTTCGTCGCCGCCGCCCCGCAGACCGGCGACGTCGTCGTGCGCATCCACCCCGTCGGGAGCGACGGGCTCCCGACCGATGCCGTGCTCGGGTCGGGTCGGGTCACCGCCGTCGCCAACCAGACCGGCGGATGGGTCGACGTGCCCCTCGACGTCCCCGTCCCCGTCGAGGCCGGGACGACGTACGCCTTCTCGGTCGGCGCGATCGGTGGCGAGATCTACCTCAACCACTACTCCGACGACCTCTACGCCGGCGGGACGATGCTCCAGCGCTCCGGCGGCGGGTCGTGGGGGGCCATCCCGGTCGACCAGTGGTTCGCCACCTTCGTCACCCCGACCATCACCCAGGAGCTGACGGTCTCGACCGGCAGCGCCGTCTACTCCCAGCTCGTCGAGCTGACCGCCCGCTACGGCGCCAACCGGAACGCACCCCTCCCCACCGGGACGGTGCACTTCCGGGTCGACGAGGAGGAGATCGGCACCGCGACCATCGGCACCGGGGGCGTGGCCCGGCTGCGGACCCGGGACCTGGCGCTCGGCACCTACACCGTCACCGCCACCTACGACGGTGACGGCACCTACGAGGCCGGGCTGGTCACCGGGGCGCCGATCGTGACCGTCGGCCCCCACGGGACCTCCACCACGCTCGTCTCGCGCAAGGACCCGGTCCTGAGCGGCACCGCCTGGTTCCAGGCCACCGTGGCCACCGACGCGCCGGCGACCGCCGCGCCCGTCGGCGAGGTCGCCTTCTTCCTCGACGGCGCCTCCTCCCCCGCCGCGACCGTGCCCGTGAGCGCCGGCGTCGCCACCTGGCGACCCCGCCTGTCCGACGGCCCCCACACCGTCACCGCCCACTTCACCAGCACCACCGACCACCAGCACCAGAGCGTCAGCGCTCCGCTGACCCAGCAGATCGGACCGACGCCGGCCGCCGACGGCGGCGTCGACCAGCAGCTCCCTCCGGAGGCGTTCATCTACTACGTCGGGGCCAGCTCGGTGGCCCAGACGTTCACCGTGGGGACCAGCGGGATGCTCTACCAGGTGGGCTACGAGTCCCCGTTCGGGGACGAGATCGGCGTTGCCATCCACGCCCTCGACCAGGACGGCCTCCCCACGGGCGCACCGCTGGCCTCGGCCGCCGTGACGCCCTCCATCGGATACGTCGACCGCACTCTCGACACGCCGGTCCCCGTCGAGGCCGGGGAGCAGTACGCCATGGTCCTGACCGGGACCGGCGACCTCCGCACGTCGGCGGGAAGGCCGGAGTACGGCGGCGGGTCCATGCTCTACGCCCTCGCGGGGTCGAGCTCGTGGACCTACGACGAGTACGGCGACCTGATCTTCCGCACCTGGGTGCGGCCGATCCCGCCGACGACGTCGACCTTCACGACGACGGACGACCGCCCGGTGTGGTCGTCGTACGTGACGCTGACCGCTCGCTGGACCTCGCCGGACGGCGGGCCGCTGCCGACCGGGACCGTGCGGTTCCTCGACGGCGACGACCTGCTGGGGACGGCCCCGATCACCGAGGGCGTCGCTCGGCTGCGGACCAAGGCGCTCGCGCTCGGCAACCGCACGGTCACCGCGGTCTACAGCGGTGACGCCTACTTCCCGCCCGGCCCGGTCGGCGACCCGATCGTCCACCAGGTCGGCACCGTCGCCACCACGACGACGGTCGTGTCCAAGAAGACCGAGGTCACGAGCGGGTCGGCCTGGTTCCAGGCCACCGTGGCACCCGTCGCCCCGGCCACCGCCACCCCGACCGGCAGCGTCGCCTTCCACCTCGACGGCGCCGCCGAGCCGGCCGCCATCGTGCCCCTGTCGAGTGGCGTCGCCAGCTGGCGGCCGCGCCTCCCCGACGGCACCTACTCGGTGACCGCCACCTTCCTGGGCGGGGAACGCCACGACGCCAGCGACGAGAGCGCGCCCGTGACGCAGATCGTCGGCGCCGCGTAGCCTCAGGGCCGGGATCGCCGACCCGTCCGAAACCGGTCGTCCGTCACATCTGCTCACGCTCGGTGGTCGCCGACCGACCGACTGTTCGGTAGGGGCGCGCACCGGGCGCACCCCGCGGGCGATGGAGGGACCCATGACGGGTCGGAAAGAGCGGACCATGACGATGCGCGCACGCCGTGCACTCCTGGCGGCAGCGACGATGCTGGCCGTCCTGGGGGTGGCCCTCCCGGCCGCTCCCGCCAGCGCCTCCACGGCGCCGCCCAAGGCGATCGTCCTCTCGGCGACGCCGACGACCACCGTGTGGTCGCAGGCCACCAAGCTCTCGCTGTCGCTGACGCCGAAGGGCGGCGGACAGCCCAAGGGCGGCACCCTGACCTTCAAGGCCGGCGAGACCGTCCTCGGCACCGCCGTGGCCACCAAGCGGATCACCACCTTCAGCACCACCGCCCTGCCGGTCGGCGAGAACACCATCACCGCCGAGTACTCCGGCGACGGCGCCACCCGCGCCGCGACGAGCAACAGCGTCGTCGTCACGGTGGCCCCGGCCAACACGACCACGACGCTCGTGGCCACCACCCCGTCGGTCGAGCCCGGCACGAAGGCGGAGCTCAAGGCCACCGTCCGCACCAAGGCCCCGGCCAGCGCCACCAACCGCCCGACCGGCACCGTGACCTTCACCCGGGGCACGACCAGCGCCACCGTCGCCGTCAACGCCACCGGCGTGGCCACCTGGCGCCCGACCCTGCCCGAGGGCGTCCACGAGATCACCGCCACCTACAACGGCGCCGGCACCTTCGCCACCAGCACCAGCGCGGTCGTCACCCAGACCGTCGCCGAGGCCGGGCCCCCGTACGTCGGCGAGCCCGACGCCGGCCTCGCCCAGGGCGACGGCCAGATCAGCACCGCCGGGACGATGGCCCAGACCTTCACCGCCACCCGCACCGGCCTGCTGAAGAAGGTCGACATCGCCATCAACACCCTGGACAAGGACTTCACCCTGGCCATCTACGCGACCGACGGCACCTTCCCGGTGGGCGAGGCCCTCAGCACCCAGACCATCGCCGCCGAGTGGCGGTACCCCGAGCTGAACGAGTTCGTCCTGGCGACCGCGGTCCCGGTCACCGCCGGCACCAAGTACGCCTGGGTGGTCACGCCGCCGAACACGCAGACCAGCGCCGGCTACCGCTTCAGCGACGACTGGGCCTACCAGGGTGGCAGCGCCTACACGAAGTACCCGTGGGAGACCGAGTGGGACACCAGCTGGTACATGGACATCGCCTTCCAGACCTGGGTGGACCCGACGCCCATCCCCTGAGCCCCACGCTCGTCTGATCCACCGCCCGGTCGGCCCCGTGCCGACCGGGCGGTGGCGCGTCCAGGCTCGGACGCCGGGATACCGTTCCAAACCGGTCCTTCGTCACATCGCCTGCTGCGGGAGGGTGCGCCGACCGACCGGACGGTGGGGGCGCACGGTGTGCTTCTCGGGCGATGGCTTGACCCGGCTGCGGGTCGGAAGAGAGATGCGATGTCCAGGCACGCCCGTCGTGCGACCCTGCTCGTCCTGGCGCTGGTCGCCCTGGTGGGGGTGGCCGGTCCGGTCGCACCTGCGTCGGCGTCGCCGATCACCGGCACGCTGACCACCTCGGCCACCGCGACGGTGTGGTCGCAGTACGTGACCCTCACGGCCACGCCCACCGTCCCCAAGGGCGAGCCCAAGCCCACCGGCACGGTGACCTTCGCCGACGAGGCCGGCACCATCGGCAGCGTCGACCTGGCCAACGGCATCGCCCGGCTGCGCACCAAGGCGCTGTCCGTCGGCACCCACGTGATCACCGTCGACCTGAACGGCGGTCCGTTCGCCGAGCCGGTGACCGTCACCGTCGGGCGAGCGTCGACCACCACCACGCTGGTGTCGAAGAAGGCCGTGGTCGACCCGGGCAGCACCGCCTGGTTCCAGGCCACCGTCGCCGCCGTCGCCCCGGCGACCACCACGCCGACCGGCTCGGTCGCCTTCACCCTCGGCGGTGCCAGCACCCCGGCCGCGACCGTCCCGCTCGTGGGCGGCATCGCCAGCTGGCGGCCCCGCCTGGCCACCGGCACCCACAGCGTCACCGCGGCCTTCGTGCCCACCGACACCCACCAGGCCAGCGCCAACCTCGGCGAGCCCCTGCTCCAGACGGTCGGCGAGCGCCCGCCCGCCGGCCAGCTCGACCAGGCCTTCGAGCCCCCGACCACCGGCAACGCCTTCGCCGTGGGCAGCACCTACGTCTGGCACCAGACCTTCACCGCCGGCCGCACCGGCGTGATCGACCGCGTCCAGGCCCGCATGGACGGCTGGAGCGGCTTCGCCCCGGTCACGATCTCCGTCCGCGCCCTCGACGGCGACGGCCGGCCCACCGGCCCCGCCCTGGGCTCGGGCACGATCACGGTCCCCAGCGCCGAGATGGTCGACCGCGTCATCGACGTCCCCCTCGACGTCCCCGTCGCGGTCCGCACCGGCACCGGCTACGCCCTCGCCTTCGACTCGCCCGTCAACGCCATCGGCATCGTCCGGGCCGTCGAGGACGGCTACGCCGACGGCGGCGTCATGTACCAGGACGCCGGCGAGTGGTACTCCTTCCCCGGCGACATCTGGTTCCGGACCTTCGTCAGCGCACCGACCGCGACCGTGGCGTCGTCGGTGGCCTCGCCCGTCTGGTCGCAGTACACCGACCTGACCGCCACCTGGTCGACCTACGGCGCCGTCACCCCGACCGGCACCATCACCTTCCTGACCGGCGGCACCGAGCTCGGCACGGCGCCGATCGTCAACGGGGTGGCCCGCCTCCGCACCAAGGCCCTCCCGGCCGGCACCGACCAGGTCGTCGCGTCCTACAGCGGTGACGCCGACTACCAGGGCGGCCTGGTCAACGGCTCGGCGACCGTCTACGTCGGCCAGGCCCAGACGACCACCACGCTGGTCTCCAAGAAGACGGAGGTCCTCTCGGGCACGGCCTGGTTCCAGGCCAAGGTCGCCACCGTCGCCCCGGCCACCGCCGCCCCTGGCGGCAGCGTGGAGTTCTACCTCGACGGCGCCACCGAGCCGGCGGCGACCGTGCCGCTCAGCGCCGGCCTCGCCTCCTGGCGACCCCGCCTCGCCGACGGCCCCCACACGATCGTGGCCACCTACGTCTCGTCCGACCAGGGCGGCACCAGCACCAGCGACCCGGTCGAGCAGTCGATCGGGACGCCGGCGTCCAGCCCGGTCGACCAGGCCAACGTCGGCCCGGCCACCGGGTTTGAGTTCATCCCGATGTTCAACCTCGTCGCCCAGTCGTTCACGGTGGGCCGGTCCGGCCTGCTCGACTCGGTGACCCTCGACTTCCCGACCGCCGGGCAGACGGTCTCGGTCGACATCTGGACCGACGGGTTCATCCAGCCCGGCGTCTCCACCGGGACGCCGCAGACGATCCAGACCCAGCAGGGCGCGACCACCGTCGTCTTCGACACCCCGCGGCCGGTGCAGGCCGGCGAGACGTACTACATCGTCATCGACGCCAGCCAGGCCACCGGCGACACGCCGACGGTCAGCACCACCGGCAACACCTACGGCGCCGGCCAGGTCGCCTACTACGACTTCCAGTTCGGCACGTGGGACAGCCGGTCCTGGCAGGACCTGGTGTTCAGCACCACCGTCCGCCCCGCCTGATCTCAGTGGTCCCCTCGCCCCAGGCGGGGGCGAGGGGACCCGAGATCACCCGACGTGCCGTGATCGCGGGCGCGAATGCAGTGGTGACCACGGAGGACACGGCCCCGTGGTCGGTGGAGGATCTCCCGGGGGGCGCAACCGGCGCTCGTTGACGGGGTGCACGCGGGCGCACCCAGGGAGAAGCACAGATGAAGAGGACACCTCGCGTGTCGCTGGCCGCCGCCGTCCTGGCGGCGGTCTTCGCGTTCGTCGGCCTGGTGGGGCGCCCATCGGCCGCCGCCGTCGAGACGACCTGGACGGTCAGCGCGCCAGCGCAGGCCGTGTGGTCCGAGTACGTGACCATCAGCGTGACCGGGACCGTGCCCAAGGGGGCGCCCAAGCCCATCGGCACCCTGCGGTTCGCCGTCGACGGGAACGACGTGATCGGCCAGGCCGCGCTGAGCAACGGCGTGGCCCGGCTCCGAACGAAGGCCATCCCGATCGGGATCCACGCCATCGAGGTGTGGGACCAGGACGACGGCGTCGTCACCGATCACACCATCGCCGTCGTACCGGCCGCCACCACGACGAGCCTCGTGTCCAAGAAGGCCGACGTCGCGACCGGCGGCACGGCCTGGTTCCAGGCCACCGTCGCCGCCGTGGCCCCGGCCACCACCACGCCGGCCGGCAGCGTCGCCTTCACCCTCGACGGCGCGTCCGAGCCGGCCGCGACCGTCGCGCTGAGCGGCGGCACCGCCTCGTGGCGCCCGCGGCTGGACGACGGCCGCCACCGCGTCACCGCCGCCTTCGTCCCGGCCGGCGACACCCACACCGCCAGCACCAGCGGCACCATCGTCCAGCCCGTCGGCCCACAGCCGCCGGCTGGCGTCGCCGACCAGGTCTCACCCCGCGGGACCGTCGGGTACTGGTCCGACAACGCCGACTTCGGCCAGACGTTCACCGCCGGCGCGACCGGCCTGCTGGACCGGGTGGACGTCGAGCTCCACAGCGCTCGCGGCAGCGCCGGCCTCCAGGTCTACGCCGTCGGCGGCAACGGTGCGCCGACCGGCGGCCCGATCGGCTCGGCGCCCGTCGAGCCGTCCGGGGCCACGGTCCAGACCTTCGTCCTCGACGCCCCGGTCGCGGTGCAGCAGGGTGAGCGCTACGCCTTCCTCGTGACCGGGCGCGGCCCCGAGGTCTCCGGCGGCGCCAACCAGTACGCCGGCGGGATCATGTACCTCCGGGCCAGCGGCTTCTGGCTCTCCGAGGGCGGCGTCGACATCGGCTTCACCACCTACGTCCGCCCGGCGGACCCGGCGCCGACGTCGTCGATCGCGGCCTCCACCGCGCAGGCCGCGTGGTCGCAGTACATCGACCTGACCGCCACCGTCCCCGGGGCGACGACCGGCACCGTGACCTTCTCGACCGGCGGGAGCGAGCTGGGCACCGCCGAGCTCGCCGGGGGCAAGGCCAAGCTCCGCACCAAGGCCCTGCCGCTCGGGACGAACGAGGTCACCGCCACCGGGCCCACCGGCCCGATCGACGGCGTCGCCATCGTGACCGTGTCCCAGGCGGCCACGACCACGACGCTGACGTCCCGGACGACGCCGGTGGCCACCGGCGGCCCGGCCTGGTTACAGGCCAAGGTCGCCCCCGTCGCCCCGGCCACCACCACCCCGACCGGGAGCGTCGCCTTCTTCCTCGACGGCGCTACCGAGCCGGCCGCCACCGTGGCCCTCAGCGCCGGCGTCGCCTCCTGGAGGCCCCGTCTCGCCGACGGCCCCTACGAGGTGACGGCGACCTTCGTCCCCGGCCCCACCCACACGGCCAGCACGAGCAGCACCGTCGTCCAGCGGGTCGGCCCGACCCCGCCGAGCGCCCGCGGCGCCCACAGCTTCGGCGCCAGCGGCAACGACCTCTGGACGGGTCCGATCGGCCAGACGTTCGAGGCGACCAGCACCGGGGTCCTCGACCGGGTCGCCATCAGCGTCTCCTCCGACCAGGCCCAGCTCACCCTGGCCATCCACCCCGTCGACGGGTCCGGCGTCGTGGGCCCTGCGATCGGCGGCTCCGGCCCGGTCGACGCCGGCTACGCGTCCGGCTACTTCTCCGTCGCCATGGCGTCGCCGGTGGTGCTGCGCCAGGGCCGCACCTACCTGATCTCGATCGTCGCCACCCCCACCGGCGGCGATCTGTGGGTCGATCGGTCCACCTTCGATCCCTACCCCGACGGGTCGCGGTGGGTCCGCACGGCCGAGGGGACGTGGCAGGAGGACCCGGGCCGCGACCTGTGGTTCGAGACCTGGGTCTCCTGACCCCCCGGGGAGCTGGTCGTCGTCGCTGCTAGCGGCAGACGCCGTCGGTGACGGCGGCGCCGGCCACGGCGGCGGCGACCAGCTCGACCACCTGGCGGTCGAACACCGACGGGACGATGTTCTCGGCGGTCAGCTCGTGCTCGGGCACGGCCGAGGCGATGGCCTCGGCGGCGGCGACCTTCATGCCCTCGGTGATCGTGGTGGCGCCGGCGTCGAGCGCGCCCCGGAAGATGCCGGGGAAGGCCAGCACGTTGTTGATCTGGTTGGGGTAGTCGCTGCGGCCGGTGGCCATGACGGCGACGAGCCCCTCGGTGGCCTCCGGCCGGATCTCGGGGTCCGGGTTGGCCATGGCGAAGACGATCGGGTCGGTCGCCATCTTGCGGATGTCGTCGGCGTCGAGGAGGTCCGGGCCGGAGACGCCGATGAAGACGTCGGCGCCGGGCAGCACCTCCTTGAGCGAGCCGCTCACGCCCGACGGGTTGGTGAT
>JBQGCF010000298.1:0-4347 GCA_052038315.1 Iamia sp.
GTCGTCGGTGCGTCCGGGGCGTCGTCGCCCCCGCCCACCACCGCGACCGTGCCCACGGCGGCGGCCAGCACCACGGCGGCTCCACCCGCCCACAGCCAGCGGCGCGCCCGTGGCCGTCCGTGGTCCCGCTCGTCCTCGTCCATCCGCTCGTGCACCCCCCGGGCGTCGTCCCCCGGCCAGAGGCTAGCGACCGACATCCCGACGTCACCGATCGTTCACCACTCTGAGTGACGGATTGCCCTTGACCCTCTCGGAGCGTCGCCGGTAGGTTGGGCTCGACACCGCGGCGGGGCCAGGGATGACCTCGTCCACAACAGGGGGGAACCTGTGACTGCTTCTACCGTCTCGCGCCTGGGGGTGCGGCGGACCGTGGCCCGTGGCCTCCTGGCCGCCGCTCTCGTGGCCGCCGCCTCTCTGGTCGGCATCGTCGCCCAGGCCCCGCCGACCTCGGCCTACGCCACGTCGAGCTCGAGCTTCTCGGGCCTGAGCTGCACCGGGTGGTCGACCCTGACCGCCCCGCCCAACGCCATCCAGGCCAGCTTCACCATCTACGGCGGCGGTGGCGCCGGCGGCGACACCAACGGTGGCGGCGGTGGCAACGGCGGCAACGGCGCCTGGGTCTCCGGCACGGTCGCCCTCAGCGCCGGCCAGAGCCTCCGGGTCCGCATCGGCTGCGGTGGCACCGACGCCAACAACGTCATGACCAACGGCTTCGCCAAGGGCGGCGCCTCGGCCAGCACCTCGGGCGGTGGCGGTGGCGGCGCCACCGTCATCTGCCTCGGCGGTGACGCCAACTGCACCGGCGGCACCGTGCTCGCCGTCGCCGCCGGCGGCGGTGGCGGCGGCAGCGGCTCCGGCGGCGGCTCCACCTGCTCCAACCGCGGTGGCGGTGGCGGCGGCGCGGCCGGCAACTTCGGCTCGACCGCAGTCACCGGCGGCACCGTCTGGCACGGCGCCGGTGGCGGTGCCGGCAACGGCTCCAACGGCAACCCGGGTGGCGGTGGCGGCGCCACGACCTCCGGCGGTGGCGGCGGCGGCTCGGGCTCGGGTTCGATCGCCGGCAGCGGCGGTTCCACCGGCTCGGCCCCGCCCGCGGCCAACCGCGGCGACGGCACCGGCGCCGGTGGCTTCGCCCCCAACTCGCTCAGCGGCGAGTCCACCCGCAGCGGTGGTGGTGGCGGCGGCGGCTACTCGGGCGGTGGCGGCGGCGCCGGCGGTCGTCAGGACTGCGGCATCTTCAGCAGCCGGGTCGCGGCCGCCGGTGGCGGTGGCGGCGGCTCGTCGTTCACCGGCGCCATCAGCAGCATCGGCGTGGGCACCGCCAGCGGCAGCCAGGGCCAGTGCGACCCCAACAACATCTCGGCCGGCACCGCCGGTCAGCTCGGCACCGGCGGGCGCGGCGGGTGCGCCGGCTGGGTCAACGCCGTCACCTGGACCCTGAACACGCTTCCCACGGGCTCCGACCAGACGACCTCCACCGCCAACAAGCGGGAGGCCAAGGTCATCGGGCTCAACGCCTCGGACGCCGACGGCAACGGCGTCACCTGCTCGCTGGTCGGCTCGCCGACCCGCGGCACCGTCAGCCTGGGCGGGCCGAACGACTGCACCGCGACGTACACCCCGACCGGCGGCCTGGCCGCCGGGACCGGCACCTTCAAGTACAAGGTGACCGACAGCTTCGGGGGCGTCAGCCCCGAGTACACGGTCTCGGTGCCCATCGGGAACCGGAACCCCTCGGCGCCGAACCGCTCGGTGAACGCCACCAAGGGCGTCGGCCTGCCGATCACCCTGTCGGGGACCGACGTGCCCGACGGCGACACGATCACCTCGTGCACGGCGGCCCAGCCCGCCGAGGGGACCCTGACGGGGACCGGCTGCTCGCTGACCTACACGGCGCCGCCGGACGTCTACGGGACCGACACCTTCACCTACACGGTGTCGGACGGCTTCGGCGGGACGAGCACCTCGGCGACGGTCACGGTGGCGATCGACAACCGGGCGCCGGCCGCCGCGGCCCAGACCTTCACGGTGGGCCCGGAGTCCGAGACCGAGCTGGTGCTCGGCGGTGGCGATCCCGACGGTGACGAGACGACCTGCGCCACCTCGGGCCTCACGGGCGGCTCGCTCGGCGAGCTGGGCGACTGCACGTACCTGTACGTGGCCCCGGTGACGCCGGGGACCTACACCTTCTCCTACACCCGCACCGACGGGGCCCCGGCCACGTCCTCGGCGGCGACGGTGACGATCATCGTGACGCCCCCGGCGGTCCAGGGCATCGTGACCGCCGACGACACCGGTGAGGGCATCCCCGGGATCACGGTCCGCCTCTACGAGGACGGCGTGGGCTTCACGGCGTACAGCACCACCACCGATGCCGAGGGCGCCTTCGACCTCGGGACGCAGGTGCCGGCGGGCGAGTACCGGGTGATCTTCCGGGACCCGACCCAGGACTTCGTCGACGAGTGGTACGACGACTCGCTGACCCGGTCGGGCTCGACGCCGGTCGAGTTCAACGGCGTCAACGACCTCGTCCTCGAGGCCAGCCTGGCCACGGGCGCCCAGATCGACGTCTCGATCTCGAACCCGGGCACCTACACCGTGGCCCTGTACAACACGGCCCCGACGGGTGCCTCGGCCTACCGGTCGGTCCCCGGCGTCACCGGCTCGACCTCGCTGCGGGGCCTGCCCGCGGGCACCTACTACGTCTCGGTCACCGACCCCTCCGGCACCCTCGTGCAGAAGTGGTCGGGCAACCAGACGGTCCGCGACGACGCCGTCGGCATCGACCTGGACGCCGGTGAGGCGGTCGCCTCGCCCTTCAGCCTGCCGACCCGCAACACCATCGCCGGCACGATCATCGACTCCGAGGGTCCCGTGGCGGGTGTGACGGTCCAGGCCTACGGCGCCACCTCGGCCGCCTTCGTGAAGTCGACCAAGACCGACGCCCAGGGCGACTACGTCCTCAAGGACCTGGCCCCCGGTGGCTACAAGCTGGTCTTCCGGGACCCGACCGGGGCCCACCCGGTCACCTGGTTCGGCGGCGACGTCATCGGTTCGGCCACGACCCTCACCATGCTCACCGGCGGCGCCCTCGACGTCGACACCGAGCTGCCCCTCCCGGCCACGGTGTCGGGCACGGTCACCGGCGGCCCCGACGGCACCACGCCGCTGGCCGGCGCCAAGGTCACGCTGTACCGCGGCACCGCCGCCGTGAAGACCGTGACCGCCGACGCCAACGGCACCTACAGCGTCACGGACCTCGCTCCGGGCGGCTACACCGCCCTGTTCACCGCCACCGGGCACCGGTCGGAGTACAACCTCGACCGCTACCGGAAGGCCGATGCCGACGTGATCCAGGTCGGTAGCGGCGAGGCCGTCGACCTCGACGCCACGCTCACCCAGGCCTGACGCCGCGGAGGTGTCGGCCGGGCTCCGGCCGACACCTCCGACGGTGACCGTTTCCACATGCCGCCACTCTCAGTGGCGGCATGTGGCGTATCAGCACCTTGCGTACCCGGTTCACCCGCACGTAGGGTGACGACACGAGCGGCCAACGGGACGGCCGCACCCAAGGGGGGTTCCACCGTGAAGACTCGAGCCGTCAGGCGCGCGCCAGCGCTCGCCCGGATCGCCCTGGCCGTCACCATGGCCGGGGCCGGCGTCATCGTCGGGCTGTCGGGGTCGACCCCCGCCCCGGCGACCACGACCGAGTCGGCCTCGTTCTCGGGGCTGGCCTGCACGACGGGCACGACCAGCTCGTCGTCCTGGGGCTCGGCCACGGCCCCCACCAACGCCGTCTTCGCCGACTTCACCATCACCGGTGGCGGCGGCGCCGGCGGTGACACCAACGCCGGTGGCGGTGGTGCCGGCGGCGCCGGCGGCATCGTCTCCGGCCGCATCGCGGTGACGGGCGGCCAGGTCCTGTGGGCCAAGCTCGGCTGCGGCGGCACCGACACCGACTCCTACGCCGACTGGAACAACCGCCGGGCCGGCGGCTGGAGCCGGGGTGGCGGCGCCGAGGACGTCCGCGGCGGTGGCGGCGGTGGCTCCACCGGCCTCTGCCTCGGCACGGGCAGCGCCGGCTGCTCCGGCGGCACGATGATCGCCATCGCCGGCGGCGGTGGTGGCGGCGGTCGCGGCTCGGGCACGAGCTTCTGCTCGGACCAGAGCGGTGGCGGTGGCGGCAACGCCAACGCCGGCAGCGACGCCTCGGCCCACGACGGCACCGCCCGCGGCGGCGGCCGGGGCGGCAAGGGCAGCGGCTCGACCCCCCGTGGCGACGGCGGCGGCGGTGGCGGCGGTGGCGGCCAGGGCCACACCAACGGCGGCGCGACCACGGCCGACAAC
>JBQGCF010000299.1:0-17845 GCA_052038315.1 Iamia sp.
TCGCCCCGCTGCGGGCGGGGCCCGGCGTGGCCGAGGCTGTCCGGGCCCGCCGCGCCCACGTCGTCGCCGTCGCCCCCAGCGCCGCGGGGGCCGCCCTCACGGGCCCGGCCGACCGGCTGATGGCCGACCTCGGGCACGAGGCGAGCGTCGCCGGCGTGCCCCGGATCTACACCGACGTCGCCGGCACCCTCGTGATCGACGAGGCCGACGCTGCCCTCGCCCCGGCCGTCGAGGCCGAGGGGCTCCGGGCGGTCGCCACCCCGACGGTCATGTCCACCCCCGCCGTCGCCGCCGACCTGGGCCGCACCGTCCTGGACGCAGCCGGATGAGCGGCGACTCGCCCCGCCGGCTCGAGGTCTGGGGGGTGCACGGCATCGGCGAGGTCACCCGGGCCGCCGACCTGGCCGGGATGATCGCCGACGCCCTCGCCGCCCAGGGCGACGAGCTGCGGGACCGCGACGTCGTCGTCGTGACCCAGAAGGTCGTCTCCAAGGCCGAGGGGAAGATGGTCGAGGTCGACCCGTCGGACCCCCGCTCGCACCGGAAGGTGGTCGAGGAGGAGTCGGTGCGGGTGCTCCGCCGCCGCGGTGACCTCACCATCGTCGAGACCAAGCACGGCTTCGTCTGCGCCAACGCCGGCGTCGACCTGTCCAACGTCGAGGCCGGCTGGGCCGCCCTCCTCCCCGACGACTCCGACCGCTCCGCCCGCCGCATCCGCGACGGCTTGCGGGCCCGCACCGGCGCCGATGTGGGCGTGGTCGTGTCCGACACCTTCGGCCGGGCCTGGCGCCGGGGCCTGACCGACGTGGCCATCGGGTGCGCCGGCGTCGCCGCCCTGGTCGACCTGCGGGGCTCGACCGACTCGCTGGGGCGGGAGCTCCACGCCACCGAGGTGGCGCTGGTCGACGAGCTGGCCGGCGCCGCCGAGCTGGTGATGGGCAAGGCCGACGGCGTGCCCGTCGCCATCGTCCGGGGTGGCCCCGACTGGTGGTTCCGGCCCCGCACCAGCGTCCGTGAGGAGCTGGTCCGGGCCCCCCACGAGGACCTCTTCCGCTAGGGAGCCGCTAGCGCCCCAGCTGGCGGCGGAGGCCCGTCCAGGCCTTGGTGATCGAGGCGACGACGGCGTCGGCGGCCGAGGCGGGGGCCGACGGGGGCTGGGTGGCGGGCTCGCCGGGACGGCTCCGGGCGTGCATCCAGGCGACCACGTCGCCCTCGGTGGCACCCGGGGGCACGACCACCAGCGGTGGCGCCGTCGGGGGCTCCATCGCCGCCGCGGCCAGCGACTCGGCCAGGGCGCTGATCAGGGCCGGCACCTCGTGGTGCTCCAGCCGGATCGTGCCCACGCACTCCTGGTCGTCCCAGAGGCTGAGCGTGGTGACCCCCTGCTTGGGGTGCGGCGTCAGGCGCAGCGATCGCCGACGACGGTCGGCGTCCCCGAACCAGCTGCGCTCCCGCGTGACGATGCTCGCCTCTCCCACCGCCAGCACCCTGCCACCGGGGGACCGCGTCAGGAAGGGGGACCCCCACCCCCCAGGAGGCGCTGGTGGGCGTCGTCGTCCCAGCCGGCGAAGGTGGTGGCCAGGACCTCGTAGGCGTGGTCGAAGGAGTCGGCCGCGAAGAGCACCGGTTGGTAGCGGGTGATGTCGTAGTCGAGGGTCGCCATGGCCCGGACGTCGAGCGGCCGGACCTCGGCGTCGCGGAACGCCTGGATCTCGCCGTAGGACGACAGCAGCCCGGCCCCGTAGGTCCGCAGCTCACGCGCCCCCGTCGGTCCGGCCTCCCAGCAGACGCCGAACTCGAGGCTGAACCAGAAGATGCGGCTGAACGCCTCCAGCGCCTCCGCCGTCGTCGAGCGCCGGGCGGCCTGGCCGGCCAGCTCGTAGAGGCCGGCGAACCGGGGCTCGGCCAGGGCGTTGGCATGGCCGACCAGCTCGTGCACCACGTCGGGCTCCGGTGTGTAGAAGGGCACCGAGTGGTGGCGGATGTACTGGGTGGAGCAGAAGCGCCGCTCGCCCAGCGCCTCGTAGAAGGTGCGGGTCGGCACCAGCCCGGGGACCGGCGTGATCGACCAGCCGGTGAGCTCGGTGAGCCGGTCCGACACCGCGGCGAGCTGCGGCACCGCGGCCGTCGGCAGGGCCAGCCGGGCGGCGCCGGTGCGGTAGGCGGCCACCGCGCACGTCTCGTGGAGGCCGGCCAGCTCCCCGGCGACCGTCCGCCACACCCCGTCCTCCTCGGGTGCGTAGGCCACCGCCGGGATCGGGTCGCCCGGGCGGTACGCCTCGCCCACCGCGGCGATGGCGGCGCGCCGGCCCCGGTAGGCCAGGTCGCTGACCCCGGGGTGGTCGGCGGGGAGCTCGAGGAGTCGGTCGTCGGTCTGCATCGGGTGCCTCCTGCGCCCCGCAGTCTCGCCGTCCCCCACCCCATCGTCCACGAAGATGCCGTTCAGATGGACGTTCATGACCATCATCGGACGACCGGGTACGATCCGTCCCGGAAGGACCCGGGAGACGCGCACGTGGCCGGACGGCACCCACCCCTCGACGACATCGATCGCCGGATCGTCGCCCTGCTCCAGGACGACGGGCGGATGGCCATCGGCGAGGTCGCCCGTCGGGCCGGCATCGGCCGGGCCACCGCCTACGCCCGCCTCGACGGGTTGCGGTCCCGGGGCGTCATCACCGGCTTCCGGGCCGAGGTCGACCCGGCTGCCGCCGGCAACGGCCTGGCCGCCTACGTCTTCGTCGACGTCGAGCAGCAGCGGTGGACCCGGGCCCGGGAGGCGCTGGTGGAGCTGCCCGGCCTGGTGCACCTCAGCCTGACGAGCGGCGCCCACGACGCCGTGCTCCTCGTCCGCTGCCCCGACATCGACACCCTGCGCGACGTCGTCCTCCACCGCCTCCACGAGATCCCCGAGGTGCGCTCCGCCCAGACCCTCTTCGTCCTCGACGAGGAGCGCCTCCCCCCGCTCACCCCGCCGGAGCCGACCTAGCGACGGCGAGGGCGACCTGGTCGGCCAGGATCGCCACGGTGGCGACGGCCTCGTGGGCCAGGGCGCCGTCGGGGGCGGCGACGACGATGCGGCCGTAGGTCGTGCCGGCGAAGGCGATCGGGAAGGCGACCGGCCCGTCGTGGAGCGACGCAGCGCGCCGCACCCGGGTGCCGGGCTCCGGGTCGAGGCTGCCGTCCCGGTGGGCCCGCGGGATCGCCGCCGGACCCACCGGGATCTCGACCACGACCGACGCCGCCTCGCCCAGCTCCGCCCGCACCAGCGCCTCGGTCGTGGCCGCCACGTCGTTCCCCGGGTGCGTCAGCGACGACGCCAGCCGGCCGACGCGCGCCACGGTGCGGCGGGCCTCGTCCTCCTCCCGCAGCGCCCGCCGGTGGCGGTGGGCCGCCTCGCTGGCCACCGCCCCGGCGGCGAGCAACAGGCCCAGCGTCAGCAGGTCGTGGGCGCCGTCGACGGTGAAGCTCAGGTACGGCCGGGTGTGGAAGAAGTTGAAGGCGAGCACGGCCACGACGGAGGTGGCCATGCCCGCCCGTCGTCCTCCGGCCGCACCGGCGATGACGACCACGCCGGCGAGCAGGAGAGCGACGTTGGCCTGCCCGACCTGCTCCCGCACCGGCGCCAGGGCCATCGGGACGAGGAGGGCGGCGAACACCCCGCCCGCCATGACCAGGCCGACCTCGTCGTCGGTCTCGTCGGGGACGGGGGCGGGGGACACGCCCACCGTCCTACGCCCGGCGGCAGGCCCGGGGAACGGGGTTCACGGCGTCTTCACGGCACCCGTCGGGTTCTTCACGACCCGAGGTAGGCCAGCACCGCCAGCACGCGGCGGTGGTCGTCGCCCGACGGGGGCAGGTCGAGCTTGGTGAAGATGCCGGCGACGTGCTTCTCGACGGCCCGGGGCGAGATCGACAGGCCGGCGGCGATGGCGGCGTTGGAGCGGCCCTCGGCCATCAGGGCCAGGACCTCCTTCTCCCGTGGCGTCAGCCCGTCGATCGGCTCGCTGCGGCGGCTGGCCCGGAACAGCCGGGTGACGACCTCGGGGTCGAGGGCGGTGCCGCCGTCGGCCACCCGGCCCAGGGCGTCGAGGAACTCCCGCACGTGGCCGACCCGCTCCTTGAGCAGGTAGCCGACGCCGGTGGCCCCGCCGGTCAGGAGGTCGGCGGCGTAGCGGGTCTCGACGTACTGGGAGAACACCAGCAGGCCGACCTCGGGCTGGGCCGTGCGGATCGCCAGGGCGGCCCGCAGCCCCTCGTCGGTGTGGGTCGGGGGCATGCGCACGTCGATGATCGCCACGTCGGGCGGGTCCTCGGCGACGGCCCGCACCAGCAGGTCGCCGTCGCCGACGGCCGCGGTGACGGTGTGGCCCCGGTCGGTCAGCAGCTGGACCAGGCCCTCCCGCAGCACGCCGGAGTCCTCGGCCACCGCGACGCGGTAGGACGGTGCAGCATCAGCCATGGGTGAGGGCTCCTCGCAGGGGGATCTCGACGGTGACGGCGGTCGGGCCGCCCAGGGGGCTCATGACGACGAGGCGACCGTCGACCGGGGCCAGCCGGTCGCACAGCCCGGCCAGCCCGGAGCCCGGGGTGGGGGACGCGCCGCCGTGGCCGTCGTCGGTGACCCGCAGGCGCAGGTCGTCGTCGATGACGGACAGGTCGATCACCGCCCGCCGGGCACCGCTGTGGCGGGCCACGTTGGCCATCAGCTCGGCGGCGCAGAAGTAGGTCACCGACTCGATGTCGGCCGGGAAGCGGGGCTCGCCGGCGGGCAGCCGGAGCTCGACCGACGCCGCGCTGGTGGCGGCCAGGTCGGCCAGCGCCGGCGCCAGGCCCACGTCGAGCACGGGCGGGTGGATGCCCCGGGCCAGGTCCCGCAGCTCGCCGATGGCGGTCATCGAGTTGGCGTGGGCGGCGTCGACCAGCCGGCGGAGCCGCTCGCGGTCGAGGGGCACGTCCTCGGAGGCCAGGTCGTCCTGCACCTGGCCCAGGCTCATGGCGATGGCGGCCATCCGGGCCTGGGCCCCGTCGTGGAGGTCGCGCTCGATCCGCCGCAGCCGCTCGTCGGCGTCGACCACGGCCTGGGTGCGGGTGTCGGCCAGGTGGGCGACCTCGACGTCCCGGGCGCTCCGGCTGAGCAGGGCCCGGGCCAGGTAGCGGTCGATGGCGACGATCAGGCGGACCAGCCACGGCGAGGCCAGCACCATGCCGGCGCCCACGGCGCACACCAGGAGGGCCCGGGGCAGCGTGTCGACGTACCAGTCGCCGAGCTGCATCCCCGAGTGGCGGATCCGGCCCTGGGCGTCGACGTTGGTCGGGTCGAAGGCCGCCCACCACACCGGGTAGGTCGCGCAGATCGCGCCCATGGCGATCCAGACGCCGACCGCGTAGCCGCCGATCACCACGAACGGGGCCTTGAGCAGCTGGTAGGCCAGCGCCTTCCACCCGACGCTGTCGGTCAGCATCGAGCGGACGAACGGGAAGAAGCCCGAGGCGCCCCGGAACGGCGACGGCGCCGGGATCTCCTCGTCGAGGAACGTCCGCACCAGCCACCGCTGGGCCCGGCCGAACGGGCGCCCGCCCAGCACCGCCAGCCCGATCAGCGGGAGCCCGATCACCAGGATCAGCAGCAGGGCGCCGGCGTAGAGGGCGGTCAGCACGTAGGCCAGGCCCAGCCCGCCGAGGAGGTACGAGAGGAGGAGGTAGCCCAGCTCCTTCCACGTGCGCAGGGCGACCAGCTCGGTCACGGCGCGCCAGGCCGGGTGGCGCGGGGCGGCGGGCGGGACCGCCACCGCGGTCAGATCGGTGTCCATGGCCGCATCATCCGGCGTCGATCGTGCCCCACCCAGCGTGACGCCACTCGGACCGAGGTACGGCTGGCCCCACCCCTACAGCCCGAAGCGGATGCGCTCGGCGGGGGTGAAGGGCTCGGTCAGGAAGTCGAGGAACTCGGGGCGGTTGCGGCGCAGGTGCTCCTCGAGGGTGTGGAGCTCCTCCCCCGCCGCCACCAGCTCGAGGCCCTTGTGGGTGGTGACCGGGCCGAGGGCCCGGAACATGATCCCGTAGTCCTCCCGGAACAGCTCCAGGGTGAGCGGGTCGACCAGGGTGGCCAGGCTGCGGGCCTCCTGGCGGCGGGCGAAGCAGTACACCGAGCGGTAGAGCAGCTCGGTCACGCCCCGCCCGGTGTGCTCGGGCAGGACCGAGATGGCGGGCGCCTCGCAGATCGGCGCCGCCAGCCTCTGCTCCGGGTCGACCAGCGGGGCGATGGCCAGGTCCTCCAGGTTGCCCGTCTCGACCATGACGACGCCGAGGGCGGTGCCGTCGGCGTCGGTGGCGACGTGGAACGTCGTCCGCATCGGGGCCCGGCCCTGCGGCGCGGGCAGCGACCCGGCGCTCTCCACCCCGGCGGCCGACAGCATCTCGGCGTAGATCTCGGCGGCCCGGTCCACCAGGGGGTGGCCGTGCACGACCTGGACGCGGATCTGCTCGGGCGGGGCTCCGTCCGCTGCGCTCAACCTTGCTCCTGTCGCCTCGTCGCGATCGGTCCCCGGCGGGCCCAACCTACCGGCCGACGGTGGCGACCAGGACGCCCAGCCCCTCGACCGCGAGCTCGACCACCTGGCCGGGCGAGAGCCACGGCTGGGCCTCGGGGCCGTGGGTGATCGACAGCTCGAGGATGCAGCCGGTGCCGACGGTGCCCGACCCGATGACGTCACCGGGGACGAGGCGGGTGCCCCGGGCGGCGTGGGCCAGCAGGATCCCCCACGGGTGGTGGATGTCGCCCAGCTCGCCCCGGCTCCGCTCGACCCCGTCGACCCGGGCCGTCATCGCCGCCCGCGGCCGACCGGTCGAGACATAGGGCAGCTCGTCGGGCGTCACCAGCCACGGCCCCAGCGAGGTGGCGAAGTCCTTGCCCTTGGCCGGCCCGAGCATCTGGCGCATCTCCCGGCGCTGGAGGTCCCGGGCCGACCAGTCGTTGAGGATCGTGAACCCCGCCACCGCGTCGAGCCAGTCGGCGGCGTCCAGGTCGCGCACCTCCCGGCCGACGACCGCCGCCACCTCCAGCTCGTAGTCGAGCTCGGTGCAGCCGGGCGGGGCGGCGACCACGGCGCCGGGGCCGAGGATCGACGCCGGGTTGGAGAAGTAGAAGATCGGCAGCTCGTACCAGTCGGGGTCGACCTCCATCCCCCGGCCCCGACGGGCGGTGGCCACGTGGGCCTCGAAGGCGTAGAAGTCGCGCACCGACGGCGGCCGGCCGACGGGGGCGAGCAGCCGCGCCTCCCCCTCCGGCACCGGCTCGGCCACGGCCGCCGGGGCCGAGCGATCCATGGCCGCGGCGACCAGGGCGTCCTGGGCCCCGCCGGGGCCGACCTCGACGCCCTCGCGGGCGAAGGGCACCAGGTGGCCGTCCTCGACCACCGCGGCGGTGACCGTGCCGTCGACCTCCGCCCGGGCGAACCTCACGCCTCGGCCCAGGAGGTGGCGTAGCCGGCGACCTCCACGGCGGCGGCGCCGGCCCCGGGGTGGAGCGGCCGCCGGGCGTCGACCATCACCGCCACCTCGTCGGCCATGCGGGGCGGCCCGTCCCCGTTCGTGCTCTGCGACGCGGCGGCGTCCCGCTCGCGGGCCTTGGGCTGCGGGCCGTGGTGGAGCCCGGTCGGGTGGAAGGTGAGGTAGCCCTCGTCGATCCCGGCCCGGCTGAAGAACTCGCCCCGGTGGTAGAAGATCACCTCGTCGTAGTCGACGTTGCGGTGGAAGAACGGCAGCCGCAGCGCCTCCGGGTCGGTCTCCATCGGGCGGGGGGCGAAGGTGCAGACGACGAAGCCGTCGGCCACCCAGGTGGTGTGGGCCGAGGGGGGCAGGTGGTAGCGGGGCGAGACGACGGGACGGATCGCCTCGACCGGAAGCCGCATCGGGGCCAGGTCGCCCTTCCAGCCGACGACGTCGCAGGGGTGGAAGGGGTAGGTCACGCGGGTGCCGTGGCCGTCCCGCTTCACGACGACGACGAACTCGCCGGCCTCGTCGATCGCCTCGGCCTCGGGCACCTCGACCACCGCCGGGTCGAACAGGGCGTGCCGGCCGAGCAGCCCCCGCTCGGGCAGCTGGTAGCGGGAATGCCGGGCCTCGATCGCCAGCAGGTGCGCCGGCTCGTCGGGCTCGAAGCGGAAGGTGGTCCCCCGGGGGACGATCAGGTAGTCGCCGGGCCGGTACGCCAGCGGCCCGTACTCGGTGCGCAGCGTGCCGGTGCCCCGGTGGACGAACCAGCACAGGTCGCCGTCGGCGTCACGCAGGAACTCGGGGCGTCCCCGATCGAGCTTCTGCACCCCGATGACGACGTCGTCGTTCTCGAGCAGGACGGTCGGCCACAGGTCGTCGTCGGCCCCCTCCAGGGCCCCGGTGTCGTAGGCCCGGTGGACGGCGGGGCCGTCGACGTGGGTCCAGCCGGTCGGGGCGTGGAGCCGGTAGAGGTGCGAGGCCGGGCCGTAGAAGCCGTCGCGGCCGTGCTCCTCCTCGACCGTGCCCGGCGGCAGGCCGACGTGGGCCTGGCGGCTGGTCGTCCCCCGCTCCCACTGCGGCGGCAGGCTGCTGCTCATGGTCAGAGGTTGCCGCGGGCGGCCTGTTGGCGCTCGATGGCCTCGAAGAGGGCCTTGAAGTTGCCCTCGCCGAAGCCCTTCGCCCCCTCCCGCTGGATCACCTCGAAGAAGACGGTGGGCCGGTCGGTGACCGTCTCGGTGAAGATCTGCAGCAGGTGCCCGTGGGCGTCGCGGTCGACGAGGATCCCCAGCTCCTGGAGCTCGTCCCACGGCAGGTCGAGGTCGGCCATCCGGGCCTTGGCGTCCTCGTAGTACTCGGGCGGGACGGTCATGCAGCGGACGCCCCGCTCGTCGAGGGCCCGCACGGTGGCGACGATGTCGTCGGTGGCCAGGGCGATGTGCTGCACGCCGGGGCTCCGGTAGAAGTCGAGGTACTCCTCGATCTGGCTCTTCCTCCGCCCGTCGGCCGGCTCGTTGATCGGCATCACGACCGAGCCGCCGTCCCACACCACCGTCGACATCAGGGCCGAGAACTCGGTCGAGATCTGGTCGTCGTCGAAGTGGACCATCGAGTCGAACCCGAACACCCGGGTGTAGAAGTCGACCCAGCGCTGGAGGCTGCCCTTCTCGACGTTGCCGACGACGTGGTCGATGCCGGTCAGCCCGACCTCGCGACCCGGGACGGTGTGCAGGTCGGTCGTGGCGAACCAGGGCGCGAACGGCCCGTCGTAGCGGCTCCGGTCGAGCAGGGTGTGCACCGTGTCGCCGTAGGTGCCGACCGCCGCGTGGCGGATCGTGCCGTGCTCGTCGTGGTCGTCGGCTGGCTCCCGGACGCTGGTGGCGCCGCGGGCCACGGCGGCGGCGTGGGCGGCGTCGACATCGTCGACCAGGAAGGCGACGTCGCGGATCCCGTCGCCGTGGAGCCGGACGTGCTCGGCGATGGGCGAGTCCGGGTCGAGGGCCCCGCTGACCAGCATCTGCACCCGGCCTTGCCTCAACAGGTACGAGACCCGGTCGCGGCGGCCGGTCTCGGGGCCGGCGTAGGCCACCGGGGTGAAGCCGAAGGCCGAGCACAGGAAGCCGGCGAAGGTGCGGGCGTTGCCCACCCACCACTCGAGGTGGTCGACACCGCCGAGGCGGGGCGGGGCGACGGGGGGCGCGGTCGGGGTCACGGCGGGGGCCATCGGCGCAGCCAACCCCGACTAGGCGTATCCGTCAACAGATCCCGTCAGCGGTAGACGAATTGCTAGCCATCTTACCCAGATGGTGTACAATATGTCCATGACCATCGACGGGTTGGATGCGAACCTGATCAGGGGCCTGGCGGCCACACCCCGCGCCGGGATCATGGAGCTGGCGCGGCAGCTCGGGGTGGCGAGGGGAACCGTACAGGCCCGGCTGGACAAGCTGCAGACCCGCGGCATCATCACCGGCTTCGACCCCGACCTCGACCTCCAGGCCCTCGGCTACGAGGTCCTCGCCTTCGTCACCCTCGACATCGCCCAGGGCCGGCTCGACGACGTCACCAAGCACCTCAGCGAGATCCCCGAGGTCATCGAGGCCCACACCATGACCGGCCCCGGCGACCTCCACTGCCGGCTCGTCGCCCGCAGCAACCAGCACCTCCAGGACGTCATCAACCGCATCCTCGAGGTCAGCGGCATCGAGCGCACCGCCACCCACATCGCCCTCACCGAGCAGGTGCCGTTCCGCGTCCTCCCCCTCGTCGACCAGCTCGGCCAGACCGCCCTCTGACGGAGGTTTGCACTACCTCGGTAGTGCGAAGTCGGGGGCATCTCGTAGCCTGGGCGGCATGCCTGCCGATGCGGCCGACGGATCCACGCCCGTCCTCGAGATCACCGACCTGCGGGCCGCCCCCGCGGCCGGTGGTGACGACATCCTCAAGGGGCTCAGCCTCACCATCGGGCCGGGCGAGGTCCACGCCGTCATGGGGCCCAACGGCTCGGGCAAGTCGACCCTCGCCAGCGTGCTGCTGGGCAGCCCCGAGTACGTGGTCACCGGGGGCACGGTCCGCTTCCTCGGCGACGACATCGCCGACTGGGGCCCCGACGACCGGGGTGCGGCGGGCATGTTCCTCGCCTTCCAGTACCCGCAGACCATCCCGGGCGTCTCGGTCCTCAACTTCCTCCGCCAGGCCCTCTCGGCCCGCCAGGGGATCGACCTGTCGATGCTCGAGCTGCGGTTGTCCATCATGGAGTGGATGGAGCGCCTGGGGATCGACCCGAGCTTCGCCGACCGCCACCTGAACGACGGCTTCTCGGGTGGCGAGAAGAAGCGCAACGAGATCCTCCAGATGGCGATCCTCGAGCCCGAGCTGGCCGTGCTCGACGAGACCGACTCCGGCCTCGACATCGATGCCCTCCGCACGGTCGCCTCCGGGGTGCGGGAGGTGCGGAAGGACCGGCCGCAGCTCGGCATCCTCTGCATCACCCACTACCAGCGGCTGCTCGACGAGCTGCAGCCGGACACCGTCCACCTGCTGGTCGACGGGGTCGTGGCCGAGAGCGGTGGGCCCGAGCTGGCGTCCCGGCTCGAGGCCGAGGGCTACGCCGAGTTCACCGGAGCCGGGACGGGAGCCGCCTCATGAGCACCACGGACACCCCCACCAGCCACGACGTGCTCGACGTGGCCACGATCCGGCGGGACTTCCCGATCCTCGACCAGGAGGTCCACGGGAAGCGGCTGGTGTTCCTCGACTCGGCGGCGTCGGCCCAGAAGCCCCGCGCCGTGATCGAGGCCATGGCCACCTTCGCCGAGCAGGACTACGCCAACATCCACCGCGGCGTCTACTCGCTCGCCGAGCGGGCGACCGCCCGCTACGAGGAGGCCCGCGCCGCGGTCGCCCGCTTCATCGGGGCGCCCAGCGCGGCCGAGGTGATCTTCACCAAGAACGCCACCGAGGGGCTCAACCTGGTGGCCGGGTCGTGGGGCCGGGCCAACCTCGGTCCCGGCGACGCCGTGGTGCTGACCCAGATGGAGCACCACTCCAACATCGTCCCGTGGTTCCAGCTCCAGCAGGAGAAGGGCTTCGAGATCCGCTGGATCCCGGTCGACCCCAGCAACCACATGTTGGACCTCACCGACCTCGACCGGCTGCTCGACGGGGCCAAGCTGGTCGGGCTCACGGCCATGTCGAACGTCCTCGGCAGCCTCACCCCGGTGCGCGAGATCGCCGACGCCGCCCACGCCGCCGGCGCCCTGGTGTGCGTCGACGCCTGCCAGTACGTCCCCCACCTCGCCACCGACGTGGTCGCCATGGGCGCCGACTTCGCCGCCTTCAGCGGCCACAAGATGGTCGGCCCCAGCGGCATCGGCGTGCTGTGGGCCCGGGGCGAGCTGCTCGACGCCATGCCCCCGTTCCTCGGCGGCGGCGGGATGATCCTCACCGTCGACCTCGACGGCTTCACCCCCGACGCCCCGCCGGCCAAGTTCGAGGCCGGCACCCCGCCGATCATCGAGGCCGTCGGCCTCCACGCCGCCATCGACTACCTCGACGGCATCGGCATGGAGGCGGTCCGGGCCCACGAGGTCAGCCTCACCGCCTATGCTCTGCGGGCCCTCACCGAGCGGGTCGGCGACCGGCTCACCATCCACGGCCCGTCGGAGCCGGCCCAGCGGGGCGGCGTCCTCAGCCTGGCCATCGACGACGTCCACCCCCACGACCTGGCCCAGGTCATGGACGAGCACGCCGTCTGCGTGCGCCCCGGCCACCACTGCGCCAAGCCGCTGATGAAGGTGCTGGGCGTCGGCGCGACCGCCCGGGCCTCGTTCTACGTGTACAACGACACCGACGACGTCGACGCTCTGGCCGATGCGCTGGCCGACGCGGCAGACTTCTTCGCCCCCTGATCCGGAGATCCACGCCCATGCCCGGCCTCGAAGACCTCTACCGCGAGATCATCCTCGACCACTACCGCAGCCCGCGGAACAAGGGCGACCTGCCCACGCCGCCGGCCACCCGGACCGAGGGGTTCAACCCGCTGTGCGGCGATGAGATCGTCGTCTACGTCGACGTGGTCGACGGCGCGGTGGCCGACATCCGCATCGGCGGGCAGGGCTGCTCGATCAGCCAGTCGTCGGCGTCGATGATGTCGGCGGCGGTGAAGGGGAAGACGATCACCGAGGTCGAGGACCTGACCAAGGCCTTCAAGGCCATGATGTCGATCCACGAGTCGTCGCTCGGCGGCGAGGCGGCCGCCGGCGAGGCCGGGGCCGACGGCGACGCCGTCGAGGCGCCCGCCGGCGTGAAGCTGGGCGACCTGGAGGCCCTCCAGGGCGTGGTCAAGTTCCCGGTCCGGATCAAGTGCGCCACCCTCTCGTGGAACACGCTGGCCCAGGCCCTCGAGGAAGCCACTGCCGGCACCGGCGCCGACGGGTGAACCCCGCCGCCGTCATCGACACGACCTCGGTCAGCGCCGTCCTGTTCGACATGGACGGGGTCCTGACCGACACCGCATCGGTCCACTTCGCGGCCTGGTCCCGGCTCTTCGACGAGTCCCTGCCGGTGCTGGCCCCCGGGCAGGAGCACGCCCCCTTCTCGGCCGACGACTACCGGCGGCTGGTCGACGGGCGGCCCCGCATCGACGGGGTCGAGGCCGTCCTGGCCGACCGGGGCGTCCCCCTCCCCCGCGGCGAGATCGCCGACGCCCCCGGTACGGCCACGGCGTGGGCTCTGGCCAACCGCAAGAACGAGCACTTCCACGAGGCCATCGCCACCGGCGGGGTCACGACCTTCCCGACCTCGATCACCGTGCTCGACGCGGTGCGCGACGCCGGCGTGCCCACCGCGGTGGTCACCGCCAGCCGCAACCGGGCCGACATCCTGGCCGCGGCCGGGCTGTCCGACGCCTTCGACGCCGCCGTCGACGGGGTCGACATCGAGGACCAGGGCCTGGCCGGCAAGCCCGCCCCCGACACCTTCCGCGAGGCCGCCCGCCGGCTGGGGGTCGAGCCCGGCCGGGCGGTGGTGGTCGAGGACGCCGTCTCCGGGGTCCGGGCCGGTGCGGCGGGTGGCTTCGGCCTGGTGATCGGCGTGGCCCGCCACGACGACCCCGAGGAGCTGAAGGCCGCCGGCGCCCACGTCGTCGTCCCCGACCTGGCCCAGGGGCCCGTCCTCTAGCCTGCGGCGCCATGAGCTGCCCCGCCCTCGGGGCCCTCGCGCGGCGCCTCCACGTCGAGGTGCACCGGGCCGGTGGGCCGATGGCCGTGCGCATCGCCTTCCCGACCGCCACCGTCGAGCTCGCCGTCACCCCGGCCACGACCGTCGCCGACCTCGCCGCCGAGCTCGTGTGGGCCGCCGGCGCCGGGCTCCCCGCCGCCGAGCGGGCCGGTTCGCTGCCCACCGGGGCCGAGGCGGCCCGGCTCCTCGCCGGCGCGGTCGTCGAGGTCCACCCGCCCCGCGGCCGGGCCGCCCTGCTGGAGGCCGGCGCCTTCACCCTCGCCGCGGTGGCCGTGGCGCGGGGCCTGACCCCGGAGGCGGCACAGGCGTGGGCCGAGCAGGCGGCCGAGCGGGGCGACCTCTTCACCGTCCGGCACGGGGACGAGACCCTGGTGCCCGCCTTCCTCCTCGACGGCGACCTCGACCCCCGCCCCGAGTACACCGGCTCGGTCGCCGCCGCCACCGCCGACGGCTGGGCCCTCTGGGAGTGGTTCGTCCTGCCCTCGGCGGCGCTGGGCGGCCGGGTCCCGGCCGAGCACGCCCTCGCCCACCCCGACCTCGTCGCCCGGGCTGCTGCAAACGCCTGACCAGGGGTTACGGTCTCACCCGTGAGGGTGAGGCAGGACACGGCGGCCCAGGACGACGACATCCCCGAGGCGGGACCGGTGTGGGACGAGGACGCCCTGGCGGTGCGGGTCCGGCTCCCCCAGCCGCCGCACCTGGGCGAGCTGCGCACCGAGCGTCTCGTGGTGCGGGCCTACCGCAGCCGGGACGCGGCCGAGCTGTTCGCCATCTCCGACGGCCGCCCGGTCACCCGCATGGGCAGCTCGATCGGCCGCTACGACGCCGAGCGGCTCGTCTGGCGGTTCATGCACGCCGGCCCCTTCGCCGACCCCCACGGCCTGCACGCCCTCCACGAGGTCTTCGTCGAGGCCCACGACGCCCAGCCCTACGTCGTGGCCGATGCCGCCACCGGCGAGCTGGTCGGGTCGGTGACCCTGCTGAACAACGCACCGGCCGACCTCCGGGTCGAGCTGGGCAACGTCTGGTTCACCCCCGCGGTGCAGGGCCTCGGGGTCAACCGCGAGATCACCCGGGCCCTCGCCGACATCCTGTTCGGCATCGGGTACCAGCGCCTCGAGTGGAAGTGCAACGCCCTCAACCTCCGGTCCCGGCGCGCCGCCGAGTCGCTCGGCTTCCTCCCCGAGGGCGTCTTCCGGGCCCACATGGTGGTCAAGGGCCGGCGCCGGGACACCGCCTGGTACGCCCTGCTCGCCGACGATCTGTGACAGCATCTGGCATGGCACTCAGGCGGAAGACCAAGCAGCCCGACCCCGACCACCCCGAGCCGGTGGAGATCCACCTCGGCCCGCTCCCGGAGTGGAAGGCCAGCGTGGTCCTCGCCGACATGGGCCAGCGGTACCGGATGCGCCACATCGAGCTGGCGTCGCTCCGCTACGAGGGCGTCACCACCCCGCAGTACAAGGTGCTGGTCCACGCCGACGACGTCGACGCCGTGCGCCGGGAGCTGATCGAGTCCGAGCTGCTCCAGGGGTGACGACGCGTCAGGCGTGACGGCGCCCCGCCGCCGACGCGCGAGCATCGCGGGATGCACGGCGCGCAGCAGGACGATCGCTAGGTGGGCGGCGACGGGACCCTCCTCAACGACCCAGGCCTGATCAGCCGGACGGGCTGGGCCTTCACCTACGAAGGCGTCCACCCCGAGGTCGAGGGTCGCCGGGAGGCGCTCTGCACCCTCGGCAACGGCTACATGGGCACCCGGGGCGCGGCCCCCGAGGCGGTGGCCGACGGCGTCCACTACCCGGGCACCTACGTGGCCGGCGCCTACAACCGGCTCACCACCGAGATGGCCGGCACCCGGATCGACCACGAGAGCCTGGTCAACCTGCCCAACTGGCTGCCCCTCACCTACCGGGGTGGGCCGGCCAGCCCGGCCGAGGGCCGCCCGGCGCCGTGGTTCGGGGCCGGGGCCGGCGAGGTCCTGGAGCTGCGCCAGACCCTCGACATGAAGAAGGGGACGCTCGTCCGCCACCTCAAGGTGCGCGACGAGGCCGGGCGCACGACCCAGATCGACGAGCGCCGCATCGTGTCGATGGACGACCCGCACATCGCCGCCATCGAGCAGGTGCTCACCCCGCTCGACTGGTCGGGCCGGCTGGAGGTCCGCTCGGCCCTCGACGGCCGGGTCGCCAACACCAACGTGGTCGAGGACCGGCTGCTCGCCAACCAGCACCTCCACCCGGTCGACATCGGCTGGAGCGACGGCGGGATCGACTGGCTCGAGGTCGACACCTCGTGGAGCCACGTCCGCACCGCCCTGGCCGCCCGCACCCACATGGAGACCGAGGGCAAGGTCCAGGTCCGCTTCGACTCCAACCAGCCCGAGCTGGTGAGCCGGGTGCTCGCCTGCCAGGCCACCGAGGGCGTGCCGGTCATCGTCGAGAAGGTCGTCGCCGTCTACACGAGCCGGGACGCGGCGGTGGGCCGGCCGCTGGAGTCCGCCCGCGAGGCGCTGGTCGGCGTGGGCACGTTCGACACGCTCCTCTACATGCACGAGCTGGCGTGGAAGCACCTCTGGGAGCGCTGCGAGATCGACGTCACCGACGACACCGGCGACGAGTCGGTGATCGCCGCGGTGCGGCTCCACGCCTTCCACGTGATGCAGTCGGCCGCGCCCCACGTCCGCGACCTCGACGCCAGCGTCACCGCCCGCGGCCTCCACGGCGAGGGCTACCGCGGCCACATCTTCTGGGACGAGCTCTTCGTCTTCCCGTTCCTGAACTTCCGCTTCCCCGACACCACCCGCGCCCTGCTCCGCTACCGGGCCCGCCGTCTCCCCGCCGCCCGGCGCCAGGCCCGCGAGCTGGGCCAGCTGGGCGCCCGCTTCCCGTGGCAGTCGGGCAGCGACGGCTCCGAGCAGACCCCGACGCAGCTGTGGAACCCCCGCTCCGGGCGCTGGATGCCCGACAACTCGCGGCGCCAGCACCACGTCGGCCTGGCCGTGGTGTGGAACGTCTGGCAGTACCACCAGGCCACCGGCGACTACCGCTTCCTCCTGGAGTACGGCACCGAGCTGCTCGTCGAGCAGGCCCGCTTCTGGACGGGCATGGCCAAGCAGGACGGCGACGACGGCCGCTACCACATCCGGGGCGTGATGGGCCCCGACGAGTACCACGACGGCTACCCCGGCCACCACGACGGGATCGACGACAACGCCTACACCAACGTCCTCGTCAGCTGGCTGCTCCAGCGGGTGCTCGAGGTCCGGCGCGGCTTCAAGGGCCACCAGTCCGAGGTCCAGCTGTGGGAGCGGCTCGGCGTCACCCAGGCCGAGGCCGACCACTGGGACGAGGTGGCCCGGCTGCTGCACGTCCCCTTCCACGACGGGATCATCAGCCAGTTCTCCGGGTGGGACGACCTGCGCGAGATCGACTGGGCCGACTACCGGAAGCGCTACGGCAACATCGGGCGGCTCGACCTGATCCTCGAGGCCGAGGGCGACAGCACCAACCACTACAAGCTGGCCAAGCAGGCCGACGTGCTGATGCTCTTCTACCTGATGGCCCCCGAGGAGCTGCGGGGCCAGCTCGGGTCGATGGGCTACGAGCTGGCCGACGACATGGCCGAGAAGACGATCGAGTACTACATCGAGCGCACGGCCCACGGCTCGACCCTCAGCCGCATCGTCTACGCCTGGGTCACCGCCCGGGTCGACCCCGAGAAGAGCTGGGAGCTGTTCCGGGAGGCGCTGGCCGCCGACATCGACGACACCCAGGGCGGCACCACCCCCGAGGGCATCCACCTCGGGGCCATGGCCGGGAGCCTCGACCTGCTCCAGCGCTGCTACAGCGGGCTCGAGCTGCGGGGCGAGCAGGTCTGGTTCGACCCCCACCTGCCGCCCGCCCTGGAGAACCTGGCCTTCGACATCGTCCACCACGACCGCACGCTCAGCATCGAGATCGACCACGAGACGCTGCGGGTCGAGGTCGAGCCCGGCCCGGCCACCCCCGTCCAGGTCGGCGTCCAGGGCCAGGTCCGCGAGCTCTGCCCCGGCGAGGTCCTCGAGGTCTCCCTGAAGGGCTGAGCCGCACCGGGCGAGTACGGTCCGGGC
>JBQGCF010000300.1:0-1918 GCA_052038315.1 Iamia sp.
CCGCCGCCGTGAACGGCAGGGTCACGGCCGTGCCGACCAGCTGGGCGACACCGGTGAGGATCGACGACAGCAGGAAGCTCGACCCGGTCAGCTGCAGCGCGGCGACGGGCACCGAGAGGATCCCCTGGAGCACCGTCACCAGCAGGCTGGCCAGCACGACCGTGCCCAGGACCGGCCAGAAGCGGCCCTTCACCAGCTCCTGCGAGCGGCCCAGCGATCGCATCGCCCCGAGGTCCTCCACCAGCAGGGCCGGCACGGCGACCGCCCAGACGCCGGTCAGCCACACGGCGGGGGCGATGCACGCCAGGGCCCCCGCGATCGTCGCCACCGTCGTGACGAGGACGAGGCCGGTGAGGCGCCGCCAGCGGGCGAGGGCGAAGCGCATCGACTCACGCCACGTCGTCACCTCGCCGAGGTAGGCCCCGATCGAGATGCGCATGGTGGCGGCCAGGGCCAGCTGGGTCGCCATGAGGAGGACGATCACGTTGACGACCGTGCCCCCCATGTAGAGGGCGAAGGCGCCGCCGTCGACGGTGTCGAGCCCGGTGGCCTCGTCGGTGACGAGCAGGTCGTCGGGGTTGCCCGACGAGAGCAGCACGGCCACGTAGAGGACGACCGCCGGGATCGTCGGGAACAGGGCGGCGGTGATCATCTCCCGGGGCCGGGCCCGGAACAGCTTCAGCCCGGCGTCGAGCGTCTCGCCGATGCCGAGCGGTCGCAGCTGGACGGGGCGGGGACGCGCCACCGCCGTCGGGTCGTCTCCACCGGGGCTCCCCATGGCGGCACCCTACCGGCGGGTCGCCCCCACCTGGGCCACCTCGGGCTCGTCCTCGGCCGGGTCCCGCTGGCGCCGGGGGACGAAGGGGGCGGCGATGGCGGCGCCGCCGAGGTCGACGACGATGAACAGCACCCGGGTCGCCACCGCCACCGTGGCCCCCAGCCCGGAGGGGAGCCCGGAGGCGGCGAGGAAGACGGCCTCCCGCACCCCGGCCCCGGCGGGGACGGCGATGGCGCAGAAGCCGGCGATCCAGCTCAGGGTGGCGGCGAAGGCGACCCGGGCCAGGTCGGTGTCGGACGGGGCGACGGCGTGGGCCACGGCGACGGTGCCGCCCGCGTTGAGCAGCCACGTCGGGACGTACCGGAGGACGGTGGTGACGGTGCCCCGCCACGGCGGCACGTCGATGGCGAGCGGCCGCTTGGTGATGCGGCGGACGAGGTCGAGCACCGGCACCAGGACCCTCGGGTGGAGGGCGCCCAGGCCGAGGGGCAGGAGCAGGAGGAGCAGCGCCGCCGCGCCGGGGCCGTCGTCGCCCAGGGCGAAGGGCAGCAGGCCGACGGCGACCAGCATCGCCGCCAGGTACAGGGTCACCAGCGACAGGGCGACGCTGGCGTAGGCCCGGGGCCCGGGCACGCCGCCCCGCCGGGCCAGCTCGCCCCGGCCCAGCACCGGCCACACCCCACCCGGCAGGTACTTGCCCAGCTCGCCGACGAAGTACCAGGCCAGGGCCCGGGTCCGGGCGACCGGCGCCCCGAGCAGCCGGAGGACGTCGGTCCAGCCCCAGCCGATGCTGGCCATGCCGAGGGCGCAGCAGAGGAAGCCGACGGCGATCCAGGCCGGTGAGGCCTCGCTGATCGCCTCGCTGACCCGGCTCCACTCCGACGCCAGCTCGCTGACGACGAAGGCGCACGTCACCCCGCCGATCAGGATCCCGGCGAGGGTCGACAGCCGGGCGACCAGCTTCCGGCGCCCGCCGGTCGGTCCCTCGACGGCGGCGACGTGGTGGTCCGGCGCGACCTCCGGCACCTCCGACGCGTCGGGGTGCAGCGCGTCGTGCTCCGGAGCCATCCGGGCGAGGCTAGGTCGCGACCCCCGGCAAACTGCGACCCTGAGCGGGCGCTGCGCCCGCTCAGGGTCGCA
>JBQGCF010000301.1:0-13433 GCA_052038315.1 Iamia sp.
TCGACGGCGAGGGCCCGGGCCAGGGCCATGCGCTGGCGCTGGCCGCCGGAGAGCTGGGCCGGGAGGCGGTCGGCGAACTGCTCCAGGTGGACCAGCTCGAGCAGCTCCTGGACCCGCGCCTTGATCTCGGCCTTGGGCCGCTTGCGGATCTCCAGGCCGAAGGCGACGTTCTTGGCCACCGACATGTGCTTGAAGGCGGCGTAGTGCTGGAACACGAAGCCGACGCCGCGCTTCTGCGGGGGCAGGTGGGTGGCGTCCACGCCCTCGATCTCGATGACGCCGTCGTCGGCGTCCTCCAGCCCGGCGATGATCCGGAGGAGGGTGGACTTGCCGCCGCCGCTCGGCCCCAGCAGGGCGGTCAGCTGGCCGGTCGGGATGCTGACGTCGACGCCGGTCAGGGCGACGAAGTCGCCGAACCGCTTCTCGACGCCACGGACCTCGATGCTCATCGGTGTGCGCTCACTTCCTCTTCTTCTCCTGGGGCCGCACGATCGACACGATCACGATGCACGCCACCGACACCATCGCCAGGAGGAACGCGGTCGCGTAGGCCCCCGGCTTGTCGAAGTTCAGGTACTTCTCCTCGACCACCAGCGTGGCGGTCCGGGTGCGGCCGAGCACGTTGCCCGACACGACCTTGACGGCGCCGAACTCGCCCAGCGACCGGGCCAGGCTCAGCACCACGCCGTAGACGACGGCCCAGCGGATCGACGGCAGGGTGATCCGCCAGAACGTCTGCCACGAGCCGGCGCCGAGCGACCGGGCCGCCTGCTCCTGCTCGATGCCGACCTCCTCGAGCACCGGCACGACCTCGCGGATCACGAGGGGCAGGGCGACGAAGGTCGTGGCCATCACGATGCCGGGCGTCGAGAAGATGATGTCGAAGCCCCACGACTGCAGGGTCGGCCCGAGCCAGCCGTTGCGCCCGCCGTAGACGAGGATCAGCGACAGGCCGACGACCACCGGCGACACCGACAGGGGCAGGTCGAGCAGCGGGCTGAGGATGCGCTTGCCGGGGAACCGGTAGCGGACGAGCAGCAGCGAGATGCCGACGCCGAACACCGTGTTGATGGCCACCGAGGCGAGGGCCACCCAGACGGTGAGCTGCAGGGCGTGGACGACGTCGGGGTCGTCGAAGAGGTCGGTCACCGCGCTGGTGCCGTCCGAGAACGTGTTGGTGCCGACCAGCGACACCGGCCAGGCCACCAGCAGGAACAGGTAGACGAACACCACCAGCCGCATGACGTAGGTCGACAGGCGGCGACGACGGCGGCGCCGCCGACGGGGCGCGGTGGCGACGGCCGGGGCCGGCCCGGGGGCGTCGAGGACGGCGGTGTCAGCCACGGCGGACCAGCCGGCGCTGGAGGAGGTCGAAGGCGACGATCACGATCAGCGACACCAGCAGCAGCACGCTGGCGACCGCGGTGGCGCCGGGCAGGTTGTCGTTCTCGATGCTGCTCAGCATCCGCACCGAGGCGACCTCGGTCTTGTTGGGCAGGTTGCCCGACAGCAGCACGAGCGAGCCGTACTCGCTCACGCCCCGGGCGAACGACAGGGCGGCGCCGGCGGCGATGGCCGGGATGATCGCCGGCAGGGTGATCCGCCGGAAGATGGTGAACCGGCTGGCGCCGAGCGAGGCCGCCGCCTCCTCGACCTCGGAGTCGAGCTCGGCCAGCACCGGCTGCACGGTCCGGACGATGAACGGCAGCGTCACGAACAGGAAGGCCAGGTACACCGCCGGGCGCTGGTTGGCGATGTCGACGCCGATCGGGCTCTCGGGCCCGTAGAGCGACAGCAGCACCAGGCCGGCGACGATCGTCGGCAGGGCGAAGGGGATGTCGATCAGCACCTCCAGCACCCGCTTGCCGAAGAAGTCGTCGCGCACGAGGACCCAGGCGATCAGCGTCCCCATGAAGACGTTGACGATGGTGACGGCGAGAGCAGCGCCGACGGTGAGGGCCACCGCGGACCGGGTCTGCTCGGTGGTCAGCTGCTGCGAGAACGTGCTCCACCCCCCCTCGACGGCCGTGACGATCACGGCCGTGAGGGGGATGAGGACGAGCAGGCTGAACCAGATCATGGCGATGCCGAGGCCGAGCCCCGACACCGGCGTCAGCCCTCCGGCCGCGACGGTCCGACGACGGCCGGCCCGACCGGACCGACCAGCCGTCCGACCCGTCGCGGGGAGGGCGGTCGTCACTCCGCGGCCCCCGAGGCGGCGATGGCGGCGGTGACGATGCCGGTCTCCTCGTCGAAGAACTTGTCGGAGAGGTCGGACCAGCTGCCGAAGTCGTCGGCGATCGTCAGGAGGTTGGTCACCGCCGGGAAGGGAGCGGCCGGGTCGTTGGCCCCCTCGACCTCGAAGTCGACCGTCTCGCCGTTGGGATCACCGAGCGGGCGGAAGCCCTTGAGGGCGAACTGGTGCTGGCCCTCCTCGCTGAGGACGAAGTCGAGCCAGTCCTGGGCCTTCGGGTCGGCGTCCTCGAGGACGGCGCCCGGGTTCTCGATCAGGAGGGTGGTCTCCGGGATGATGTACTCGAAGTCCTCGCCGTTCTGGCGGGCCAGGATGGCCTCGTTCTCGTAGGTGAGGAAGACGTCACCGGTGCCGCTGAGGAAGGCCTGGGTGGTGTCCCGGCCGCTGTTGGGCAGGGCGGCGGCGTTGGCGTAGAGGTCGTTGACGTACTGCTCGGCCTCCTCCTCGCTGCCACCGGCCTCGATCACCTGACCCCAGGCGGCGAGGGCGTTCCAGCGGGCGGCGCCCGACGACGCCGGGTTGGCGGTGACGATCTCGACGTCGTCGACGACGAGGTCGTCCCAGTCCTCGATGCCCTTCGGGTTGCCGGCGCGGACGCCGAAGACGACGATCGACGTGGACACGACGCCCTTGTTGTCGCCGGCGTCCCAGTCCTCGGCCACCAGGCCGGCGTCGACCAGGCGGGTCACGTCGCTCGTGACGGAGAAGTGGACGTAGTCGGCGGGCTGGCCGGCCTCGACGGCCCGGCTCTGGTCGCCCGAGGCGCCGTAGGACGTCTCGAACTTCACGCCCTCGCCCTCGGGGGTCTTGTTCCACTCCTCGGCGATGGCGGTGTTGGCCGCCTCGGGCACGGCGAAGCCGACGATGTTCAGGGTGGTGTCGCCGCCACCCCCGCCCTCGCCCCCGCCGCTGCTGCTGTCGTCGTCGTCGCCACCGCAGGCGGCGAGCACCAGCAGGCAGGCGGCGGCGACCGCCACCAGGGCGCGGGCTCGGCTCTTGCGTGTGGTCATGCGGATCGGTCCTCCTCCGCCCATCATGGGGCGGTCTCCCCCAACCGGTCCATCCCGGTCGGTTCGGTAGACATTAGGTGTCTCCGGTTTTCCCGGTCAACCCAGTGGGAATGGTCGGGCTTCATCGCGTGCCAGAGTGCACGGATGACAGCGGCTGGGGATCAGCGGTACGAGGCGGACATCCGGTGGACGACCCACGGCGTGGCCCACATCCGGGCAGCCGACTGGGGCAGCCTCGGCTTCGGCCACGCCTGGGCCTGCGCCCGGGACCACCTGCCGACCATCGCCGACCAGATCGTCAAGGTGCGCGGCGAGCGGGCGTCGTTCCACGGCCGCGGCCCCGACGACGCCCACCTGGCCAGCGATCTCGGCTACCGGGCCCTCGACGTGCGGGGCCGGGCCGAGGCCCTCCGGGACGCCCAGGACGACGACGTGCGCCGGCTCGTCGAGGGGGCCGCCGCCGGCTACAACGCCTACCTGGCCGAGGCCGGCGACGACCTCCCCGACTGGTGCCGCGGGGCGCCGTGGATCCGGCCCGTCGAACCGCTCGACCTCTGGTCCTACCTGGTCGACGTCGTGCTGCTGGCCAGCGGCCGGATGCTCGTCGGGCTGATCGGGCGGGCCGAGGCGCCCGGCCCCGACGGCCCCGTCGCCCCCTCCCCCATGAGCGCCTTCGGAGCGCCGGCCGACGACGCCGGCAGCAACGGCTGGGCCTTCGGCCGGGACGCCACCTCCTCGGGCGGCGGGCTGGTGATGGGCAACCCCCACTTCCCGTGGGACGGCGAGGCCCGGTTCTGGGAGTGCCACCTCACCCTCCAGTCCGCCGGCGCGGCCCGGCCCGAGATGGACGTCTACGGCTGCTCGCTGGTCGGCACGCCCGGCGTCCTCGTCGGCTTCAACCACGACGTGGCCTGGACCCACACCGTCGCCCGCGGCCACCGCTTCACCCTCGCCCGCCTCGACCTGGTCCCCGGCCGGCCCACCGCCTACCGGTTCGGCGACGAGGAGCGGGAGCTGGAGCCGGTCACCGTCGCCGCCGAGGTGCGCGACGAGGGCCGGGTCGAGCGCACGCTGTGGCGCAGCCACCACGGCCCGATGGTCAACCTCCCCCTGCTCGGCTGGGGGCTCGACACCGCCTTCACGTACCGCGACGCCAACATCGACAACACCAGCGGGCTGCCGCAGTGGATCGCCATGGGCCGGGCCCGCTCGCTCGACGACGTCAAGGCCGCCTTCGCCACCCACCAGGGCATCCCGTGGGTCAACACGCTGGCCGCCGATCGCACCGGCCGGGCCTGGTACGTCGACGGCTCGGCCACCCCCAACCTGGGCGAGGCGGCCCAGCGGCGGTTCCGCGAGCGGCTGTCGGCCGACTTCGTCGCCGCCCTGCTCTACGACAACCGGGTCGCCCTGGTCGACGGGAGCGACCCCGACGACGAGTGGGTCGAGGTCCCCGGTGCCCGCAGCCCCGGCCTGGTGCCGTTCAGGGACGCCCCGCAGCTGGAGCGGACCGACGTGGTGGTCAACGCCAACGACTCGCACTGGGCGACCAACGTCGACGCCCCGCTCGAGGGCTACAACGCCATGTTCGGGCTGGAGCGGACGCCGCTGACGCCCCGCACCCGGCAGAACCTGCTGGTGGCCGGGCGGCTGGCCGACGTGGGCGAGGTCACCAACGAGGCCGCCCTGGCCGCCGTGCTCGCCAACCGCGGGTTCACCGCCGAGATGCTCGTCGCCGCCGTCGTCGAGCGGGCCCGATCCGCCGGTTCGGTGGCCGTCGGCGATCGCACCGTCGACCTCCGCCCGGCCGCCGCCGTGCTCGACGCCTGGGACGGTCGGGTCGCCCTCGACTCGGTCGGCGCCGCGGTGTGGCGGGAGACGCTGGCCGCCTTCACCCTCCCGCAGGTGGCCGACGCCGGGCCGCTGTGGGCCGTGCCCTTCGACCCCGACGACCCCGTCGACACGCCCCGGGACCTGGCCGACGCCCCCGACGACGGCCGCGACCCGGTCCTCGACGCCCTGGCCGGCGCCGTCCTCGCCCTGGAGCAGGCCGGCGTGGCCATCGATGCGCCGCTCGGCGACGTGCAGTGGGCGACCCGGGGCACCGAGCGCATCCCGGTCCACGGCGGGATCGACCGGGAGGGCGTGCTCAACATCCTCACCGCCGTCAGCGTCCTGCCCGACACCGGGATCGAGGAGCGGCCGCCGGCCCCGCCGTCGATCCCGGGTCGGGGCACCACGTCGGGCCTGGCCGTCGGCGGCTACCCCTGCCGCTACGGCGCCAGCTTCCTCTTCTCGGTCGACCTGCCCCCCGAGGGCCCGCCGGTCGGGCTCGGCCTGCTCGCCTACGGCCAGTCCGGCGACCCCCGCTCCCCCCACCACGCCGACGGCACCCACGCCTTCGCGTCCGGGTCGTTCCGCCCCCTCCTCCTCGCCGAGGAGGAGATCACCGCCGACACGAAGGACCAGCGCACCGTCAAGGGCTGACGCCACCAGGCACCGGCGACGAGACCATCGCAGGCGACCATCGGCAGCCCGGCGCAGCCGTTCGCTCCTATGTCAAGCGGCGACGAGGATGCTGGTTGATCGTTGGGCGTCGGTGAGCAGGGCGCGGTAGATGACATCGGAGAGGCGGCGCTTGAGCGCACGGATCGCTCGGGCTTTGGTGGCGCCGGGGCGTTCCATCCGGCGGTCGATGTAGGCCTGGGCGTCGGGGTGGCAGCGGAGCTGGGTGATGGCGGTGCGGTGGATGGCGGCGTTGAGCTGGCGGTTGCCGGTGCGTGAGAGGCGGTGGTCGGGGCGGTTGGAGGACCAGACCGGGTTCGGTGCGGTGCCGTTGTGGCGGGCGTAGGCGTCTTTGGATCGGAACCGTCGGACATCAGCGGTCTCGCCGAGGATCTTCGCGGCGGCGAGCGGGCCGACCCCGGGGATCGACAGGAGCGTCGGGGCCTGGTCGGTGACGAGCTGGGTGATCTCGCGTTCGAGAGCGTTGATGTCACTGGTGAGGTCTCGGATGCGGCGGGTCAGGTCGACGGCGATGCGAGCCACGGTGCCGGTGTGGTCCTCGAGGCGTGATGCGAGGGCGTCGAGGTTCTTGATCGTGCCCAACGTCCGGGCCTTGGGGTCCCAGGCCGGGTCGAGCTCGTGGAGGTGCCAGCGCAGTCGGTTGATGTAGCCGGTGCGCTCCCGCAGGAGGTCCTCGCGGTGATCGGTCAACAGCCTCAGGTCCCGCGAGGCCCCGTCGAGCTGGGCGGTTGGAAGGTCTGGCTCTCGCAGAGCAGCGCGGGCCACGGCCAAGGCGTCGATCGGATCGGACTTGCCGTAGGTCCGCGCCGAGGTCCGACACATCGCCATCAGCTTCGGCGGAACCCGCACGATCCGCTCCCCAGCGGCGAGCAGGTCTGCTTCGAGACGCCGAGACAGATGCCGGCAGTCCTCGACTGCCCAGACCCGCTCAGCCCCGAGGCCCGCAGCCCACCGGGCCAGATCAAGGTGGGCCTCGGTCGTCGTTGCGGTAGTGGTCTTCTGGCCGATCTGACGGCCGACATCGTCGACCACAACAACGGTGTGGGTGCGCTTGTGAGCGTCAATCCCGAGGGTGATCATGGTGCGGTCGCCTTTTCATCGAGGGTGACGAAGAGGGACCGGCCGGTGGGGCACAACTCAGTGGGGGCGGTGCCACGCTCCTATCAAGCCACCCCGGCCGGTTCCTCGCGTCCGAGGCCGGCACGAACGGCTACAGCCCAAACGGGCAATGGGGTCTTGAGCCAAACCCCGGACCACCCAAGGCTGACACTGACTGGGGGTCTGGGGGCGCAGCCCCAGGGAGGAGTCGTGTCTGCGAGGAACGAGCCGACCGACTCCGGAGCCCTCGGCGCGAGCGCAGCGAGCCCGAACAAGTTCGAGGAAGAGATCGAGCGAAGCGAGATCTCTGACGAGAGAGACCTTCCAAGCGGGTTCCAACCCACCTCCACGCGGGGCCGGGGATGGTGTGAGCGTCCACCCGACCCGCCCTCCCGGAGCATCCCCATGCCACACCCCCGCTCGCTGCCCGTCGCCCCCGACGTCTGGCTGGTCCGCTCGCCCGGGGAGGGGCCGAGCCTGCCGCTGAACTCCCTGGTCGTGACGGGTGAGGCGCCAGTCCTGGTCGACACCGGGGCCGGGTCCGACGCCGGCTGGTGGGACCAGGTCGAGGCCCTCGTCGACGTGGCCGCCGTGCGCTGGGTGGTGCTGGGCCACGACGACCCGGCCCACTGCGGCGGCGTGGCCGAGGTCGTGGCCCGCTGCCCGGGGGCGACCGTCGTGGCGTCGTGGGCCATGGCCGCCCGGCTCGCCGACAGGGCCCCGGACCTGGCCCCCGAGCGCTGCCGCTGGGTGGCCGAGGGCGACGTCCTCCAGGTCGGTGGGCGCGACCTGTGCGTCACCCGGCCCCCGGCCTACGACTCCCCCGCCACCATGGGGCTGTTCGACCCGGCCACCGGCGTGTACTGGTCGTCGGTGTGCTTCGGGACGCCGGTCCCCCACGAGGTGGACGAGGTGTCGGTCCTCGACCGGGACGTCTGGGAGGACGGCTTCTCGACCTACCACCGGCGGCTGGCGCCGTGGATCGCCGACGTCGACCCGCACCGCTGGCGGGCCGCGGTGAGCCGGGTGGCGGTGCACGGGCCCCGGACGATCGCCTCGGCCCGCGGGCCGCTGATCCGCCGGGGCGAGGTCGGCCGGGCCCTCGACCTGCTCACGGACCTGGCCGGGATGCCGGAGCCGGCCCCGGCGCCGGTCCGGGGCGGCCGCCGGGCGGCCTAGTCTCACGGGCCGCACGCGGGCACGTGCCGCCGGACCAGCCGCCATCGAGACCAGCACCACCACCGAACTGGAGATCTCGCTGCTCGGGCCCCTGCGCGCCCGCCGCCGGGGCGAGGACCTGGGGCTCGGCGGGCGACGCCAGCGGGCGGTCCTGGCCCGGCTGGCCATCGCCGGTGGCGACGTGGTGGCGGCCGACCGGGTGATCGACGACCTGTGGGACGGCGACCCGCCCCGCAGCGCCACCAACACCCTCCAGAGCTACGTCTCCAACCTGCGCCGGGTGCTGGCCGACGACGGATCGGTCGTGGTCGAGCGGGTGGGCGACGGCTACCGCATCGATCCGGGCGGGGCGGCGCTGACCGCGACCCGGTTCGAGGGCCTGGTCACCGGGTCGGCGACGGGCGCCCTCGACGACCGCATCGCCGCCCTCGACGAGGCCCTCGCCCTCTGGCACGGCCCGGCCCTGGGCGATCTGGCCGACGAGCCGTGGGCCCGGGGCCCGGCGGTCCGGCTGGAGGAGCTGCGCCTCGCCGCCACCGAGGCCCGCTTCGACCTCCTCCTGCAGGCCGGGCGGCACGCCGTGGTCGTGGGCGACATCGAGGCCGAGGCCACCGCCCACCCGCTGCGCGAGCGGCTGACCGCGCTCCTGGTGCTGGCCCTCTACCGCAGCGGTCGCCAGGCCGAGGCCCTCCGCGCCTACGACCGGGCCCGCACCCACCTGGCCGACGAGCTCGGCCTCGACCCCAGCCCCGACCTGGCCCGCCTGGCCGACCAGGTCCTGGCCCACGACCCCGTCCTCGACCACGTCCCCCCCTCCACCCCCGGCGAACTCGGGGGAGAACGTGACCGGTTCGCGTCACCGTCTCCCCCGAGTTCGCAGGATGGGGCCGCCGCAGCGGTGCCGGCGGGGGTGCTGCCGCTGCCGCCGGCGGTCGAGGGGCGGCGACAGCTCAGCCGCTTCGTCGGCCGGGCCGAGGAGCTCGACACGCTCGGCGCCGTCTGGGCCGCGACGCGGGAGGGCGGCCGGCGGCTCGCCCTGGTGGCCGCCGAGCCCGGCGCCGGCAAGACCCGCCTGGCCCAGCAGCTCGCCCGCACGGTCCACGCCGAGGGCGGCCAGGTGCTGTGGGGGCGGTGCACGGCCGAGTCGCTGGCGCCGTACCAGCCGGTCGTCGAGGCCTTCCGGACCGCCACCGACGCCATGGGCGCCGTCGCCGCCCGCGGCCTGGTCGGGGCCCGCCCGGCGCTGGGGCGCCTCCTCCCCGACATCGTCCCGGAGGCCGCCGACGAGGCCCGGCGCACCGACCTCTACGCCCTCTACGAGGCGCTGGCCGAGCTGGTCACCGACGTGTCGGGGACGGCGCCGATGCTGTTCGTGGTCGACGACGTGCAGTGGGCCGACACCGCCACCCTCGGCCTGCTCGACCACCTGCTGGCCCACGAGCGGGGCGGCCGCTTCCTCATCCTCGCCACCGCCCGCCGCCCCGCCGGCCGGGCCACCGTCGAGCTCGACGCCTTCGTCGCCGCCCAGCGCCGGGCCGAGCGGCTGACCGAGGTCGGGCTGCCCGGGCTCGACACGACGGCGGTGACCGAGCTGCTCGGCGACCGGGGCGTCACGGTCGCCGCCGGGGCGGCCGAGGAGCTGCGCCGGCGGACGGGCGGCAACCCCTTCTTCCTGGAGGCCCTGGCCGACCACGGCGGCGACCTGGGCGGCGGCGACGCCCGCGAGCTGCCGGTGTCGGTGCGCGACGTGCTCGACGGTCGGCTCGCCGCCCTCGACCCCGACGCCGCCGCCGTGCTGACCGCGGCCGCGGTGAGCGGGCTCCGCGTCGACCTGGCCCTCCTCGGCGCGGTCACCGCCACGGGCCCCGACGAGCTGCTGGACGTAGTCGACGCCGCCGTCGCCGGGGGCCTGCTCGCCGAGGACGAGGACCTGGGCTGGGTCACGTTCCCCCACGCCCTCGTCCGCCAGGCCCTGATCGCACGCACCACCCGCAACCGCGAGGCCCACCTCCACGTGCGGGTGGCCGACGCCCTCGAGGCCGGTGGCACGGCCGTGTCCGCCGGAGCGGTGGCCGAGCACGTCCTCGCCGCCGGCCGCCTGGCCCCGCTCGCCCGCCGGGCCCGGGCCGCCCTCGACGCCGCCACCGAGGCCATCGAGGTGCTGGCCGACCACGAGGCCCGACGCTGGGTCGACCGGGCCCTCGCCGCCCTCGACGCCGAGCCCACCGCCGAGGCCGGGCTGCGGGCCGAGGCCCTGACCCTCTCCGCCGTCGTGGCCCGCCACCTGGGCGAGCGGGAGCAGGGCGAGGCGGCGATCCGCGATGCGGTGGCGGTCGCCCGCCGGGCCGGCGACGGCGTCCTCCTCGCCCGGGCCGCCCAGGAGCAGGCCCTGCTGGAGGCGGGCGTCGGGCTGGCCTACGGGATGGTCGACGAGGACCTGATCGCCCTGCTCGACGAGGCCCTCGCCGGGCTGCCGCCGGGGCATGCGGCCGAGCGCTCGGCCCTGCTGGCGTGGGGCTCGATCGCCCGCGACGGGGTCGATCCCGACACCCAGGAGGCCATGGCCGCCGAGGCCCTGGCCCGGGCCGAGGAGGTGCCGGGCCGGGAGCGGGACCGGCTCCGCGCCCTCGCCATGCTGGCCCGGCGCATCGCCATCGCCGGTCCGGCCGGGCTGGAGGAGCGGCTGCGGCTGGCACCGGAGATGGACGAGGCGGCGCGGGGCTGGACCGAGATGGAGGTCATGTCGCTGACCTTCGACGTCACCGGCAACATCGAGGCCGACCGGCTGGCCGCCGCCGAGGCCGACCTCGAGCGGCTGCGCACCCTCGTCGCCACCCGTGACCGACCGGGCTACCGCGCCTACCTCCTCTTCCTCGACGCCACCCTCGCCCTGCTCCGGGGCGACCAGGCGCGGGGCGCGGCCCTGTCCGACGAGGCCCTGGAGGTCGGGATCGAGGCCCACGGCACCAACGCCCTGCTGATGTGGTCGGCCCAGCAGGTCAACATCGCCCGCGACCGGGGCACCCTGCCGACGCTGGTGCCCATCGCCGTGGAGCGGGTCGCCGAGTTCCCCCGGCTGCAGGCCTGGCGGGCCGTGCTCTGCGCCGGGCTGGCGGCGAGCGGTGACCACGCCGCCGCAGCCGACGCCTACGGCCCGCTCTTCGACGAGGGCCGGTGGGCCTCGCGGTACGGCACCTCGCTCTGGTACGTGACGACCTACCTGGTCGCCGAGGCGGCCGCCGCCGGGCGCGACCAGGTCGCCTGCGCCGGGCTGGCCGAGACCCTCGCCCCGCTGGAGCGACGGGTCGCCATCAGCGGCATGGGCTCGGGCGTGCTCGGCCCGATGGCCCGGGTCCTCGGCCTGGTGCGCGAGGTCCTGGACGACGTCGAGGGGGCGATCGCCGCCCTCACCACCGCGGTCGACATGGCCACCGCCGACGGCTACCTCCCGTGGGAGGCGCGGGCGCGCTGGGACCGGTCCCGGCTGCTGCGGCGCCGGGGCGGACCGGGCGACGAGGAGCAGGCCGCCGCCGATCTGGACCGGGCCTCGACCCTGGCCGCCGACCTCGGCCTCCACCTGGCCCTCGACCCGGCCCAGGGGCCAGAGTCCTGACGATGAAGGGGGATGGCGTCGTGCTCGAGGTGTCGGTGCTGGGTCCGCTGCGGGCCCGGCGGGACGGGATCGAGGTCGCCCTCGGCGGGCGGCGGCAGAAGGCCGTGCTGGCCCGGCTGGCCCTGGCCGAGGGGGCGACGGTGCCGGTCGACCGGCTCGTCGACGAGCTGTGGGACGGCGAGCCGCCCCGCACCGCCCTGGGCACGATCCAGAGCTACGTCTCCAACCTGCGCCGGGCCCTCGGGCGCGACGGGGATGCCGTCATCGAGCGGGTCGGCGACGGCTACCGGCTGGCCGTCGACCCGGCCGGCCTGGTCGCCGCCCGCTTCGAGGACATGGTCGAGCAGGCCGCCCTGCCGGCCGGGACCCGGGCGAGCCGGGCCGAGGTCGACACCGCCGTCGCCCGGCTCGACGAGGCCCTCGCCCTCTGGCACGGCAGCGCCCTCGCCGACCTGGCCGACGAGCCCTGGGCCCAGCCCTCGGCGGTGCGGCTGGAGGAGCTGCGCATGGCCGCCATGGAAGCCCGCGTCGACCGCCACCGCGCCGCCGGCCGCCACTCCGTCGTCAGCGGCGACCTGGAGGCGGCCGCCACCGCCCACCCGCTGCGGGAGCGGTTCGCCACCCAGCTCGTCCTGGCCCTCTACCGGGGCGGGCGCCAGGCCGACGCCCTGCGGGCCTACGAGCGCACCCGCGCCCACCTGGCCGAGGAGCTGGGCCTCGACCCCGGTCCCGAGCTGGCCCGCCTCGCCGCCCAGGTCCTGGAGCAGGACCCGGCCCTCGACCTCGTCCCCCTCGACGACGGCCCCACCGCCGAACTCGGGGGAGAAGGTGACGCGAACCGGTCACCTTCTCCCCCGAGTTCGCAGGGGGAGGCCGGGTCGGTGGTGCCGGAGGGGGTGCTGGCGGTGCCGCCGGCGGGGGTGGCGCGGCGACCGCTCGTCGGGCGGGCGACCGAGGTCGAGGCGCTGCTGGCGGCGTGGGCCGCGGTCGAGGCCGGCGACCGGCGGCTGGCGGTGGTGGCCGGCGAGGCCGGGATGGGCAAGACCCGGCTGGCCCAGGCCATCGCCCAGCGGGTCCACGACGACGGCGGCCACGTCTTCTGGGGGCGCTGCACCGCCGACGCCCTGCTGTCGTACCAGCCCGTCGTCGAGGCCCTGCGCACGGCCACCCGGGAGATGGGCGAGGACGCCAGCCGGGCCCTCTTCGCCGGGCACCCCGGGGTCGCGCCGCTGCTGCCCGACCTGGTCGACGCCCGGCCCGACACCACCCGCTACGAGATGTACGAGGCGCTGGCCGGCCTGGTCGACGACGTCACCGCCGGCCGCCCCGCCCTGCTCGTGGTCGACGACGCCCAGTGGGCCGACACCTCGACCCTCAGCCTGCTGCGCCACCTGCTCGAGCACCCCCGGGCCGGGCGCCTCCTCGTGCTCGTCACCACCCGCCGGCCGGCCGGGCGCCCGACACCGGACCTCGATCGGCTCGTCGGCGACCAGGTGCGGGCCGGGGTCGGCTCGGTCGTCGAGCTGGAGGGCCTGGCCGCCGAGGAGGTCGCCGTGCTGCTCGGCGATCGGGGCGTCACCCTCGACGTCGCCGCCGCCCGGGCCATCCACAGCCGCACCGCCGGCAACCCCTTCTTCGTCGAGTCGCTGGCCGACCAGGGCGGCGACCTCGGCGCGGCCGACGTGCAGACCCTCCCCGACACCGTCCGCGACGTCCTCGACCAGAGGCTCGCCGCCCTGCCCGCCGAGGCCAC
>JBQGCF010000302.1:0-9763 GCA_052038315.1 Iamia sp.
GGCCAGGACGACCCGCCGGGCGGCGGCCGGGGCCGGGCCGGTGGGGGGGCGGCGTCGTCCGCCCCGCGCCGCGGGGGGGGGGGGCGGCGCCGGGACCCGGTCGGCCAGGTCGTCGGCCCAGGCCCGGAGCTGGGCGATCACGGGATCGTCGGTCGGGGTCTCAAGCATCGATCGCTCCCAGGGAGGTGCGGAGGTGGGCCAGGCCCCGGGTCAGGTGGGTGCCGACGGCCGAGGGGCTGATCCCCAGGGCCGACGCCGCCTCGGCGTAGGTCCACCCACAGGCGTGGACGAGCCACACCGCGGAGCGCTGCTGCGGGGCCAGGGCTCGGAGGGCGGGGCCGAGGGCGGGCTCGACCTCCGGCAGGCGGGCCGGGTCGGGCCCCTCGGGCACGCCCTCCCGCCGGCGCCGCGAGCGGCTCTGGCCCACCCGGAACAGGTAGGCCGCCGGGTTGTCGAGGGTCCGGACCCTGTCCCAGTGCTGCCAGGCGTAGGCCAGGGCCTCACCGACCGCGTCGGGGACGGCGTCGAGCGGCAGGTGCCCGGCGAGGGCCCGGCGCAGGCGCGGCTCGACCTCGCCCACGAACCCCTCGAAGCTCTTGTCATCGCCGATCTCGCCCATGGTCCCACCCTGGAGACCGGCGAGCGGGCCGGACGCGCCACACGGGCGCGCGGTTCAGCCGGCGGAGCTGGTGAGCGGGCCGACGCGGGCCCAGACGACCTTGCCGGAGGCCGCTTCGCGGACGCCCCACTCCTCGGCGAGGGCGTCGACGATGTGGAGCCCGAGGCCCCGGGTGTGCTGCTCGTACGGGATCCGCTTCACCGGCGGCTCCGGATCGGTGTCGGTCACCGCGACCTCGACGCAGTCGCCCCCGACGAGGCGGACCTCGACGACGGGTGACGAGCCGGCGTGGACGATGGCGTTGGTCACCAGCTCGCTGGTCACCACCTCCAGGTCCTCGAGGTCGATGAACCCCCAGTCGGCGGCCAGCGCGACCACCTGGGTGCGCACGCCGTCGATGGCCTCGAGGTCCGCCGCCACCTCGACCCGCAGCGCGGGATCGTCGGCCAACGGGGTGGTCGGGGTGCAGGGTTCGTCGGCCACCCGGAGAGGCTGCCCGATGGAGGGTCCCCCACACACTTCCGAGCGGACCGGCGCAGCGTGGCACGATGCGCAGGTGAACGAAGCTCCCGTGCGGGTGTGCGTGGTCGACGACTACGACATCGTCGTCGCCGGTACCGCAGCCCTCCTGGCACCCCATGCCGATCTCGTGCGCGTCGTCGAGCGGACGACCGAGGAGGGCCCGGACCACCGGGTCGACGTGGTCCTCCTCGACTGCTTCGCCCTGCCCGACGGGGCCGGCCTGATCGCCTCGCTGGCCGAGCACCCCAACGTGGGCAAGGTCGCCGTCTACGCCTGGGACGTCGACCGCGACCTGATCGACGCCGCCCTGCGGTCCGGGGCCGACGGCTACCTGAGCAAGGGCCTCGACGGCCGCCGCCTGGCCGAGGGGATCGTCGCCGTCCACCGCGGCGAGGAGGTGGTCGCCCGGACGACGGTCGACCCCGAGACCGACCTCGACGCCGCCGACCCCGGCGTCCGCACCTGGCCGGGCCAGGCGGCCGGGCTGACCGAGCGGGAGAGCGAGGTGCTGGCCCTGATCACCCAGGGCGGCAGCACCCGGGACATCGCCACCGCCCTCTACATCGGGGTCAACTCGGTGAAGACCCACACCCAGAAGATCTTCCGGAAGATCGGGGTGTCGACCCGCACGGAGGCGGCGCTGTGGGGCATCGACCACGGCTTCCGCCCCGACCGGAGCTCGCGGGAGGACTGGCGCCGCAGCCGGCACGCCTCTCACCCGAAGGGCTGACCGCTCGCAGCGGCCGTTTGCCCTGGTGAGGCTGGGGAGAGTGGGGGCGCCGTGTCCGCCAGCCCTGCACTCCCCCGCCCCCGTGGCCCGCTCTCGGCGGCCCTGCTCGCCTGGTGGACCGAGGGTCTGGCCCTGCCCGCCGAGGTCGGCCCGGTGGGCAACGCCCTGGTCGACGACGACCTCCACCTCGCCCTCTGGTGCTGCTACCAGCTCCACTACAGCGGCTTCGCCGGCATCCCCGACGACATGGAGTGGGACCCGGCCACCCTCGCCTTCCGAGCCCGGCTGGAGCAGCTCTTCGAGCACGACCTGCGGATCGAGCACCGGCCGGACGAGCTGCCGACCAACCCGGCCTGCGCCCTGCGGGCCATCAGCGCCTGGGCCGGGCCGCCGCTGGCCCGCACGGTCGGCAACCGGGGCACCCTCGACCAGGTCCGCGAGGTCGCCATCCACCGCTCGGCCTACCAGCTGAAGGAGGCCGACCCCCACACCTGGGCCATCCCCCGCCTACGGGGTCCCGGGCGGGCCGCCATGGTCGAGATCCAGGCCGACGAGTACGGCGACGGCGTACCCGGCGAGGCCCACTGCGAGCTGTTCGCGGCGGCGATGGAGGACCTCGGGCTCGACCCGACCTTCGGGTCCTACGTCGACCGGCTGCCCGGCGTCACCCTCGCCACCGACAACCTGATCAGCATGTTCGGGCTCAACCGCCGCCTCCGGGGTGCGGCCGTCGGCCACCTGGCCCTGTTCGAGATGTGCTCGGTCGTCCCCATGGGCCACTACCTGCGGGCGGCCCAGCGCCACGGCGACATGCCGGCCCTGGAGCGGTTCTACGCCGTGCACATCGAGGTCGACGAGCACCACGCCCGGCTGGCCCTGGAGGGCATGGTCGGCCCGCTCGTCGAGGCCGATCCCGACCTGGGCCCCGACGTCGTCTTCGGCGCCGCCGCCCTCAGCCGGGTCGAGGCCCGCTTCGCCGGCCACATCCTCGGCTCGTGGGCCGCCGGCCGCTCCTCGCTGCTCCCCGCTCCCGCCTCGGTCGAGGCCGAGGTCACCGCCGAGCCGCCCTCCCCGGCCGAGGCCCTCTCCTCCGCGGCCTGACGAGGCGTCAGATACGGTCGCCGCATGGCGATCCGTGTGATCCAGTGGGCGACGGGTGGGGTGGGACGAGCGGCCATCGAGGGCGTCGTCCGCCACCCCGACCTCGAGCTGGTCGGGTGCTGGGTGCACTCCTCGGACAAGGCCGGACGTGACGCCGGCGAGCTGGCCGGCATCCCGGCCATCGGCGTGGCGGCCAGCGCGGAGGAGGACGCGGTGCTCGGCCTCGACGCCGACTGCGTCGTCTACGCCCCGCTGGTCCCCGACGAGGCCCAGGTCGCCCGGATCCTGCGGTCGGGCAAGGACGTGGTCACGCCGGTCGGCTGGGTCTACCCGAAGCCCGGGCGCCACCCGGACCTGGAGGCGGCCTGCGCCGAGGGCGGGACGACGCTGCACGGCACCGGCATCCACCCGGGCGGGATCACCGAGCGCTTCCCGCTGATGGTGTCGTCGCTGGTGGCGGCGGCGACCCACGTGCGGGCCGAGGAGTTCTCCGACATCCGCAGCTACGGGGCCCCCGACGTGATCCGCCACATCATGGCGTTCGGGGCGACCCCCGAGGAGGCCCTCGCCTCGCCGATGGCCGGCCTGTTGACCGGCGGCTTCGGGCGGGCCGTGCAGATGGTCGTCGACGAGATGGGCTTCGCCGCCGACCCCGAGCTGCGGACCACCCAGGAGGTGGCGGTGGCCACGGCGCCGATCCCCTCGCCCATCGGCGACATCCGGCCGGGGCAGGTCGCGGCCCGCCGCTTCCAGTGGGAGGCGCTCGTCGACGGCACACCGGTGGTGACGGCGGCGGTGAACTGGCTGATGGGCGAGGACGACCTCGACCCGCCGTGGACGATCGGCGGCGAGCGCTTCGAGGTCGAGGTCACCGGCGACCCGACGGTGAAGCTGACCTTCGAGGGGCTCCAGCCCGAGCGCTGGGAGGACGGCGTCGAGCGCAACCCCGGCATCGTCGCCACCGCCATGCACTGCGTGAACGCCATCCCCTACGTCCACCGGGCCGAGCCGGGGATCAGGACCTACCTCGACCTCCCGCTGATCGCCGGGCGCGCCGCCCCGCACCTCGCCCGGTGAACGCCGACGAGCACGTCGCCGCCTTCAACACGGCGGTGCGGTCGGGCGACTGGGACGCCTTCGCCGACCGCTTCGCCGCCGACGCCGTGCTCGCCTTCGTCGGACCGCCGGTCGGCCCCTTCACCGGCCGGGACGCCATCGCCTCCGCCTACGCCGCCCAGCCCCCCGACGACACCATCTCGATCAGCGGCGAGATCGCCCTCGACGGCGACGAGACGGTCGTCCCCTACCGCTGGGACGCCACCGGTGCCACCGGCACCATGCGCCTCACCGGTTCAGCCTCCGGCAAGGTGGCGAGGCTCGTCGTCACCTTCGACTAGGCATGCCGCGCATGGGTGCGCTGGTGCCGGTGATCGACCTGTCGGATGCCGATCCGGCGGCGGTGGACGAGGCCTGCCGGACGGTCGGCTTCCTGCAGGTCGTGGGGCACGGGATCCCCGACGAGGTGATCGGCGCCGCGGTGGCGGCGCTCGACGCCTACTTCGCCCTGCCGCTCGAGGTGAAGCTCGACGGGCGGCCGCCGCGGACCGACGTCGACCGGGGGTACGCGGCGCCGGGCGACGAGTCGCTCTCCTACAGCCTCGGGGTCGAGAGCCCGCCCGACCTGTTCGAGGCGTTCAACATCGGCGCCGACGTGGTCGACGAGGACGACCCCGCCGTCCGGGCCGAGCGCCACCGCCACCTCGCCCCCAACCTGTGGCCCAGCGCCGGGCCACCGGAGCTGCGCCCCGCCCTGAACGCCTACTTCGTCGCCGTGCGCGCCCTCGCCCACCGGCTGACCGGGCTGTTCGCCGTGGCCCTCGGGCTGGAGGAGGACTTCTTCGAGCAGCACACCCGGCACTCGACCGACATGCTCCGCAGCATCCGCTACGAGCGGGCGCCCGGCAGCCCCGACCCGCTCCCCGGCCAGCAGCGCATGGGCGCCCACACCGACTACGGCATCGTGACCGTGCTGTGGGCCGACCCGGTGCCGGGGCTGCAGATCGTCGGTCCCGACGGGGCCTGGCACGACGTCGTCCCCGCCCCCGGCGCCCTGCTGGTCAACCTGGGCGACCTCCTCGCCCGGTGGACGAACGACCGCTGGCGGTCGACCCTGCACCGCGTCGTCCCCCCGGCGGCCGGGGTCGACGGGCCGGCGGTGCGACGGTCGATGGCCTTCTTCCACGACGGCGACCACGACGCCCTGGTCGAGGTCCTCCCGACCTGCACCAGCACCGACGACCCGCCCCGCCACCCGCCCGTGCTGGCCGGCGACCACCTCCTGGCCAAGCTGCTCGGGCCCCGCGACCTGGTCGCCACCGAGGGCACCGCCGACGAGCGGCTGCCGACGGGCTAGTCGTCCGCCCGCTCGGTGGGTGGGGTGGGCCGCTCCTCGGCCTCGTGACCGGGGGTGAGGTCGTCGACGTCGGCCAGGCGGAGCGGGGTGAAGGGGCCGTCGGTCTCGGCCGAGACGGGCTCGGTGACGACGCACAGGTGGTCGCCGCCCTCGTCGAGGACCGCCACCTTGCGGGCGACGATGCGCCGGGGCACGGCGTCGATCAGCGGGACGCCGTCGGGGCCCTCGGTCCAGGCGCAGCGGTCGAACTTGTCGACGTCGTCGCCGGACAGCGTGCCGAACAGCTCGGCCACGTCGCGCTGGCCGGCGGCGAGGAAGTGGACGGCGAGGGCCGGGGCCCGGGCCACGATGCGGCCGGTGTGGTTGGCCTTCGACAGCCACACGCAGTACCGGTGGGGCTCGATGCTCGACTGGGCGTGGAAGCCGACCAGGCATCCCGCCCGCTCGCCGTCGTGGGCGCTGGTGACGACGACCATGGCCGGGTCGAGCGAGGCGGCGATGGCGTCGAAGGGGTCGGTGCCGGTCATGCGCGCAGGTACCTCAGGTAGAGCGAGCCGTGCGCCTCGGCCACGTGGGCCAGCCGCATGTGGGCCAGGTCGGCGCCCGGCGGCGTGACGCTGACCGGCAGCGGGTCGCCGCCGAGGATCGGGGCGATGGTGAGGCAGAGCTCGTCGAGCAGGCCGGCGGCGGCGACCTGGCCGAGCAGCGTCGGACCGCCCTCGCACAGCCCGACCCGGGCCCCGCACCGCTCCTTCAGGGCGTGGAGGGCGGCCGCCGGGTCGACCTCGGCCTCGCCGGCCACGATCACGTCGGCCACCGCCTCGGCCCGCTCGACGAGGGTGGGGTCGGCCGCCCCGCACGTCACGACGATCGGGCGAGGCCCGGCGGTCGCCGGCGGCGAGGTGAACAGCGGCAGGTCCCAGTCGAGCTTCAGCGACCGGCTGACGATGGCGATCGGCGGGGTGGGGTCGAGCCCGGCGGCGACCCGGCTGGCGACCAGCTCGTCGGGCAGCACCACCGGGCCGTAGCGCTCCCGCCGGGCGGTCTCGGCCCCGACGACCACCACGTCGGCCACCGCCCGCAGCGAGCGGAAGAGGACGGCGTCGGTGTCGTCGGACAGCGCCCCGACCCGGCCGCCGACCGCCGCGGTGCCGTCGAGCCCGCCGACCATGTTGGCCAGGACCCACGGCCGGTCGGCGAGCGGTTCTCGGTCGACCAGGTACAGGTCGAGCAGGTCGTCGAGCGGCTCGGTCGGTCGCAGGAGGTGCACCGACGGGGTCTACCCAGCCGGGGCGACCGTCACCGGGATGCCGTTGACCGCCGCGTTGCCGCTGGGGACGTCGACGAACGTGCCCGGGGAGAGGATGTTGCTGTTGACCCCGGCGTGCTCGGCGGCGATCGACAGCCGGGTGCCGGGCCGGTCGTGGCCCCAGCCGTGCGGGAGCGACACCACGCCGGGGCGGATGTCGGCGGTCAGCTCGACCGGCACCTCGATCGACCCGGCCTCGGACGCCACCGTGGCCACGCCGCCGTCGACCAGCCCGTAGCGGTCGGCGTCGGACGGGTGGATCTGGAGGGTGCAGCGGTCCTTGCCCTTCACCAGCACCCGCACGTTGTGCATCCACGAGTTGTTGGAGCGCAGGTGCCGGCGGTTGACGAGGACGAGGTCGTCGGCCGGCCGCTCCAGCCGCTCGGCCAGCCGGGGCAGGTCGGCGGTGATGTAGTCCGGCGCCAGGACGACCTTGCCGCCGGGCACGGTCAGGACCTCGGGCAGGCGGCCGGGCCGGTTGGGGCCGAGGTCGACGCCGTGGGGCTGCTCCTTCAGCTTCTCCAGGGTCAGGCCGTCGGGCACCTCGCCGTAGCGGTCGCCGAAGGGCCCCGAGCGCAGGGTGAGGTCGAGCAGCCGCTCGGGCCCGCCCTCGGGGTACAGCCCGTCGGCCGCGTACTGCGCCCTGACCGCGGCGCCGTCGATGCCCCGGGTCGAGGCCATGACGTCGAAGTAGCCGTCGTCGATGGCGGTGACGTCGGCGTCCTCGGCCCGCTGGCCCAGGCAGGCGCAGGCCAGCCGGATCAGGATCTCCCACTCCAGCGGCCGGCCGTCGCTCGGCGGGAAGACGGCATCGGACCAGTTGGCCCCGCTGCCGACGGCGAAGTTCCAGATCAGGTCGTCGTGGTGGGGCTGCTCCAGCGGCGAGAGCCCGGGGAGGATCACGTGGGCGTGGCGGGTCGTCTCGTTGATCCAGTTGTCGACGCTGATCATGCAGTCGAGCCCGGCCAGGGCCTCGTCGAGGTGGTCGCCGCCCGGCGTCGACAGGACCGGGTTGCCGGCCACCGTGAACAGGGCCCGGATCCGGCCCTCGCCCGGCGTGGCGATCTCCTCGGCCAGGCAGCTGACCGGCACGTGGCCCAGCACCTCGGGCGCGCCCCGCACCCGTGTCCTCCACCGCCCGAACTCGGCCTTGCCGCCCTCCAGGCCGGGCATGGGCAGGTCGGTCACCGGCCAGGCCGCCGGCTCCGGGAACGTCAGCCCGCCGACCGCGTCGAGGTGGCCGGTGATCGTGTTGACCACGTCGACCAGCCACGAGGCGAGGGTGCCGAACTCCTGGTTGCACGTGCCGATGCGGCCGTAGACGACGGCCCGCTCGGTGGTGGCCAGCTCCCGGGCGAGGGTGCGGATGCGGTCGGCCGGGATGCCGGTGACGCCCTCGACCCGCTCGGGGGTCCAGTCGGCGACGAGGGCGGCGACGTCGTCGAGCCCGTCGAGCAGTCCCTCGGCGTTCCCCAGCCGGACCAGCCCCTCGGCGAAGACGACCTGGGCCACGGCGGCCAGGAGGGCGGCATCGGTGCCCGGCGTGATGGCCAGCCACTCGTCGGCGGCCGCCGCCGTCCTCGTGCGGCGAGGATCGATCACCACGACCTTCCCGCCCCGGGCCCGGATGTCGTCGATCCGGCCCATCACGTCGGGGCAGCTGAGCAGCGAGCCCTGCGACGCCGCCGGGTTGGCCCCCATCACCACCAGCAGGTCGGTGCGGGGGATGTCGGGCACGGGGATGCGCCACATGCCGCCGTACATCAGGTGGGAGCTGACGTTCTTGGGCCACTGGTCGACGGTGCCGGCGCTGTAGATCATGGGGATGCCCGACATCCCGATCAGGATCCCGACGTAGCGGCCGAGGCTGAAGGCGTGGGCCAGCGGGTTGCCGACGTAGGCGGTGACGGCCTCGATGCCGTGCTCGGCGACGACCGGCCCGAGGAGGTCCGAACAGCGGGCCAGGGCCTCGTCCCACGTGGCCTCCCGCCAGGTGTCGCCCTCCCGGATCATCGGGGTGCGGAGGCGGTCGGGGTCGTGGTGGAGGTGGCCGAGCGTGGTGCCCTTGGGGCAGATGTGGCCCTTGCTCCAGACGTCCTCCCGGTCCGGGCGGATCAGCACGACCTGCTCGCCCTCGACGTGGACCTCGAGCCCGCACATGGCCTCGCACAGCGGGCAGGTGCGGTGGTGGATCTGGCGTGCTGCTGTGTCGACCGTCACGCCGCCGACCTTACACTCAGGGCGAGATGTGTAAAGCGGGGACGAGGCGGCGGTGGAGGTAGGCGCGGAGGTCGTCGTCGGTCCGATGGCGGGTGCCGTCGTCGACCAGCAGCGAGACGACGAAGCGCATGACCGTCTCGGCCACCTCGTCGAGCTCGTCGGCCAGCTGCGGCTCCCAGCGGAGCAGGGGCTCGAGGGCCCGGCGGGACACCTCGACCGACTCCGCCGCCAGCGCCTGGCCCGGTCGCACCAGCCCGACCAGCGAGGCCGACGGGTCGGCCCGGTACTCGCGCACCGCCGTGACCACGGTCTCGACCACGAACTCGGCCCCGTTCGCGGCCTCGGCGCCGGCCTCGGCGACCACCCGCTCGCTGATGCGCTGGGCGGCCCGGCCCGAGACCTCGACGAAGAGATCGTCCTTGGTCCGGAAGTGGGCGTACACGGTGGGCCGGCTGACCCCCGCCTGCGTGGCAACCTCGCTGATCGTGGTCTTCTCCCAGCCCAACCGGACGAGGCAGTCGACGGCGGCGTCGACGATGCGCTCCCGGGTGGGCGGCTCCTCCATGGCGGCAGCCTGCCACGGAGCCTGTAGCCTTCCTTCCCGACAGGAAATGGGGAGTTAGGTGCGGGACGCGGTCGACATCGCCATCGTGGGAGCCGGCGCCGCCGGGACGCTCCTCGCCTGCGCCCTCGACCGATGTCGCCCGGGGCCCGGCAGCCCGGCGCCGACGGTGGCGGTGTTCGGCGCCGGCCACCCCGCCGGCCGGGGCGTGGCCTACAGCACCGGGGACGAGCAGCACCGCATGAACGTGCCGGTCAAGCGGCTGAGCGTCGACGCCGACGGCTCCG
>JBQGCF010000303.1:0-3280 GCA_052038315.1 Iamia sp.
CCTGCTCGAGGCCTACGGCTTCGGCCCCGTGTACGACCACCGGGGCTCCAAGACCGAGTGGCTGGGGCTCGGCCACGCGGTCGAGGGCACGACGCAGTCCGAGGTCCGGGCCGGGGCGCTGGCCCGGCGCGACGTCGGCCGGGTCGGGGTCGACGCCACCATCGGCGAGGCGCGTGAGGCCGCCCGTGACGTCGGTGGCGGCGAGGGCGCGCCGATCGTCGTGCTGGCCGACGGCGACGTCGTCGTCGGGGCGCTGCGGCCCGACACCCTCGACGGCGACGACGGCACCCCGGTCGTCGACGTCCTGCAGCCCGGCCCGCCCACCGTGCGGCCCAGCATCACCGCCTCCGAGCTGGCCGCCAGCATGGACGACGAGGGCCAGGACCACGTGCTGGTCACCCTGCTCGACGGTCGCCTCGTGGGGCTGGTCCGGCGCCGGGACCTCGATCTCGATGCCTGAGGTCGGCTACTGGCTCTCCAGCGAGGAGCACGGCGCCCGGGCCCTCGTCGAGCACGCGGTGCGGGCCGAGGCCAGCGGCTTCGGCGCGGCGATGATCTCCGACCACCTGCACCCGTGGACGCCCCGGCAGGGCCACGCCGCCTTCGTGTGGGGCGTCCTCGGCGCCATCGCCCAGGCCACCGACGGCCTCCGCCTCGCCACCGGCGTGACCGCCCCGATCATCCGCATGCACCCGGCCGTGGTGGCCCACGCCGCGGCCACCGCCACGGTGCTGGCCCCGGGCCGCTTCGAGCTCGGCGTCGGCACCGGCGAGCGGCTCAACGAGCACGTGGTGGGGGAGCGGTGGCCCCGCCCGGGCGAGCGCCGCCGGATGCTGGCCGAGGCCATCGAGGTCATCCGCGACCTGCTGACCGGCGAGAAGGTGAACCACGAGGGCGACCACTACCGGGTCGAGCACATGCAGCTCTTCACCGTCCCTCCCACCCCGCCACCGATCCTCGTCGCCGCCAGCGGAAGGCGGTCGGCCCAGCTGGCGGGCGAGGCCGGCGACGGCATGATCAGCTACAGCCCGAGCCCCAACCTGGTCGAGGCCTTCGAGCGGGCCGGCGGGAGCGGCAAGCCCCGCATCGGCCAGGTCCACGTGTGCTGGGCGCCGACCGAGGAGGAGGCCCGCCGCACCGCCCTCGAGTGGTGGCCGAACGGAGCCGTCCCGGAGCGGCTCAACAGCGAGCTGGAGCAACCGAGCGACTTCGCCGCCCTGGCCGGCATGGTCACCGAGGACGCCATCGCCGAGGCGGTGGTGTGCGGCCCCGACCCCGACCGCCACCACCGGGCGGTGGCCCGCTTCGGCGCCGCCGGCTACGACCGGGTCTACGTCCACCAGGTCGGACCCGACCAGGCCGGGTTCATGGACTTCTGGGCCCGCGAGGTGGCCCCGGCGTTCGCCCCGGGCGGAGCGTGAGCGGGCCCCGGCGCTGGCCGACCATCGCCGACCACCGGCTGCTGGGCGACGGCCGCTCGGTGGCTCTGGTCCAGCCCGACGGGACGGTCGACTGGTGGTGCGCGCCGGAGCCGGACGACCCACCGCTGCTGTGGGGCCTGCTCGACCCCGACGGGCCCACCGCCGGCTTCGACGGCGCCCAGGTGGTCGACGTGCCCGGCGCCGTCGCCGGCCCGACGCTGATGACGGTGATCCGGGTCGACGACGAGCGGGTCGAGCTGTGGGACGGGCTGCTGGCCACCGAGCACGGCTCCGCCCTCGTGCGGTTGGTCCGAGGCCTCGACGCCGACCTCGACGTCGTCCACCGCTCGCCCCTCGGCGGCTTCGACCAGCCCTGCGCCGGCTGGGACGGGAACACCGCGACCCTGGGCTCGACCACCGTCGTGCTCCGGGGCGGCACCCCGGGCCCCGAGCCGGGCGTGATCCGGTTGCGGGCGCCGCAGGGGGAGTGGGCGGCGCTGACCCTGGCCCTGGGCGAGCCGGTCGAGCCCGACCCCGACGCCCTCTGGGAGCGGCTCTCGGCGGCGCGGGACGAGGCCGATCGGGCGGCCGCCGGGTCCCGGCTCCCCGTCGGCCACCGGGACCGCTGCGTCGACGCCCTCCACGTCCTGCGGGCCTGCACCTACACGCCGACCGGTGCGGTGCTGGCCGCCCCGACCACCTCGCTGCCCGAGGCGGTGGGGGCCGACCGGCAGTTCGACTACCGCTACACCTGGCTGCGGGACAGCTCGCTGGCCCTGGCCGTGGCCCACCACCTCGGGGCGGTCGACATCGCCCGGCCCTACGTCCGCTTCCTGCGGGACCTCGGACCCGACGGGATCCTGTCGACCCCGGTGCGGACGGTGCGCGACGAGGACGTCCCCGACGAGCGGGAGATCCCCGGCGTGGCCGGGTGGCAGGGCTCGCTCCCGGTCCGGGTCGGCAACGACGCGAGGGGCCAGGTGCAGTACGACGCCCTCGGCTTCGTGCTGGAGGGGCTGTGGGTGCACCACCGCTCGGGCGGGCGGATCGACCGGCGGCTGTGGTCGATCGTCGAGGCCCTGGCCGACCGCTGCCTGGAGTCGTGGGGCGAGCCGACCTCCGGCATCTGGGAGCGGCGGGACCCGGCCGACCTGGTCGCCGCCGACCTCGGTCGCTGGATCACCCTCGACCGGGCGGTGCGCATCGCCCGCCGGCGCCGGCCGTGGCGGCTCGGGGCGATCCGCCGCTGGCGCCGGGGGCGGGACCGGGCACAGCAGCGCGTCCTCGGCGCCCTCCGCCCCGACGGCCGCCTGCCCCAGGCCTACGACGACGACGTCCCCGACGCGTCGTGCCTCCTCCTCGTCGTGCTCGGCCTCCTGCCGCCCCGGTCCGACGAGGCCGGGCGGCTCGTCGACGCCGTGCGCCGCGACCTCGGCGCCGGTCCCTTCGTCCACCGCTACCCGACCTCGGTCGACGACGGCTTCGCCGGGCGCGAGGGCGCCTTCGTCCCGGTGTCGTGGTGGCTGGTGTCGGCCCTCGCCCTGACCGGGCGGCTCGACGATGCCCGGGACGTGGCCGACGGGCTGTGCGGGCAGCTGCCCCGGCTGATGCCCGAGGAGTGGGACCCGGCCCGGTCCGAGGCGCTGGGCAACACGCCTCTGCTCTGGACCCACATGGAGGCGGCCCGGGCCCTCGACCTCCTCGACCGGGCGGGGAGCCGACGTTTCCCCCTCCGGTGGCCGGGGAGGCGGCGGCGATGAGCGCACCACGCGTCGGCATCTTCCTGTCCGCCGAGGAGCACGGGCCGGCGGACCTCGTCCGCTTCGGGTCGGCTGCCGCCGAGCACGGCTTCTCCGACA
>JBQGCF010000304.1:0-22986 GCA_052038315.1 Iamia sp.
GCCGAGGACCCGGGCGCCGGGCCCGGCTACGAGGACGACGCCGGTCGGGGCCGCCCCCGCTTCGGCCGCCGGCGCTAGCACCCCTCCTGGGGCAGGATGGGCCTGCCCGACGGCGAAACCACGTGCGCACCGAGCGCACCGTCGTCCCCTGAGAGGTCCATCGTGCTGGTCATCTGCGCCCTCGTCCTGCTCGTCGCCGCCGCCGTCTTCCTCGTGATCGGGCTGGCCGGCGGCGAGGTCGGCGACCTCTACCTCTCGATGGTCCTGTGCCTGGCGTCGCTCGCCGTGGTGGCCGTGTCGGCCCGGCTGAGCCGGGTGCGCCCGGCCCCGGCCGCCGACGAGCCGCCCGAGCCGGTCGACCCCCACGGGGCCGCCGCCGCCGAGGCCGAGCTGGAGGCCGAGGCGGCGCGCGATGCCGAGCTGCGGGAGGTCGGTCGCCGTGAGCTGACGCCGACGCCTGCCCCGGCCGAGCCGTCCCCCGGGCCGCAGCCGGTCGCCACGGCGGTGGCCGACCCCATCGCCGGGCTGGGCGACCGGTTGGCCAAGCCCGAGCCGGCGCCGGTCCCGGCGGTCGACGACGGCTCGATCTGGGCTGCTCCTCAGGACGAGGTGGAGGGCGCGCCTCAGGTCGAGGTCGAGCCCTTCCCGATCGCCGACTACGACGACCTGGCCGCCGAGCAGATCCTCCCCCTCGTGCCCCGGCTGTGGCCCGAGGAGATCCCGGTGGTGGCCGAGCGCGAGCGCAGCACCAAGGCCCGCCCGGCGGTGCTCGACGCCCTGGCCGAGGCGGTGGGCGACCCGAGCCTGGCCTTCCCGATCGCCGAGTACGAGAGCCTCGACACCGAGCAGATCACCCGCCTGCTCGCCCGGCTCGACGAGGCCGACCTGGCCACCGTGCAGGCCGCCGAGCGCTCCGGCCCGGCCCGCGTCGGCGTCCTCGTCGCCGTGGCCAACCAGCTCGCCGCCCGCAAGTAGACATCGCGGTCGCGAGCCGACCGCGATGTGACACCTGTCATGGTCCGGTCACGGACTCGTCACGGCGGCGGGACGTGGCGAAGGGGTCTGGCCGGTGTCCTCGTTCTCGACGTTCACCCGGAGGGCGGCGCGCCTGGCGCTGGCCACGATCGTGGGGGCGACCACCGTCGTGGCCGTCCTCGCCCCGAGCGCCCCACCGGCCGCCGCCGGCCCGGTCCACCAGTACCAGCCCGACGAGCCCGGCCTCTTCATGCCGTCGCCGTGGGGGAACCTCACCTTCGACGACAGCGGCACATCGCTCGGGTGGGGGGCGAGCCGGTTCAACGACCCCATCGACCCCGCCCCCGACGGCCGGCGGTACCACTTCGCCGTCGCCGATCAGGACGTCCTCGGCGGCACCCGTGACCTGCAGACGCTGGACGTGCCCGGCACGTTCAACTGGATCGACGGTGTGGCGTGGGGGCGGCTGAGCGGCGACGGGCGGACCTTCGTCGGTCAGTACATGGCCGAGCCGGACTCGCTCGGCGCCTGCAGCCAGGACCCGATGGACCCGACCTTCGGGTCCCAGTACTGGAAGTCCCAGGTCCTCGTCTGGCAGCGGTCCACCCCCACCGGCACGTTCGGGGACCCCGACCTGGTCAGCAGCGCGCTGTCGGGCTCGGGCTGCGACGGCGTCCCGGCCGATGACGGGCCGGACCTGATGGGCGTCGGGGGGAGCAGGGACTCCTACGGCGGCTCGCCGTCCCAGGACGGGACGATCATCTCCTTCGAGTCACGGGCCCTCGACCTGGTGGCCTCGCCGCCCACGTTGCCCACCCAGGACGACTCGGCCCTCTACGTCGCCGAGGACGACGGCCTGGGCGGGTGGGACATCACCATGGTCACGCCGGCGAACATGGACGGCACCACCGCCGGGTCGATGCTCTCGGGGGACGGCGACAGCATCGTCTTCGTCTCCAACGCCACCAACCTGGTGACCGGCCCCACCATCCCCAGCGGGAGCTGGCAGACCTACCTCGCCACCCGCACCCTCTCGGGCTGGGACATCGAGATCATCTCGCTCGACGACGACGGCGACCCGATGGAGCCGAACGTCTACGCCGAGACGGTGTCGATCGACCACGCCGGCGAGCGGGTGGCCTTCATGACCGACGACGACGACTTCGACCCGACCGTGGACATCCCCGGTGCGGACCCGTACGACCTGAACGTCGTCCTCCACGACGTGGCCAGCGGGGTCAACCAGGCGCTGGTGACGGGAGCCGAGCCGGTGGGCGGCCTGCTCCGGGGCCAGGACCTCATGGAGCACGCCGCCGTCGCCATCTCCTGGGACGGCAACCGCGTCGGCGTCTACGCCTCGATGGACGACTGGGGCCGGGGCGCCGTCATGGCGTACGACGCCGACGACGCCTTCTCGACCGACCCGGCGGACCGCCGCGACGCGGGGCTCGGCCGGACCCCGATCAGGGCGGACATCGCCAACCCGTACACCTTCGCCCTCGGTGGCTCGGGCCCGTACATCGCCGCGACGGCGTCCGAGGAGCTCACGACCGATCCCACCGATCAGGACGTGTCCATCAACATCTTCACGATCGGGGGCGGGGCGGTCGATCCGGCCAAGGGCTGGCACGGCGATCCGGTGGACACGGCCAGCGGGAGCTTCCGCCACGACGAGGTCGACCTCCCGGCGCCGAGCGGTGCGGGGCCGGCCGGGCTCGAGCGGACCTACACCTCGGTCGGGCGGCCGGACGGGATCTTCGGCCGGGGCTGGGAGTCGAACCTCGACACCCGCCTGGCCATCGCCGACGACGCGGTGACGCTGTCGGAACCCGGCGGCACCACCCACGACTACGGCCTGGGCTCCGGCGGGTGGGAGCCGCTCGACGGGCAGCCGGCGGTGCTGGAGGAGATCAGCGGCGGCTGGACGGTGACCGACGGCGGCGGGGGCGTCAGGGAGTTCGACGCCGACGGCCGGCTGGTGGCCGTGCGGCGCCCGGGGGAGCCCGAGGTCGAGATCGCCTGGAGCGGGACCGTGCCCACGACGATGACGTCGGCGGACGCCGGCTACCAGGTGACCTTCGACGACACGGACCTCGACGGGCTCGTCGACCAGGCGACGACGAGCGACGGCCGCCAGGTCGACTACGGCTACCAGGCGCCGGGCACGGCCGAGACCCGCCTGGAGACGGCGACGCGGCCCCATGCGCCGGGGCAGGCCCCCGGCACCTACGGGGTGCGCACCTACGCCCTCGACGGCGACCTGATGACGTCGATCACCGACGAGGTGGACGGCACCCGGACCAAGGTCGTCGTGGAGAACACCTACGACGAGCAGGGCCGGGTGGTCCTCCAGGTGACCGAGACGGGCGACGTGCTCGAGTTCGCCTACGCCCGCGAGCCCGACGGCATGGGCAACCCGGTGCCGGCGACCGGCTTCACCACCGTGACCAACCAGGCCTCGGGGGACGTCACCGTGTACCAGCACAACGCCAGGGGCGAGGTGATCGGCATCACCGACGCCGAGGGCGGCTCGGCCGGCTTCACCTGGGAGGACGGCCGGCCCGGGATCCGCGAGAGCCGATCGGGCGTGGTCACCGACCACACCTACGACGCCGCCGGCCGGGTGGTCGAGGTGACCCAGACGGCCGGGCCCGACACCCGGACGATCGAGGCGGTGACCTACGTGACCCCGGACTCGTCGCCGGCCGCCCTGACCGACGACCGGGTGGCGACCCGGACCGACGAGGCCGGCGTGACGACCACCTTCACCTACGCCGGCGCGTCCCGGCGGCCGGCCACGGTGTCGGTGCCGTGCGACCCGGCCAGCACCGACCCGGCGACGCCGTGCCCCCCGTCGGGCCTGTCGACGACGACCTACACGTACCACTCGGGCCCGCTCGCCGGGCTCCTCGCATCGGTGACCGACGCCGACGGCGTGCTCACCGAGTACGGCTACGACAGCGATCGGTCGTTGGCCACGACCACGATGTACGACGGTCTCACACCCCTGGTGACCAGCCACGACGTCATCAGGGCGGGTGACGTGGGGTGGTCCGAGACCGACCCTGCGGCCGTCGAGGTCCGCACCACCGAGACCCCGGGCGGTGCCGTGACGGAGGAGGTGTACGACGCCGAGGGCCACCTGCTCGCGGTCCGCGACCCGCTGTTCGACGGCGTGACCCACCTCGCCACCACCTACGCCTACGGGCTCGACGGCCACCGGGTCGCCATGACCGACCCGGCCGGCCAGGTCACGACCTACGCGGTGGCCCGGGCCGGCGACCCGGGCTGGGCGGAGGCGCCGGACATCGCCGAGGTGCAGGTCGAGACCGGTCCCGAGGGCGTCTCGCTGATCACCAAGGTCGACCGCAGCGGCAACGTCGTGGTCGAGCAGAAGGGCGACCCCGGCGTGCCCTCCGAGCTGGCCACGACCACCCACACCTACGGGCCCCTGGGCCGGCGGCTCACGACGACCGACCCGACCGGCGTCACGACGACCTTCGAGTACGACGTCGAGGGCCGGCCCGTCGCCGTGGTCGACGAGGACGACGAGCGGACCGAGACGGACTACGACGGCTTCGGCCGGGTCACCGTCGAGACCGACCCGCTCGGCCAGACGACGACCACGACCTACGACGCCGACGGCCGGGTGGCCGCCATCGAGGACCGCGAGGGCCACGACACCACCTTCACCTACGACACCGCCGGGCGGCTGCACACCACGACCGACGCCCGCGGCGGGGTGATCGAGCAGACCTACACGCCGGCCGGCCGGGTCGCCACCGAGACCGATGCGACCAACCGGACCACGACCTACACCTACGACACGGCCGGCCGCCGGACCGCCGTCGAGCTCCACTCCGGGGCGACGACGACGTTCGACCACGACCTGGACGGCCGGGTCACGACGGTGACGTCGCCCGAGGGCCGGGTCACGACCGCGACCTACGACGCCCTCGGCCGCCGGCTCACGGTGGCGGAGCCGACCTCGGGGACGACCACGACCACCTACGACGCCGCCGGCCGGGTCGGCACCCGGACCGACGCCACCGGCGGCGAGGTGGCCTACACCTACGACGGCGAGCGGGTCGTCACCGTCACCGATCCCCTCGGCCGGGTCACCACGTACGGCTACGACTCCCGGGGCAACCGCGTGTCGCGCACCGACCACACGACCGGGGTCGAGGACTGGGAGTACGACCTGGCCGACCGGCTGACCGAGGAGGTCGACCAGCTGGACCGGGAGACCACGCTCACCTACGACGACCTCGGGCGGCTGGCCACGCGCACCGACGGCGCAGGCCGGACCGAGACGCTGGCCTACGACGCAGCCGGCCAGGTCGTGTCCTCGACCTGGGGGGTGGGGGCGGTGACCACCTACACCTACGACGACGAGGGCCGCCGGACATCGATGACCTCCGGGGTCGGCACCACGACGTGGACCTACGACGAGGTCGGCAACCTCACCGCCGTCGACGAGGTGGGGGCCCGGGACCTGGCCTGGACGTGGGACCTGGCCGGCCGGCGCGTCGAGATGACGACGCCGTCGGGCCAGCGCCAGCGCGACGTGCACGACGCCGACGGGCGCCTCGCCGGGGTCGAGCGCTGGGACGGCTCGGCCTGGGTGCCGTCGGTCGACATCGACCGGGACCTGGACGGCCTGGTGCTGGCCCGCGACGTCGCCGGCGGCATGGACGCCACGTGGGACCGGGACGCCACCACCGGCCGAGTCGACACCTTCACCGAGGACCTGGGCGGCACCGTCACGACCACCGACCTGACCTACGACGCCGCCGGCCGGGTCGCGACCACGATCGACGGGGCGGGGACGACGACCTATGGCTACGACGCCGCCGGCCAGCTGACCGGCGCCGACCGGCCCGGCACGGCCGACGACGAGACCTTCGCCTACGACGAGCTGGGCCGCCGCACGACGAGCACCCGGGGGGCCACGACCACGACCTACGCGTGGGACGCGGCCAGCCAGCTCACGAGCCGGACGGTCGGCGGCGTGGCCCACACCTACACCTACGACGACTCGGGCCGGCGCCTGGACGAGACCTGGAACGGGGGCACCAGCTCGCGGGAGTGGGGCTACACGGCCCGAGGCCACCTCGACCTGGTCCGGTCCACGACGCCGTCGGGCACCGACGAGACGACCCGCACGGTGCGGGGCGACGGCGTGATCCTGTCGAGCACCTCGACCCCGGCCGGGGGTTCGCCCCGGACGACCGTCTACGGGTGGGACACGACCCGCGCCGTCGCCCAGCCCGTGCACCTGGAGATCGGGGGCGACACGGTGACGGCGACGTACGCCGAGGGACTGGCCCGCCTCCAGTGCTCGAACCCGTCGCTCGACTGCGAGGGCCCGGTCGCCCACGACGTCCTCGGCTCGGCGGTGGAGACGGCCGACACCGCCGACGTCGTCGCGGCCGACGCCTACACCGCCTTCGGCGAGCCGGGCGTGGCGATCCTCGACCCCGAGGTGGGCTTCCGTGGCGAGATCCACACCGCCGACCTCGTCCACCTCCGGGCCCGGGACTACGACCCGGCGTCGGGCACGTTCCTGCAGACCGATCCGCTCGACGGCGTCGACGGCACCACGACGGTCGCCAACCCGTACCACTACGCCGACAACGACCCGGTCAACAGGGCCGACCCCACCGGGATGCAGCCCGATGACGACGACGACCTGCTGGTGCCCGAGGCCCAGCCGTCCTTCATGCACTTCGTCTTCCCGGTCGACGAGCCGCACCGCTGGCTGGCCCAGATCCACATCGCCGGGTTCATCCCCGAGGCCCAGTCGAACATGCTCCCCGGCCACACCCCCGGGCCGCGCTGGTTCGAGGGCGACAACCGGGACTTCACCCCGGCCGGGAGCTTCATCGACCCCAACCGCAACCGCTTCTTCACCCGGCTGGACTTCAAGAAGGGCCGGGGCTTCATGCAGGTCAACCCGACCTGTCGCACCGAGGGCAGCTGGCTGCCGGGCAGCCAGTGCACGTCGGCCCGGAGGATCGAGTACGGGGAGTTCGACGGGAACAACCCGTTCAGCCCGTCCTACGACCGCAACTTCGGTGTGATGCAGCGGGCCGGCGACAAGTACCGCTTCAAGTGGTCGGTGGTCCACGCCGACCAGGGCATCGGCCAGGACCTGTTCCGGCCCCGGGCCGACGGCAAGGTGACCTTCGACTTCGTCGAGGACGACGCCTTCGTCGAGACGACATGGGAGGGCGACTGCTTCCCGTCGCTCGAGGTGATGCGCGTGGTCGGCGGTCGCAGCTCGGTGATCGGCCGGGTCGACGACGCCGGTGCGGAGTCCATGATCGGCGGGGTGACCAACCTCTACAACTTCGTCGGGCTGTGCTGAGCCGGGGGTCCGCGCCTCGCCCGTTCGGACGTGGGTAGGCTGCGGCACCTTTGCTCCGGTCCGGAAGGTGACAGCCGATGGCCTCGACGCGCAGCGCCCGCGCCTCCAAGGCAGCGCCCGTGAAGAAGGCCGCACCGGCCAAGAAGAAGGCGCCCCCCGCCAAGAAGGCGGTACCGGCCAAGAAGGCGGCACCGGCCAAGAAGAAGGCGGCTCCGGCGAAGAAGGCGGTCCCGGCGAAGAAGGCGGTCCCGGCGAAGAAGGCGGTCCCGGCGAAGAAGGCGGTCCCGGCGAAGAGGGCCGCCCCGGCGAAGAGGGCCGCCCCGGCGAAGAGGGCCGCGCCGGCCAAGAAGAAGGCGGTCCCGGCCAAGAAGGCGGCGCCGGCCAAGAAGGCGGCGCCGGCCAAGAAGGCGGCGCCGGCCAAGAAGACCGCCCCGGCCAAGAAGACCGCCCCGGCCAAGAAGACCGCCCCGGCCAAGAAGGCCGCCCCGGCCAAGAAGGCCGCCCCGGCCAAGAAGGCCGCGCCGGCCAAGAAGAAGGCGGCTCCGGCGAAGAAGGCGGCTCCGGCGAAGAAGGCGGCTCCGGCGAAGAAGGTTGCCGCGGCTACCAAGGCGCCGGCGCCGGCCGCGAAGAAGAAGGCTCCAGGGAGGAAGCGGGGGCGGTCGCCGTTCTCGGCGGCCTTCCTGCGGGCCCAGCGGGCCGCCCTGGAGGAGGAGCGGGCCACCTACGTGGCCCAGGCCGACACGCTGCAGGCCGAGGCCGAGTCCCTCGTCGCCGACATCGACCCCGGCGACGTCCAGTTCGACGAGGAGTCCGGCGAGGGCGACACCCTGGCCGTCGAGCGCGAGCGCGACCTCGCCCTGTCGAACCAGGCCCGCCAGGCGGTCGAGGAGATCGACCACGCCCTGGCCAAGTTCGAGCTGGGCACCTACGGCATCTGCGAGGTCTCGGGCGAGCCGATCCCCGAGGAGCGGCTCGAGGCGATCCCGTGGGCCCGGGAGCGGGTCGAGTACAAGGTCGGAGGGCTGGGCCGTCGCTGAGGTGAACCCGGCCCCGGCCAGGAACGAGACTGCCGAGGTGGACACCACCGAGAGCGCCCGCCGACGCCCCCGCGTGCCCCGGGCACCCCTGGTCGCGGCCGTCGCCATCGGGCTGCTCGTCGCCGACCAGGCCTCCAAGCAGTGGGCCCTCAGCCGGTTGTCGAACGGCCGGGTCGTCGAGGCGGTCGGCTCGCTCCGGTTCTCGCTGACGTGGAACACCGGCGCCTCGTTCAGCGTGGGCGACGACCTCGAGCTGGGGCCGTACATCGCCCTCCTCGCCCTGATCGTCGTCGGCTGGCTGCTGTGGTCGGGCAACAGCGCCTCGAAGCTGGGCGCGGTGGCCGCCGGCATGGTCAGCGGCGGGGCGGTCGGCAACCTCGTCGACCGGGCCCTCCGCAGCGGCCCGGCGGGTGCCGACGCCGGCTTCCTGGGCGGCGCCGTGGTCGACTTCATCGACCTCCAGTGGTGGCCCATCTTCAACGTGGCCGACATGGGCGTCGTCGGCGGCGCCCACTTCCTCGTCCTGGCGTCGATCATCCACGGCGACCCCAAGGCCGAGCGGCCCGAGCCCGACGCCCCGTGACGCCCCGCACCGAGGTCGTCCCCCCGGCCCTCGCCGGACAGCGCCTCGACCGGGTCGTCGCCCTGGTCGCCGATGTCAGCCGGGCCGAGGCCGCCGCCCTCGTCACCGGTGGCGCGGTCGTGGTCGACGGGCGCCCCGTCACCAAGGTGTCCGAGCGGGTGGCCGAGGGGGCGAACGTCACCGTCGAGGTCGCCGAGGTCGAGGAGGTCACCCTCGACCCCGATCCGGCGGTCGAGGTCCGCACGGTCCACGTCGACGACGAGGTGATCGTCGTCGACAAGCAGCCGGACCTCGTCGTCCACCCGGGCGCCGGCCACAGCACCGGCACCCTCGTGGGCGGGCTCCTGGCCCGCTTCCCGGAGATCGCCGCGGTCGGCGACCCGGAGCGCCCCGGCATCGTCCACCGGCTCGACCGCGACACGTCGGGTCTCCTGGTGGTGGCCCGCACCCAGCGGGCCTACGAGAGCCTGGTCGGGCAGCTGTCGGCCCGGACCGTCGAGCGCCGCTACCTCGCCCTGGTCAGCGGGCACCCCGACCCGGCCCGTGGCCTGGTCGACGCCCCGATCGGCCGCTCGCCCCGCCAGCCCACGCTGATGGCCGTGCGGGCCGACGGCAAGGAGGCCCGCACCCGCTACCAGGTGCTGGAGACCTTCGCCGAGCCGTCCGCGGTCGCCCTGGTCGAGTGCCGGCTGGAGACGGGGCGGACGCACCAGATCCGGGTCCACATGCGGGCGATCGAGCACCCGATCGTCGGCGACGGCCGCTACGGCGGCGGGCGGACGGCGGTCGCCTGCCCGCGCCCGTTCCTCCACGCCGCCGACCTGGCGTTCCTCCACCCGGCGAGGGGGGAGCGGATCGCCTTCTCGGCGCCGCTGCCCGGCGACCTCACTGCGGTCCTCGACACCCTCCGCACCGCCTGATCTCGGGACCCCAGGTTTGGGGTTCGGCCACCTGGGAACCGTCACCCCCGTTCGAGTGACGCCCGGCACGCTTGGGTCCGCGTCCTCGCCCCGCCCCCATCGCCGTCCCCCCGGAGCGCGCTCGTGCACCGTCCCCTTCGTCTCGCCGCCGTCCTCGTGGCCGGCGCGCTGGCGGTCGCGGCCACGGCGTGCGGTGGCGGTGGAGAGGGCAGCACGCCCGTCCTGAAGTGGTACGCCCGGGACGAGGCCGGCGGGGTCTTCGGCGCCGCCATCGAGGACTGCAACGAGGCCGCCGAGGGGCGCTACCGCATCGAGCTCCAGGCCCTGCCGTCGAACGCCGACGAGCAGCGCGAGCAGCTCGTCCGCCGCCTCGCCGCCCAGGACGCCGACATCGACCTGATGAACATGGACGTCATCTGGACGGCCGAGTTCGCCAACGCCGGCTGGATCCGGGAGTGGCCCGAGGACCAGGTGGAGGCGGCCACCGAGGGCCGGCTGGAGACGGCGGTCGAGAGCGCCACCTTCGAGGACACCGTCTACGGCATCCCGCTCAACACCAACGCCCAGCTGCTCTGGTACCGCACCGACCTCACCGAGGAGCCCCCGGCCACCTGGGACGAGATGATCGAGGCGGCCGACCAGCTCGAGGCCGACGGCGAACCGCACCAGATCTGGGAGCAGGGCCAGCGCTACGAGGGGCTGGTGGTGTGGTTCGCCTCGCTGCTGGCCTCGGCCGGGGGCACGATCCTGAACGAGGACGGCACCGAGGTCACCCTCGAGGAGGAGCCGACCCGCCGGGCCCTCGAGGTCCTGCGCGACGTGAGCCGCTCGTCCCACGCCCCGCCCAACCTGGCCACCGCCCAGGAGGACCAGGGTCGTCAGGGCTGGGAGTCGGGCAACGCCGCCTTCCTCGTGAACTACGGCTTCGTGTGGCCCAGCGCCAACCAGCTGGCGCCGGACATCGCCGAGGTCATGGCCTGGGCCCCGTTCCCGTCGGTCGAGCCCGACGTCGAGTCGACCGTCGTGGCCGGCGGGTTCAACATCGGCATCGGCGCCTACGGCGACCACCCGGACCTCGCCGTCGAGGCCGCGACCTGCCTGGCGAACGAACAGAACCAGACCCGCAACGCCCAGGACGCCGGCCTGCTCCCCGTCACCGAGGCGCTCTACGACGACCCCGAGGTCACCGAGGCCGAGAACGACGACGGCATCGCGCTCTTCCCCTACGCCGCGGACATGAAGGAGGCCCTCGACCGGGCCACCCTCCGGCCCCGCACGCCGTTCTACAACGACGTCTCGCTGGCGATCATCAGCATCCTTCACCCCACCGCCGACATCGATCCGGAGGCCGACGTGGACCGTCTGCGCGAGGCCATCGAGCAGGCCCTGGAAGGGGAGGGGCTCCTGTGACGGCCGCGACGCCCGCCGCCTCGGCCGCCGCCCGGGAGCTCACCCCGCAGGACAAGGGCAAGGCGCTGTCGGCCCGGGCCCGGTCGGAGCGGAAGCTGGGCTGGATGCTCTGCGCCCCGGCGGTGTTCGTGATGCTGCTCGTCACCGCCTACCCGATCGGCTACGCCATCTGGCTGTCGACCCAGCGCTACGACCTCCGCTTCCCGGAGGAGCGCGGCTTCGTCGGGGCCGACAACTACACCGCCGTGCTGGGCAACTCGCTGTGGTGGCAGGACCTGATCAACACCGCGGTGATCATGGTCGTGTCGGTGATCATCGAGCTGGTGCTCGGCTTCGGCCTGGCCTTCGTCATGCACCGGGCGATCTTCGGGCGGGGCCTGGTGCGCTCGTCGATCCTCGTGCCCTACGGGATCATCACCGTCGTCGCCGCCTTCGCCTGGCGCTTCGCCTTCGACCCCACCACGGGGTTCATCAACGGGCTGCTGGGGATGGAGCAGAGCTGGTTCACCGAGCGGTGGAGCTCGTACCTCGTCATCATCCTGGCCGAGGTCTGGAAGACGACGCCGTTCATGTCGCTCCTGCTCCTGGCCGGGTTCACCCTCGTGCCCGAGGATGCCGTCAAGGCGGCCCGGGTCGACGGGGCCTCGGCCGGCTACCGGCTGCGCAAGGTGATCATCCCGCTGATGAAGCCGGCGATCCTCGTCGCCCTGCTGTTCCGGACCATGGACGCCTTCCGGATCTTCGACTCGGTGTTCGTCATGACGAGGGGCGCCCAGGGCACGGAGAACGTGTCGATCCTCGGCTACAAGACCCTCGTCAGCCGGTTGAACCTGGGTCTGGGCTCGGCAGTGTCGGTGCTGATCTTCGTCTGCGTGCTGATCATCGCCTTCGTCTTCGTCAAGGGCTTCGGGGCCAACCTGTCGCAGCAGAGAGGGGAGGCCCCCTGATGGCTGCTCCGGGGAACAAGACGAGCGCCTCCGACAAGGTCTTCTGGACCTTCGGGATCTTCCTCGTCGTCTTCTACGCGCTGCTGCCCGTGCTCTGGATCATCTCGCTGTCGCTCAAGCCGGCCGACGAGGTGGCCAGCGAGGGCGAGGGCTTCCTCGGCGGCTTCTTCCCCAAGGACCCGACGCTCGAGAACTACACCGGCGACGGCACCGGCGTGCTGTGGGACGACCAGTTCCAGCGAGCGCTGATCAACTCGATCGGCATCGCCCTGATCGCCACCTTCCTGGCCGTGATCCTGGCCACCTTCGCGGCCTACGCCATCGTGCGGCTCGACTTCCCGGGCAAGGCCCTGGTGATGTCGGGGGCGCTGGCCATCGCCATGTTCCCGCAGGTGTCGATCATCGGTCCGCTGTTCAACATGTGGCGCGACCTCGGCCTGTTCGACACGTGGCCGGGACTGATCATCCCGTACATGACCTTCACCCTCCCGCTGGCCATCTGGACGCTGTCGGCCTTCTTCCGGGAGATCCCGTGGGACCTGGACAAGGCGGCCCGGGTGGACGGCGCCACGCCCTTCCAGGCGTTCCGCAAGGTGATCGCCCCGCTGGCCGCGCCGGGCATGTTCACCTCGGCGATCCTCGTCTTCATCTTCGCCTGGAACGACTTCCTGTTCGCCACCTCGCTGACGTCCACGAACAAGGCCCGCACCGTCCCCGCCGCCATCACGTTCTTCACCGGCTCGTCGCAGTTCACGTTCCCCACGGGGCAGATCGCGGCGGCGTCGGTGGTGGTCACCGTGCCGATCATCGTGATGGTCCTCATCTTCCAACGCCGCATCGTGTCCGGGCTGACGTCCGGCGCGGTGAAGGGCTGACGCCGCCCAGGAGGCCCCCACCCCATGGCCGAGATCGTCCTCGACAAGGTCACCAAGACGTACGGCGACGGCTTCGCCGCCGTGAAGGAGGCCGACTTCACCATCGGCGACGGCGAGTTCTTCATCCTCGTCGGGCCCTCGGGCTGCGGGAAGTCGACGCTGCTCAACATGATCGTCGGGCTGGAGGACATCACCGGCGGCGAGATGCGGGTCGACGGCGAGCGGGTCAACGACGTCGATCCCAAGGACCGCAACATGGCGATGGTCTTCCAGAGCTACGCCATCTACCCGCACCTCACCGTGCGGGAGAACAGGGAGTTCCCGCTCAAGCTGCGCAAGGTCCCCAAGGACCAGATGCGGGAGAAGGTCGAGGAGGCCGCCCGGATGCTCGAGCTGACCGAGCACCTCGACCGCAAGCCCGGCAACCTCTCCGGTGGCCAGCGCCAGCGGGTCGCCATGGGCCGGGCGATCGTGCGGGAGCCGGCGGCGTTCCTGATGGACGAGCCGCTGTCGAACCTCGACGCCAAGCTGCGCGTCCAGATGCGGACCACCATCTCCAAGCTCCAGCAGCGGCTCGGGACCACGACGATCTACGTCACCCACGACCAGGTCGAGGCCATGACGCTGGGCGACCGGGTCGCGGTGATGCGGCGGGGCGAGGTCCAGCAGGTCGCCTCGCCCCGGGAGCTCTACACCCAGCCGGCGAACCTGTTCGTGGCCGGCTTCATCGGCTCGCCGGCCATGAACCTGCTGCCCGGCACGCTCGAGGGCAGCACGCTCTCGCTGCCGATGGTCGACCTCGACCTCCCGGCGTCGGTCACCGATCGCCTCGTCGAGGGGGCCGGTGGCGAGGTCATCGTCGGCATCCGGCCCGAGAACTTCGAGGACGCCTCGCTCGTCGGCGACAAGGACGCCCCGGGGGCGACCTTCACCGCCCCCATCGACGTGATCGAGTGGCTCGGCTCGGAGCTGTTCGCCCACTTCGAGGTGGAGGGCTCGGCCGCCGACCGGCTCACCGACCTGGCCGCCGACCTGGAGAAGGTCGCCATCGGCGTCAGCGGCGAGGGCCGGGCCGAGGTGGTGGCCCGTCTCGACGTCACCAGCCCGGCGTGCGAGGGCGAGGACCTCGAGCTCTGGATCGACGCCCGGGCCATCCACCTCTTCGACCCCGAGAGCGGCCGGACCCTCCTCCAGCCGGTCGAGGGCAGGGCCGGCTAGTCAGGCCGGCTGACCGGCCGAGGCGACGAGCCGTCGCAGGGAGGCCACCGCCGGCGGGCCCCAGCTGGGCTTGCCACCGGGCGGGCCGGCCGTGGCGACGGTCAGGCTGCCGCACGCCCGCCACACCGCCCAGCCCCGGGCCCGCCGCCAGGTGGCGTCGTCGGCGGCCAGCGGGCAGGCGGCCCGGAAGCGGGCGATGGCGTCGAGGTCGGGGAGCAGGATCCAGGCGGCGGCCAGGTCGAGGGCCGGGTCGCCGCCGCACAGGTCGCCGAAGTCGACGACGCCGGTGAGGTCGCCGCCGGCGGTGAGGACGTTGGCCGGGTGCAGGTCGCCGTGCAGCCACAGGGCCGGCCCGCCCCAGCCCGGCGCCGCCCGGGCGTCCTCCCAGACGGCCCGGATCCCGGCACGGTCGGGGAGCGGCTCGGGATCGGCGCCGGCCACAGCCTCGGCGGCTGCCGCTCGGCAGAGGCGGGTGATCCTCCGGAGCTGCCACCCGACGCCCCGGGCCACCTCGGCCAGCGGGCCTCCTCGCCGACGGCCGGTGGGCGCCCCGGCCGGGGCGGGGCGGTGGAGGGCGGTGACGAAGGCGGCCAGCGCATCGGCGGCCGCGTCGCCGCCCGTGATCGGAGCCCGATCGGCGGGGGTGCCCGGGAGCCAGGTGGTGACGATCCAGGGTCGCGGGTACCGCTCCGAGGGGCGGCCGAGGCGCTGGGGCACGGGGACCGGGAGCGGCAGCGTCGGGGCGAGGGCCGGGACCCAGGTGTGCTCGGCGAGGAGGAGGGCGTCGGCGGTGTCGGCCTGCCAGGGGAGGCGGACGGCGAGGTCGTCGCCCAGCCGCCACAGCTGGTTGCTCCAGCCGCGGGCGCCGAAGGCGATCGGCCGCTCCGCCAGATCGGGCATCTGGTCGCGGAGCAGCGCGGCGACGAGGTCGGCGGTGACGTCCACGCCGCCATGGTCGCGGCTGGGTGCGGGGTGGCGAGGTCAGCCGGCGAAGATGCCGTCGAGGGCCTGGACCAGCTCGGGGTTGACCCGCTGGACCTCGTCCTCGATGACGGCCTCGACCTCGGCGAAGGCGGGATCGCTCAGCAGGAGGTCCTCGACCGCGGTCGGCCCGCCGTCGGCGGCGGCCTGCTCCAGCCGGTCGAGGGCGGCCCGGTCGAGCCCGGCGTCGCCCGCCTCGATGTGGGCGAGCAGCAGCTCGGTCCGGACGAAGCTGGTGAAGTTGACCGGCAGGATCTCGTCGCCGCCACCGGTGTCCTGGCCGTAGTAGGCCTTGAGGGCGTCGTAGATCCCGGTGGCGATGGGCCCGGCGACGGGGGCCTGGCCGAGGGCGGACGTGAACAGCGACTCCAGGGCCGCCTCGGCGCCGCCGCCCTCGACCGCGTCCCGCAGGGCGTCGTACCGGCTGCCGGAGGTCTCGCCGATCAGCTCCTGGAGCACGATGCCGAGCTGGCTGAGGTCGCCGGCGCCGCCGTCGCGCACGGCGGCGTGGATCTGCTCCTCGACGAAGTCGGTGAGCGATGCGGTCAGGCCGCGGGCCGCGTCGGGGTCGTTGGCGATCCGGTCGAGGGCCCGCTGGAGGAGCTCCATCGACTCGGGCGGCAGGTCGATCGGCGGGTCGCCGGGGACGGCGAGGGTGGTGCGGTCGCCGGCGATCCAGGCGTCGAGCAGGGGGTCGATCGTGCGCCCCAGGGCCTCGCGGACCGGAGCGCTGAAGCGGACGTAGCGGTCGTCGTTGCCGGCGTGGTCCTCCAGGTACTGGAGCAGCCCGAGGGCGGTGGCGGTGCGCTCCTCGGGCAGGAGGCGCTCGCCGGTGGCGGCGGTGAGGAGGGCGCCGAGGGCGTCCTGGTAGCGGTCGTCCTCCGAGTCGTCACCGGTGCCGTCGCCGCCGTTCTCGAAGCCGTCCCAGCGGGCGTCGAGCAGGGCGTCCCAGCGCTGGGCCAGCAGCTGGTCGTCGCCGTCGCCGAGGGTGATGCCCCGGTCGACGATGGCGTTGGCCAGCCGCTGGGAGTCGGCGATGCCCTCGAACAGGACGGTGAAGGGCGACGTGTCGCCGGTGACGGCGTCGAGCAGGTCGTTGCCGTCGGGGTTCCACGGGTCCTCGAAGATCCGCCAGAAGATGGCCTCGCCGAGGGCCCGGCTGTCGGTGTCGACCTGGGTGGCGAGCAGGGCCAGCAGCTCGCCCCGCTCGGTGTCGTCGCCGTGGTACGCGTCCCAGTCCCACTCCTCGGCGAGGGTGTCGATCCACGCCTGGGCCCGGGCCGGGTCGTCCTCCAGCCCGAGGCTGGTGACGATGCCCAGGTCGTCGAGCGAGCCCTCGCCCCGCTCCTGGTTCGCACCGCCGTCGCCGATGTCGTCGCCGATCAGCTCGAGGGCGGCGCGCAGGTCGCGGGGACCGGCGGCGGCGAGCAGCTCGGCGGCCCGCTGCTTGCGGGCCTCGAAGGCCTCGGCGGGGGAGAGGCCCTCGCCGGCGGCATCGATCTCGGCCCGCAGGACGTCGAGGTACCCGGCCAGCTCGGCCCGGGTCGTGGGGTCGTCCTCGGCGTCGTCGAGCCCGGCCAGCTCGTCGGCGGCCGCCTGGGCCAGGCGCTCCCGCTCCTCGGGCGCGTAGGCGACGGGGAGGGGCTGGCCGAGCGCGCCCTCATCGACGGTGAGGACGCCGCTGCCGGAGTCGGCGGCCCGGAAGCGGCGGGCGACCTCGGACAGCCCGCCGTCGAGGGCCCGGACCCGGGTGATGGGGGCGGTGGGCACGGTGCCCCCGACGCCGTACCCGCCGGGCAGCTCGGCGTTCAGGGCGGCCAGGGCGTCCTCGAGGGTGCCGGTGGCCCGCACCACCGCGTCGCAGCGGTCGCTCGACTCGGTGACGAAGGCGTCGAGCTTCGCCGGGTCGGCCGAGACGGAGCCCATCAGGCCACCAGCCCGTCGTCGGGCCCGGCCCAGGCGTAGCGGGTGACCGCCGAGGAGGCCGCCGCCATCAGCGCCTGGACCTGGTCGATCAGGTCCGCCAGGTCGGCCTGGGAGGCCGGGACCTGGGCGTCGAAGCGGTCGCGGTGGCCGCCCGTCCAGTCCTCGAGCGTCCCGGCCACGCCCTGGCGGCGGGCGGTCATCAGCTCCGAGGTGCGATCGATGACGGCCTGGCCGGCCGTGCGCACGGCCCCCAGCTCGTCGGCCAGACGGGCCATGGTCTCGAAGGGGAGCGGCCCGGGGGCCAGCAGGTCGTCGTCACCCACGGGACGGTCCGTACCCTCATGAGAGGGATCGAAACGTCACGAAGAGGGGTGAAGCCTCCCACCTCATCAGTCGTTCCGTGTGCGGGTTCTTCCGTTTGCGGCGTACATCCGCACACAGAACGGCGGGGGCGGGGGGTCAGGTGGCGGGCTCGGGCCAGGGGGCCTCGCCCCGGGTGATGGCGGCCACGTCGGCCAGGGTGCGGGCTTCGAGCAGGGTCCGCATCTGGCGCCCGGCGTCGGCCCACACGGCCAGCAGCACGCACTGGCCCTCGTGGTCGCAGGCGCCGTTCTGGTGGGGCTCGCCGAAGTCGCCGACGACGATCGGCCCGTCGACGGCCGAGACGACCTGGGCGAGGGTGATCTCGGCCGGCTCCCGGGCCAGGACGTAGCCACCGCCCACGCCTCGCTTCGACCGCACCAGCCCGGCCCCCTTGAGGGCGAGGAGGATCTGCTCCAGGTAGGGCTGGGGGAGCCCCGTGCGCTCGGCGATGTCCCGCACCGAGGTGGGGGTCTCCTCGGGGTGGAGGGCCAGCGACAACAGGGCGCGACAGGCGTAGTCACCGCGGGTCGAGACCTTCACCCGGGTGATCCTACGGGGTGACCTGGCCCTCGGCGGTGGGCCCGGCCGCGGGGGCTACCGGATCGGGCGTGGGGACCGATAGGGTCGGCGGCCGTCCCGGGTGGTCCGGGGTGACGGAAGGGTCCACTCCGTGGGTGATCATCCTCTGATCCCGGACTACGGCGGCGCCTGCATCGCCAGCCTGGTCCCGGCGCTCCTCGAGCCCACCGACGAGGTGCCCGCCTGGCTGCCCCGCGAGGCGGTCGAGGCCGACCAGGTCGTGCTGCTCGTGCTCGACGGGCTGGGCTGGGACCAGCTCCAGGCCCGCCGCCACCTGGCCCCGACGTTGAGCGCCATGACGGGCCAGGCGATCACCAGCGTCACGCCCACCACCACGGCCACCGCCCTGACGTCGATCGCCCCCGGCCTCACGCCCGGCGAGCACGGCGTGGTCGGCTACCGGGTCGCGGTCGAGGGCGAGGTCCTCAACATCCTGCGCTGGTCGACGGCCCAGGGCGACGCCCGCCGCCACATCGACCCCGAGCAGTTCCAGACCCACCCCGCCTTCGCCGCCCAGCGCCCCGCCGTGGTGACCAAGGCCGAGTTCGCCTCGTCGGGCTTCAGCGGCGCCCACCTCTGCCAGGTGCGCTTCAACGGCTACCGCGTCCCGTCGACCATGGTCACCGAGGTCGGACGGCTCCTGCGCGGCGGCGAGCCGTTCATCTACACGTACTACGACGGCGTCGACAAGGTCGCCCACGAGTACGGGCTGGGCGAGCACTTCGACGCCGAGGTCGCCTTCGCCGACCGGCTGGTGGGCGACGTGCTGTCGGTGCTGCCGCGGGGCGCCGCCCTGGTCGTGACGGCCGACCACGGCCAGGTCCACGTGGGCGACAACATCGTCAAGCTCCACAACGACCTGCTGCCCCACATCGCGCTGCAGTCCGGCGAGGGCCGGTTCCGTTGGCTCCACGCCCGCTCGGGCCGGGCCGCGGCGCTGCACGAGGCGGCCACCGCCCACCACGGCGCCGACGCCTGGGTCGTCACCCGGGACGAGACGATCGAGCAGGGCTGGTGGGGCCCGGACGTCACCGACGCGGCCCGGGGCCGGCTGGGCGACGTCGCCCTGGTCGCCCGCGAGCCGGTCTCCTTCCACGACGACGCCGACTCGGGACCGTTCGTCCTGATCGGCCGGCACGGCAGCCTCACCGCCGACGAGATGCTCGTGCCCTGTCTCGTGGGCACCCGATGAACGACGACACCACCCCCACCCCCGACCCTGCGGCCGATCCCGTGCAGGCCGAGCTGGTCGACCGAGACGCCGGCGACGGCGAGGAGCGGCGCGAGGCGGTCGAGGAGCCGGCCAAGCTGATGCGGATCGGCTCGATGATCAAGCAGCTCCTGGAGGAGGTGCGGGAGGCCGACCTCGACGAGGCGGCCCGGGTCCGGCTGCGGGAGATCTACGAGACGTCGCTGCGCGAGCTGGGCTCGGCCCTCTCCGACGACCTGCGCGAGGAGCTCGACCGGGTCGCCATCCCCTTCGGGGAGAACGGCACCCCGTCCGATGCCGAGCTGCGCATCGCCCAGGCCCAGCTGGTCGGCTGGCTGGAGGGCCTCTTCCACGGCATCCAGGCCACCCTGTTCGCCCAGCAGATGGCGGCCCGGGCCCAGCTGGAGGACATGCGCCGCCAGATCGGTCCCGGTGGGCCCGGCGGCCCGGGTGGTCCCGGTGGGATGGGCGGCCAGGGCGGCCCCGGCGGCCCCCGCCCCGGCGGCCTGGGCGAGCCCGGCCCCGGCACCTACCTCTAGGGCGACCTCCGTCACACCGGCCGGGCGGCTACGGTCACCCGTCATGAGGGGTATCAGGCGGTATGGCAAGGGTGCGGTCGCGGTCGTCCTGGTGGCGCTGCTCGGGGCCTGTGTGGTGCACGACAACACCGTCACGGGCACCTGGACGGAGATCCGCTTCATCAAGGAGTGCGACGCGACGGCATCCCGGATCAACGTGACCAACACCAGCACCCGGACGATCGACCTCGATCTGATGGCGTGGCGGGGGACCACGACGGCCCACAGCAGCCGGACGGTGGCTCCGGGCAACGCGGTGGCCTGGATGACGCCCCTGGACGCGTCCAACCTCCAGGTCACGGTGATCAGCGGCACGGGCCACGACGAGCTCTTCGGGGAGAACGTGCCCACCTGCGCCTGAGGGCGCCGGTCAGACCGGGCAGGCGTCCCGATCGTCGGCGGTCACGACCGCCGGCGCATCGGGGGGCCCGAAGCGCCGGCGGAAGGTGAAGGCGTGGGCGGTCGGCCCGTGGCGATCGAGGTGGGCGACGCGCGCCATGCCCTCGTCCACCGTCGGCGCGGTGCCCTCCGGGACCCACCACAGGGCCTGGTGGTGGCCGTCCATCCGGGCGAACCACTCCCGGCGCCGGCGGAGGAAGGCGACGTGGTCCGAGGTCCGGTACACGAACTCGGCCAGCGCCTCGATCGAGGCCCAGACGCTCATGTTGATGGCCAGGAGGGCGTCGTCGGCATCGGGCCGGATCGACGTGGCGTTGCCGTCGTCGGCCTGCAGGCGCCACACGAACCCCGGCGCGGCGTCGGCGATGGCGTTGACCGGGTCGAGCCCGGCCATGAAGTCGGCGATCAGCGGGTCGTCCGGCGGGGCCAGGAACCGTCCGATGTTGCCCTGGGCCACGTGCCACCCCATCCCCCGATCCTGCCACGGCGCGCCGGCGCCGTGGTGGGAGGGCGGGGGAGCGTGGTACCGTCCGAAATCACAGTCGTGTAGTTCGTCCACAGCCTGGGGACGGACCCTGTGGACGCGCTGTGGACCGTCGCAGAACGCCTGGTCCGAGGAGGTCTCGTGGGCGACTCGTTCACCCACCTGCACACCCACACCGAGTACTCGATGCTCGATGGGGCGTCGCGCGTCGAGCAGGTGGTGGCCGCCGCGGCGGCGGACGGGCAGCCAGCGATCGGCATCACCGACCACGGCAACATGTACGGCGTCCTGCCCTTCTACAAGGCGTGCAAGGCGCAGGGCATCAACCCCGTCCTCGGGTTCGAGGCCTACATGGCCCACGAGCACCGCACCGAGCGGATCCAGACCCGAGGCAAGGTCGACGACACCGGTGGCGAGGGCGACGGCGGCAAGAAGGCCTATTACCACCTGACCCTGCTGGCCGAGAACAACATCGGCTACCGCAACCTGATCCAGCTCTCGTCGCGGGCCTTCATGGAGGGCTACTACCGGAAGCCCAAGGTCGACTGGGAGATCCTCGCCGCCCACAGCGAGGGCGTGATCGCCACCACCGGCTGCCTCGGCGGCCACGTCCTCCAGTCGCTGCTCGCCGGCGACTACCCGACCGCCCTGCAGAAGGCGGCGACCCTCCAGGAGATCTTCGGGCGCGACAACCTCTTCGTCGAGCTCCAGGACCACGGCATCCCCGAGCAGCACCGCACCAACCCGCTGCTGGTCGACATCGCCAAGCGGATCGGCGCCCCGCTGCTCGCCACCAACGACAGCCACTACACCCACGCCCACGACGCCGAGGGCCACGACGCCCTGCTCTGCGTCCAGACCGGTGCCCTGATCAGCCAGAGCGAGCACGAGCGGTTCAAGTTCAAGGGCGAGGGCCACTACCTCAAGTCGGCGGCCGAGATGCGGTACCTGTTCCGCGACCTCGAGGTGGCCTGCGACAACACGCTGTGGGTGGCCGAGCGGGCCGACGTCACCATCGACTTCGGCGACTCGAAGCTGCCCAGCTTCCCGCTCCCCGAGGGCTTCGAGACCGACACCGACTACCTCCGGGAGCTGACCTTCCGGGGCGCCAAGGAGCGGTGGGGCCAGGAGCTGCCGGACAAGGTCGTCGAGCGGCTCGCCTACGAGCTCAAGGTCATCGACGACATGGGCTTCTCGGCCTACTTCCTGATCACCTGGGACCTGATCAAGCACGCCAGGGACATGGACATCCGGGTCGGTCCCGGTCGTGGCTCGGCCGCCGGCTGCGCGGTGGCGTACTGCCTGCGCATCACCGACATCGACCCGATCAAGTACGACCTGCTGTTCGAGCGCTTCCTCAACCCCAGCCGCATCTCGATGCCCGACATCGACATGGACTTCGACTCCCGCTACCGGGACGAGATGATCCGCTACGCGGCCGAGCGCTACGGGCGTGACCACGTCGCCCAGATCGTCACCTTCTCCACGATCAAGGCCCGGGCCGCGGTGCGTGACGCGGCCCGGGTGCTCGGGCTGCCCTACGCCGTCGGCGACAAGGTGGCCAAGGCGATGCCGCCCCTGGTCATGGGGCGCGACACGCCGCTCTACGCCTGCCTGGAGCAGCACGAGAAGTTCGTCGACGGCTACCAGCGGGCCGCCGAGCTGCGGAAGATGTACGAGGAGGACCCGGAGGTCCACCGCGTCGTCGACGTGGCCAAGAGCCTCGAGGGGCTGCGGCGCCAGGACGGCATCCACGCCGCCGCGGTGGTGATCACCGACCAGTCGCTCACCGAGGACCTCCCGATCCAGCGCAAGCCCGGCCCCGGCCAGACGCTGGAGGAGGCGCCGGTCGTCACCCAGTACGAGATGGGTGGCGTCGAGGAGCTCGGCCTCCTCAAGATGGACTTCCTGGGGCTGCGCAACCTCGACGTCATCACCGACGCCCTGGCCCTGATCAAGGACTTCCGCGGCGTCGACGTCCCGATCGACAACCCGCCGCTCGACGACGAGAAGACCTACGAGATGCTCCGCAAGGGCGACTCGATCGGCGTCTTCCAGTTCGAGGGCGGCGGCCTCCGCCTGCTCCTCCGGCGCATGGCGCCCACCACGTTCGAGGACGTGGCCGCCCTCG
>JBQGCF010000305.1:0-29352 GCA_052038315.1 Iamia sp.
ACCACCGCGCCGGCGGCCACGGCTAGAGCGGTGGGGACGTCGTCGGGGTCGAGGACGGTGGTGTCGACGACCAGGTCCGGGTCCAGGCCGAGGCGCCGGCGCCAGCGCCGCCGGACGTGGGGTGGGATGGGCGGCCACGCCGCCGTGTCCACCGTCGCCTCCCCGGGCAGCTCGATCGTGGTCCCGTCCCCCAGCCGGATCCGCCCGTCGGCCACGTCGGCGGCGAGCAGCCGGGCGTCGGGGTGCGGGGCGCGGTCGGCGGCGCGGACGTCGACGTGGCGGGCCAGGGCCCGCACCAGCGGTCGCAGCGCCTCGGTCGACCCCACCCCGTCGGCCACCACGGCCACGACGGGCCGCTCCCCCGGCCCGGTCACGCGAGGGTCCGTCACGAGGGGCCGGTCACGAGACGGGGGCGAGGAGCTGGGCGACGGTCTCGGACCAGCCGAGGGCGGCGGCCCGCTCCCGGCCGGCGGCGCCGAGCCGGGCGGCGAGGTCGCGGTCGGCGTCGAGGCGGTCGAAGGCCTCTCCCAGCGCCTCGGGCGTGCCATCGGTGACCAGCCCGGTGACCCCGTCCTCGACCCACTCGAGCACCCCACCGGCGTCGTCGGTGGTCACGACCGGCTTGCCGGCCAGGAACGCCTCCAGGGTGACGTAGCCGTAGTCCTCGTCGTAGGGGGCGTAGAGCACGGCCAGGGCGTCGTGGAACAGGCCGATCGAGACCTCGTCGCTGACGTAGCCGGGCATCTCCAACCGCCCGTCGGCCAGGAGCGACGCCCCGGCCGTCGAGAGCGTCGACGACAGCGATCCGGTCCCGGCCAGCACCCCGCCGACGCCACGCCTCGACGCCAGCAGGCCGTCGATCAGCAGACCCGGCCGCTTGTTCTGCTCGAGCCGGCCGACGCTGACGATCCGGTCGCCGAGCGGCGACGGGTGCAGCCGGCCGGCCAGCGGCGGCGGGTGGTAGATCGGGGTGCTGTCGAGCCCGCAGAAGCGGCTCATCCGGTCGCTGACCACGCCGCTGATCGTGAACCGGGCGACCGCCTCGCCCAGCGCGGTCTCGTCCCAGACGGACAGCTGGCGCTGGACCTCCAGGCTGGTGTCGTCGAGCCCGATGTCGCTCCACGGCTGGTCGATGCCGTCGTAGGCGGCCCGGTGCTGGTGGGCCAGCCACACGACCTTGCGGGGGTGGCGGGCGTAGTAGGCCGGGAAGTTGACCGGGATCACCACGTCGGCGTCGAGCGGCACCATGCGCCAGGCGGCGGGTGCGTCGAGCAGCCGATCACGGTCCCAGGCCGCCGGGATGCGCACCGCCTCGGCCCGGTGACCGGCCTCGCTGAGGGCTCGGACCAGCCCCTCGACGAGCAGCTCGAGCCCACCCCGCATGTGCGGGACCTGGGTGGAGCAGACCAGGACGTCCACCGGGCGAGTCTGGCACGGGACCCCTCGTGATCGAGTGCACGAGCCCCGACCACCTATCTTCGGAGCCGTGTCGGACCGCCGCATCGCCCTCGTGCCCCCGCGCTACGGGCCCGAGGTGGTCGGCGGGGCCGAGGCCGTCATCCGGGAGGTGGCCCACGGGCTGGCCGACCGGGGCTGGTCGGTCGACGTCCTGACCACCACCGCCCGGGACCACTTCACCTGGGCCGACGCCGAGCCCGCCGGGCCGTCCACCGAGACCACGGCGCAGGGCGCGACGGTCCGGGTGACCCGCTTCCCCGTCGTCAAGGACACGCCGGGCGAGGACCGGGCCCGGGTCGAGGCCCTGCTGGCCGGGGGCGACATGCCCAGCCTCGGTGAGCAGGAGGCGTGGATGAACGACGGGCCGCGCTGGCCCGAGCTGTTCCACCACGTCCTGGACACGGCCGAGGACTACCGGGCCATCGTCGTGTCGCCATACATGTTCTGGACGACGTTCGCCATCGGTGGGATCGCCCCCGAGCGCACCCTCCTGCGCCCCTGCCTGCACGACGAGCCCTACGCCCGCATGGAGCTGTTCGAGCCGCTGTTGACCGGGTCGGCCGCCGTCTGGCTGCAGACCGAGCCCGAGCTGGAGCTGTACCGCCGGGTGAGCACGCCGCCCGTGCAGACCCGCATCGTCGGCGAGGGCGTCCCCGTCCCGACGGGCTACGACCCGGGCCGGATCCGGGCGCAGCTCGGCCTGGGCGACACGCCCTTCGTCGTCTACGGCGGCCGCCGGGAGGGGGCCAAGGGCTGGGAGGGGCTGCTCCACGGCTTCGCCGAGGCGGTGCGCAAGGAGGACATCGACCTCCACCTCGTCACCTACGGCGTCGGGCCGGTCGAGCCCCCCGCCGACATCGCCCACCGGGTCCACGACCTCGGCTTCGTCGACGACCGGACCCGCGACGACGTCATCGCCGCAGCCACCGCCTACGTCCAGCCCTCGGCCCTGGAGAGCTTCTCCCGCACGATCATGGAGGCCTGGCTGGCGGGCACCCTCGTCGTCGCCAACGGGGCCAGCGACGTGGTCCGCTGGCACTTCGACCGGGCCGGCGCCGGGCTGACCTACGCCGATCCGGCCGAGCTGGAGCAGGCCCTGCGCTTCGTGGCCGAGGCCCCGGACCAGGCCGCCGCCCTCGCCGCCCCCGGCCGCCAGTACGTGCTCGACCACTACACCTGGCCGGTCACCCTCGACCGCATGGAAGCCTCCCTCGACGAGTGGTTCCCCGCATGACGCCCTCGCCGCGCACCCATGTCCTCGCCTGGCGGCTCGGACGTGCTCGCCTGTGCTTGCCCGCTCTTGCCGGCTCCTTCGTCGCCGGCGGGCCGCTCGGGCCCAGGTCCACCTGGCCGGTCACCCTCGACCGCATGGAAGCCTCGTTGGAGGAGTGGTTCGGTGCCTGACCGGATCCTCGTCGTCACGCCGTACGCCCCGTGGCGGGACGGGATCGGGGCCTACGCCCTCCAGCAGGTGCGGCGGCTGCGCCGCGAGGGCCACCACGTCGAGGTGCTGTCGACCAAGCCGTCGGCCGCCCACCACCACGGCGACCTCCGGGGCCGGGCCGGCGCCCGCCTCCTCACCCGGCTGGGCCGGCGCTTCGACCGGGTCGTCCTCCACTTCCACCCCGACGTCGTCTACCGGCTGCCCCCCACCGGCGGCAGCCGCATCGACACCGCCCTGGCCTACGGCGCCGCCTTCCGGGCCCTCCCCCACGTCGAGCTGCGGCTCCACGAGATCGACCACAGCTGGGCCCACGAGGAGAAGACCGCCTGGGCCACCCGCTGGATGCTGGCCGGTGCCGACGAGATCACCGTCCACTCGGCCGAGCAGCGCGACCAGCTCGTCGAGGGCTTCCGGGTGCCCGCCGACCGGGTCCGGCTGTTCGACCACGGCGTCGACTTCGAGCCCCGGACCAGCGCCGATCGAGCCCAGGCCCGGGCCAGCCTCGGGCTCCCGGACGACGAGCACGTCTTCCTCTGCATCGGCTTCGTCCAGCCCCACAAGGGCTTCGACCGGGCGGCCCGGGCCTTCACCGGGCTGAGCGCGGCAGGCGCCCGGCTCGACATCGTGGGCTCGGTGCGGGTCACCGACCAGCAGGCCCAGGAGCACGTGGCCGAGCTGCGGGCGATCGCCGGCCGCGAGCCGGGCATCCACCTCCACCTCGGCTTCGTCAGCGACGAGATGTTCGACCGCTGGATCGTCGCCTCCGACACCGTCGTCCTCCCCTACCGCCACATCTGGTCGTCGAGCGTCGCCGAGCGGGCCGCCCTGTTCGACCGGCCGGTGATCGCCACCGACGTGGGCGGGCTGGGCCACCAGGTCGAGCAGATGGAGGGCTCGGTCCTCGTCGCCGACAACGCGGGCCTGGCCCGGGCCATGGCCGAGGCCGTGGGCCGATCCGGCGCCGCCGCCGTCACCGAGCCGTGGCCGGCCGAGGGCGGCCGGGCCCGCATCCAGGACGAGATCGAGGCCCGGGCCACCGCGGCCAGGGGCGGCGCCGCCGCGGGCCGGACCTGGACCGGCTCCGGCGGCCAGCGCCCGGCCCTGTCGGCGCCCGTCCGCCGCATCGGCGCCGTCACCGCCCCGGCGCCGGTGTCGGCCCGCCCCGGCGTGAGCCTGGCCAAGCGGCTGATCCGCCGGGTCATCTACTGGGAGATCGAGCCCCTGACCGACCAGGTCAACCGGCTCCAGCGGGCCACCGCCGACGCCCTCGACCAGGTCGACTCCGACAGGCCCGAGAGCCCGTGAGCGACCCCGAGATCGACGAGCCGACCGACGAGGTCCCCGTCGACGACCGGCTGTTCCCCGTCCGGTGGTGGCGGATGGTGCTGGAGGCCCTGCCGGCCATGGGCATCCCGTGGCTGTGGGCGGTCGTCAACTACCGGCTCTGGGACATCTCGGCCCGGGTGCCGCTCAACGCCGAGGACGACGCCCGGCTGATCACCAACCTGGTCAAGAACACCGCCGACCGGGGCTGGTGGACCACCAACCCCGACCTCGGCTACCCGGTCGGCCAGCAGCTCTACGACTTCCCGCACGGCGGCGAGACCTGGCAGCTGGTCGTCATCCGGTTCATCAGCGTGTTCACCAAGAGCCCCGGGCTCATCATGAACACCTACTTCTTCGTGGGCATCGGCGTGGCCGCCCTGGCCTGCTACCTGGCCCTGCGGCACCTGCGCTTCGGGGTCGGGCTGGCCCTCGTCGCCTCGACCGCCCTGACCTGGTTGCCGTTCCGCCTGGGCCACAGCCAGTGGCACCTGTTCCGCACCTCGTTCTGGTGGGTGCCGCTCGCCATCGTCGTCGTGCTGTGGACCATCCACTGGCGGGAGCGGTTCCTCGTCGACCCGGACCCGGCCCCCCGGGCGAACCTCCGCGCCACGCTCACCTGGACGCTGCGCCACAACCTGCGGGTGCGGCGGGTCCTCCTCTTCGGTGCCATGGTCCTGGTCCTCGGCATGTCCGAGACCATGACGACGTCGTTCACCATGGTGCTGCTGGCCGTCACCGGGCTGCTGGGCGCGATCCGGCGCCGGGAGCCGACGACGCTGCTCGTCCACGGCGCCGCCATCGTCGCCATCGCCCTCGTCTTCTTCGTCGGCATGTCGTCGACCCTGCGGTTCATGCAGAGCCACGGCACCAACGCCGAGGCCGGCCGGCGCAACGTCGTCGAGCAGGAGCTCTACGGCCTGAAGCTGAGCGACATGCTCCTCCCCGACCCGTCGCACCGCGACCTGCTGGGCCTCGCCCTCGGCGACCCGTCACGGGAGGTCCGGGAGAGCTCCCGCATCCCCAGCGAGGGCGGCCAGAGCATCGGGCTCCTCGGCGCGGCCGGGTTCGTCGGCGCCGTCATCCACGTGCTCACCCACGGCTGGGGCACCCGCCGGCGCGACCTGCGACCGCTGCACGACCGGGAGTCGCTGCGCGACGACGTCTCGCTGGTGGCCACCGTCGGCTTCCTCGTGGCGACCGTCAGCGGTGGGGCGATCCTCCTCAGCCTGCTCGGGTTCAGCCAGGTCCGGGTGTGGAACCGGATGTCGCTGCTGATCGCCGTCTGCTCGCTGATCTACGCCCTGACCTGGCTCGAGGGCGGCTGGACCCGGCTCCGCGCCCGTCTCGCCACCACCTCGCTCGGCGAGCAGCGCTGGCCCCGGGCCGTCGCCGGCACCGCCCTGGTAGGCGTGCTGCTCGGCTTCGTGATGTGGGACGGCTCGCACGTCCAGTTCCGGCACGGGTCCGAGGCCCGCTACGACGAGGCCGCCGCCGAGTGGACCGCCGATGCCGACTACGCCGCCGCCCTGGACGAGGCCATGCCCGACGGCAGCGCCGTCTTCCAGTTCCCGATCATCCGCTTCCCCGAGGCCCCGCCGCCCGGCGAGATGCGGGACTACGACCACCTGCGGGCCTGGACCCACCTCCCGCCCGGGAAGCTCAAGTGGAGCTACGGCGCCATGAAGGGCCGCCCGGACGGCGACTGGCAGCTGAAGGTGCGGGCCGAGATCGGCGAGATCGGGTCGCTCCCGTACCTGATCGGGCTGGGCTTCGACGGCGTCTGGGTCGACACCGCCGGCTACGACGAGGCCAACGCCACCCGGGTGCGGGCCGGCTTCGACGAGCTGCTCGGCGAGCCCATCCCCAGCGCCGACGGCCGCATCCTGTTCTGGGACCTGACCCCGATGAAGGAGCGTCTCGCCGACGAGGGCCGGAGCCAGGAGGACCTGGCCCGCATGGCCCAGGACGAGCTCGGCGTCGAACCCGGCGACTGATCGAGCTTTGAGCGCCTCACCCCGAATAACGGGGTGAGGCGCTCAAAGCTCGGGGGGTCAGCCGTGCTTGGGGCGGCGGCACTCGGCGATCAGCCAGGGGAAGCAGGGGTGCAGCTCCACGTCGTGGAAGCCCGCCTGCAGCGCCCGCTTCAGCCGCTTGGGGGTGAAGGCCTGGACGTGCTCGGGGTCGTTGCCCAGCCGGCCCAGGTTCTTGCCCCGGCCGAGGTTGCCCAGCCGGAACCACGGCTCCCACGGCACCGAGACCACGCAGCGGCCCCGTGTGATGCGGGCCAGCTCGACGACCGCCGGCTCGAAGGTCGGCAGGTGCTCGAGCAGCTCGATGCAGGTGACGAGGTCGGCGCAGCTGTCGGGGAACGGCAGCATGCCGGCGTCGCCGGAGACGGGGGCCAGCCAGTCGAGCCGGTCCTTGGCCGCCCGGGCCTTGTCGATGCGGTACTCCAGCCCGACGGCGGGGTGGCCGCCCGGGATCATCCGCTCCAGGGCCAGGGCCTCGCCCACGCCGATGTCGACGACCACGCCGTCGACCTCGCCGAGCAGCCCGTGGATCGTCCCCATCCAGCGGCCGAGCAGCTTCTGGACGACGGGGTTGGAGGTGCCGTACTTGGCCGCGTCCTGGCCGGCCGCCTCCTCGGGGGCGCCGGGGGCGAGGCCGATCGGGGTGCTGGTGCTCAGGACTCTGCTCCGTTCGTATCGCGGGCGACCGAGCTCGGCGGCGCCGGACGTGGGTCCTGAGCACCGCTCTGGCCGACGACTCCGTCGCCGGCCAGACCGCCCGCACCGTCGGGAGCAGCCTCGCGAGCTCGGCTGCTCATCGGAGGTCCCCGTCGGCGACGTTGAGGTCGCCGTCGGCGGAGGCGTCGAGGTTGCGGCGGCGGCGCATGTTGACCACCAGCTCGGCCAGCAGGCCCAGCGACACCATCTGGACCGCCACCACGACGAACAGGACCCCGGTGAGCAGCGCCGGGCGGGTGCCGACGGCGTGGCCGAGGATGCGCTCGACGGCCATCCAGGCCAGGAGGATCGAGCCGAGCAGGCCGATGATGAAGCCGATGCCGCCGAACAGGTGGAACGGGCGGGCGGTGTAGGTGGTCAGGAACTTGACCGTCACCAGGTCGAGGAAGCCCCGCCAGAAGCGCGCCCGGCCGAACTTCGAGCTGCCGTGGCGGCGCTCGTGGTGCTCGACGTCGAGCTCGCCGACCTTGAAGCCGTTCCACACGGCCAGCACCGGGATGTAGCGGTGCAGCTCGCCGTACATCTCGATCGAGTCGGCCAGCTCGCGGCGCATCATCTTGAGCCCGCTGTTGAAGTCACGACCGGGGACGCCGGTGACCCGGGCGGTGGCGCCGTTGTAGAGCTTGGAGGTGGTCCGCTTGATGAAGCGGTCGTTGCGGACCGAGCGACGACCCGTCACCAGGTCGAGCCCGGCCTCGTCGAGGTGGGCCAGCAGGCGGGGCAGTTCCTCCGGGTCGTCCTGCCCGTCGGCGTCCATCAGGGCCAGGTTGTCCCCGGTGACCTGCTCGATCCCGATGGCCAGGGCGGCCGACTTGCCCGAGTTGCGGCGCAGCCGGATCGACCGGACGTTGTCGCTGCGGAGCTCGGCCATCACCCGGCGGGTGTCGTCGGTGCTCCCGTCGTCGACCACCACGACCTCGTAGGTGATCCCTGACCGGGTCAGCACCTTCTCGATCTCGGGGATCAGCTCGACCAGGTTCTCGGCCTCGTTGTAGGCCGGTAGCAACACCGACAGCTGCGGGGACAACGGCAGGCTCTCCTCTCGTGCCGGACCGGACGAGCGTAGTGGGCAGGCCTCCGGCGACCCGAGACCGGGCCCGGCGCGGGGAGCCTCGTCCCCCGGCGGGCGGCTGCTCTAAGGTCGCCCGCCATGGCCCGCCCGTCCCCCACCGCCCGATGAGGGCCCTGGTCACGGGGGCCGGCGGCTTCGTCGGCCGCCACCTGGTGGCCCACCTCACCGCCTCCGGCGACGAAGTCGTCACCACCGACCCGATGCAGGGCGGGGCCGACATCACCGACGCCGCCGCCATCGCCGCCGAGGTGCGGGCGGCCGAGCCCGAGGTCGTGTACCACCTGGCCGGCTGGGCCGACGTGGGCGGCTCGTGGGCCAAGCCGGTCGAGGCCTTCCGGGCCAACGCCGAGGGCACCCTCAACGTGCTGACCGCGGCCCAGGAGACGGGCGTCGGCCGGGTCGTCGCCGTGTCCAGCGCCGATGTCTACGGCCAGGCCGGACCCGAGGAGATGCCGCTCACCGAGGACAGCCCGCTGCGGCCGTCGTCGCCCTACGCCGCCTCCAAGGTCGCCGCCGACTACCTCGGCCTCCAGGCCTGGCTCGGCCACCAGCTGCCGGTCCTGCGGGTGCGGGCCTTCAACCACCTGGGCCCGGGCCAGACCGATCGCTTCGTCGCCTCGGCCCTGGCCAGCCGGATCGCCAAGGCCGAGCGGGACGGCACCACCACCCTCACCGTCGGCAACCTCAGCGCCCGGCGGGACTACACCGACGTGCGGGACGTCGTCCGGGCCTACCGGCTGCTGGCCGAGCACGGCGAGCCGGGCGAGTCCTACAACGTCTGCTCGGGCGTCGACCTGGCCGTGCAGGACATCGTCGACCGGCTCCTCGCCCTGTCCACCGTCAGCCTCGAGCTCGAGGTCGACCAGGCCCTCTTCCGCCCGGTCGACACGCCGGTGCTGCGGGGCTCGCACGACAAGCTGACCGCCGCCACCGGCTGGCGCCCCGAGATCTCCCTCGACCAGACCCTGGCCGACCTCCTCGCCGACTGGCGGGAGCGACTGGTCGCGGAGGCGTCGTGAGCGTCCCGACCGCCCCGATCGCCGCCGCCGGGCTGGTCGGCGGCTACCTCGTCGCCCGGGAGACCGGTGTCCGGCCCCTCGGCGGGGCCGTCCTCGCCGGCGCCGGGCTGCTCGCCGGGCGCCAATGGGCCCGCACCGCCGGACCGGCCGGCACCGCGGCGCTGGCCGCCGTCTACCTCGGCGGCTTCGGCGCCAGCCACCCCCTGGCCAAGAAGATCGGCCCCTGGCCCGCCGTCCTCTCGGTGGCCGCCACCAGCGCGGCGGCCTCCTGGGCCCTCAGCGACCGCCGCCGCTAGCCCCTCAGCACGGCTCCTGGTCGAGCCGAGCCACCTCGACGAGGACGTCGGCCTCCGCCGTGGGGCCGACGGGGTCGTCGCTCGGCGGGTGGGCGCTGGCCGTGAGCTGGTGCAGGTGGCCGTCGATGTCCTTCGTCCACCGGACGGGGTCCGACTGGGGGACGGCACGCCAGCCCCGGGCGGTCGCCGCGGCCCCGACGCGCTCCTCCAGGTCGGCCGGCGGCGCCTCGCCGGTGTCCCACCGGGTGAGCACCCGGTCCGGGCCGTCGGAGCTGCACGGCAGCCGCACGGCCTCCACCGGCTCGGCGCCCAGCCCGGCCCCGACCACCACGGCGACGGCCTCGGCCTGGAGGGGACGCAGGGCGGAGAGGGGATCGTCGTCGTGCACGAGCCAGCTGCACCCGCTCGTGCCCAACACGACGACCACCACCACCAGCCAGGACCGCATTCCGTCAGCCGATCGTGCAGTTGGCCTTGGCGCGGATGCAGAGGTCGACGTGGCCGGCCAGGGCGTCGGGCTCCCAGCCGTTGAGGAAGTCGCCGTGGGCCCCGATGACCGAGCCGGAGCTGAGGGTGGCGCGACCGGCGGCCTCGCCGGTCACCGGCCACTGGACCGACACCTGGAGCTGGGTCAGCAGCACCGGGTGCGAGGCCGGGCAGGCGCCGTCGACGCTGCTGGCGACGTGGGACCGGTGGTCCTCGGAGTCGAGCCGCTCGCCGTCCCAGCAGTCGGGGAACCGGAGCTGGAGGGTGAGCGGCGACGGGTCGGTGCAGTCGATCGGCGGCTCGGCCCGGAGCCGGCGGGGCCGGAGCCCGCACCCCCACCCGGCCTCGCCGGTCGGCCCGCTCGCCGGCTCGGCCCCGTCCCCGTGGTGGCCGTGGTCGCCACCGGCGTCGTCGTCCGGGCCGGCCTCGGGGTCGCCGGCGATCATGGCCAGGCCGAGCGGCGGCGGCTCGACCTCCCGCACGTCGGTCCCGGGGGCCGCCCGGTAGTAGGCCCGGAGGAAGGTCGGGTCGACGATCGCCCCGTCGATCGACAGGGCCGGTACCCAGTAGGCGGCCGTGTCGTCGGTGTCCTCGCAAGTCGTGGGCGTGCCCCGGAGCGACTCGCCGGTGCTGTCGGCGTCGGTGGCCAGGCTGCCGAAGAACTCGTGGCCGTGGCTGGCGCCCGGGTGGCCGGGGTGGACGATCGGGTCGTCGGCAGCCCGGTGGCTCCAGGTGCAGTCGACGGTGAAGAGGGCGTCGTCGTCATCGGCGGCGATCCAGTCCCCCGCCCGCTCCGTGGTGACCGTCGACGATGGCGCCGCCTCCGAGGACGAGGAGGTGCAGCCGCCGCCGCCCCCCAGCAGGAGGGCGGCGGCCACGACGACGAGGGTCCGCCTCACGGCGCGTCCGGCACCTCGATGGCGTCGAGGTCGATCGTCATCGGGACGTCGACCGCCGGCCGGGCCGGGGCGGTGGCCGGGTCGGGCATCTCGGGCTGGTCCTCGTCGGCGATCTCGGGCAGCTCGGCCTCGGTGTAGGGCACCGACGCCGGCTTCCCGTCGTTGACCGCCAGGGTGATGATGTCGAAGGCGCCGCGGGTCAGGTCGCCCTCCTCGACGGCCGGGCACGGCGCCTCGTCCTCGAGGTCCTCGGGGGCGCTCGTCCCGAAGTCGTTGCCGGCGAAGCAGTTCGACCCCGTCTTGCCGCCCTCGGCGTCGAACCAGAGGGCGAGATCGCCCAGCCCCGAGCCCGACACCACGTTGTCCCGGACCACGTTGCCGGTGGCCTCCCACAGGTACTCGGCGCTCTCCGGGTAGGTGATGACGCCGATGCCGGCCACGTCGTGGTCGACCACCCGGTTGCGCTCGATCGTGTTGTTGATCCCGCCGGCGACGAGGATGCCGTTGCCCATCGCCGTGATCGAGATGTCGATGGCCGGCGTGTCCCCGTTGTTGTTGTCGTGCACGAGGTTGCCGACGATCGTGCTCTCGTCCTGCGGGTAGTCGGGTTCGTAGGAGCCGCTGTTGGGCACGATGCCGGCCCGGTTGTAGCGCCACACGCTGTTGGCGATCACCAGGTTCCCGCCCGCGTTGGTGCCCGAGTAGCCCAGCCCGTTCCACTCCGACACCACGTCGGTGATCAGGGCGTCGCACGGTTGGCAGCCGCCTATGTAGAACCCGGCGTCGGGACTGCCCCCTCCGTAGCTGTGGTCGATCTGGCCCTTGGTCGACTCGAAGGCGTAGATGCCGTAGTCGCCGTTGCGCACCGCGGTCAGGTACGACCCCCGGTACCCGGTGACGCCCGTCCAGAAGAAGCCGTTCTTGGTGTAGTTGCGGGCGGTCATGTTCTCGATGACGACGCCGTTGGCCCCCACGACCTGGATCCCGTTGGCCTGGGTGTACTCGCCGTCGAGGATCACCTCGTCCCGGTCGAGGCCGCGGATCGTGATCCCGTCCTTGCCCCGCCCGACCTGGACGCCCTCCTCGTAGACGCCCGGGCTGACGAGGATCAGGTCGCCCTCGCCGGCCGCGTCGACCGCGCCCTGGATCGTGTCGTGGTCGGCCGGGACCTCGATCGTCTCGCCGCTGGCGACGATGTCGAGGGCGTCGGGGTCGGGCTCGGGCGGCGGCGGGGCCTCGGCGTCGCCGACGAGGACCGTGCCCACCATCCCGTCGGTGGCGTTGCCGTGGAGCGAGCAGAAGTAGGTGAAGGCCCCCTCCTCCTCGAAGGTCGCCTCGTAGGTGTCCTTGGGCTTGAACTCGGTCTCGCCCACCCCGAACGGAGCGCCGTCGACCGAGATGATGTTGTGGTCGTTGCGACCGTCGTTCACCCAGGTCACCGTCTCGCCCACGTCGACCCGGACCGTGTGCTCGGTCTCGCCGAAGACGTTGTCGAGGGCCTGGACGGTGGTGCCGTCGGCCCCGGCGGTGGCCGGTTCCTCGTCGGCGCCGCAGCCCACCAGGGCCACGAGGAGTGCTGCCACCACCGCTACTAGTCGGAGGTGTGATGAACGGGTGTCGCCACGCATCCGAGGAGGTTGCCATAGGTCCGTAGGCTGTGTGCATGTTCCTCTTCCGCAAGACCGAGATGGTCGAGCCCGACCGCGCCCTCCGGGGTCGCGACGAGGAGATGCCCGTCGCCCCCGCCCACACCGTCCTCGGCACGCCGCTGCAGCCGCCGTTCCCCGAGGGCACCAGGACCGTGACCGTCGCCCTGGGCTGCTTCTGGGGCGCCGAGCGCCTGTTCTGGAAGACGCCCGGCGTCTACACGACCGCCGTCGGCTACGTCGCCGGCTACACGCCCAACCCCTCCTACGAGGAGGTCTGCTCGGGCAAGACCGGCCACACCGAGGCCGTCCTCGTCGCCTACGACCCGTCCGCCGTCAGCCTCGACGAGCTGCTCCGGGTGTTCTGGGAGGGCCACGACCCGACCCAGGGCATGCGCCAGGGCAACGACGTCGGCACGCAGTACCGCTCGGGCATCTACGGCCTGACCGGCGAGGACCTGGAGATCGCCCAGCAGAGCCGGGAGAAGTACCAGGCCAAGCTGCACGAGGCGGGCTACGGCGACATCACCACCGAGATCGTCGACGGCGGCCGGTTCTTCTACGCCGAGGACTACCACCAGCAGTACCTCGACAAGAACCCCAACGGCTACTGCGGCCTCGGCGGCACCGGCGTCTCCTGCCCCATCGGCCTCACCCCCGCCGACTGACCCTCCATCGGAGGCGGCGACACGCGAGGATCCCGGCATGGAGGGGACGGGGGACACGATCGACCTGCCGAGCTACCAGGATCTGATCCTGCCGACCTTGGCTGCGGTCGAGGCGCTTGGCGGTTCGGCACAGGCGAGGGAGATCACGGGACGGCTGTTGGAGGACCTGGGCTTCAGCGACGACCAGCTCGCCGTGCGCTATCCCAGCCGGGACAAGTCGGTGCTCCTTCACCGGATGGAGTGGGCACGGTCGTACGCCAAGCTCGGCGGAGCCCTCGACAGCCCGAAGCGAGGGCTCTTCCTCCTCTCGACGACGGGCAAGGAGCTTCTCCGCCTACCGGAGGACGACGCCAGGGCACGGATCTACGAGCTCGACCGTGAGGTCCGAGGCCGCCGTCGCGAGGTGGCCGTCGCCTCTGGCGGGAAGGTCGACGCTCCGCCCGCCATCGAGCCTGCTGAGGACATCGACGAGGTGGAGGACGAAGACGGGCCTCGACAGGCCGAGGGCGGCTGGCGCGACGTCCTGCTGACCCGCCTCCACCGCCTCACCCCCGCCGGCTTCGAGGAGTTCGTCCTCTACCTGCTGCGGACCTACGGGCTCCAGCTGGAGCGGGTCGGGGGGTCAGGCGACGAGGGGATCGACGGCATCGGCACCGCTCCGATCAGCCCCGTCTTGTCCTCGCGCGTGGCGGTGCAGGTGAAGCGGTACGACCCGTCGGGCAAGAGCGTCGGGCGCGACACCGTCGCCCTCTTCCAACGCGACGCTCAGACCAAGGGTGCCGAACGAGCGATCCTCGTCACCCTCGGGAAGTTCACCGAGCCGGCGCGGCGAGCGGCGATCTCCACTACGCCGACGGTCGATCTCATCGATGGGGAGCGACTCGCCGAGCTGGTCCGCGAACAGGAGATCGGCGTGAAGCTCATGCCTCGGGTCGACGAGGCCTGGTTCGACCGGTTCGACTAGGTCCTCGGTCACCACGCCACCTCGACGATGGTGGCCACCGGGGCGCCGCCATCGGGCCAGGGGATGGTGCCGGCCACCAGGGAGGTGATGCGGTCGGCGTCGGGGCGGGCGGGGGTGAGGTCGGTGACCGTGACACGGTCGGCGGTGCCGAGGAGGTGGGTGACGTCGACCGGGTCGCCGCCGCCGGGGTCGCCGGGGAGACGGTAGAGGAAGACGACGGCGCGGTCGGCGGCCACCTGGGCCAGGGCGGCCCGCTGCGAGCCCGGCGTCACCGGTGAGACGAGGCGGTGCAGGTCGCCGTGCTGCACGACGTCCCGGATGCGGTGGTAGGCGGTCACGGCCTCGGCGACGGTGGCGGCCTCGTCGTCGGTGAGGGCGGTCAGGTCGAGGTCGACGCCGAAGCGGGCGCTCATCGCCACCGCGCACCCGAAGGCGATCGGCCGGTCGCCCCAGCGGGTCACGTGGGCGCCCAGCACCGACGCCGGCAGCAGGTGCGAGGCGCCCCACTGGATCCGCACCCGGTCGACCGGGTCGGTGTCGTCGGAGGTCCAGACCTCGTGGAACCAGCGCAGGGTGTCGAGGTCGGACCGTCCGCCACCGGAGGCGCACAGCATCAGCTCGACGTCGGGGTGGCGCCGGGCGACCTCGGCCATGACCTCCCGGGTGGCCAGGACCCGGTCCCTCGCCAGGTGGCTCTGGCGATCGGCGGGCAGGGCGCCGGAGCCGGGCTCGGTGACGTCCCGGTTGGCGTCCCACTTCAGGTACGAGATGCCCTGGTGCTCGCCGAGGACCCGGTCGATCACGCCCAGCACGAAGTCCCGGACCTGGGGCCGGCACAGGTCGAGGACGAGCTGGTTGCGCTCCTCCCGCCGCTCCCGCCCGGGCTCGCCGATCACCCAGTCCGGGTGGGCCTCGTACAGCGCCGAGGCGGCGTTGACCATCTCGGGTTCGACCCACAGCCCGAAGCGCAGCCCGGCGGCGACGGTGCGGTCGATGAGGGGCTGCAGGCCGTCGGGGAGCTTGCGGCGGTCGACGTCCCAGTCGCCCAGCGACGTGGTGTCGTCGTCCCGTCGGCCGAACCAGCCGTCGTCGAGCAGGAAGAGCTCGGCCCCCAGCGCCGCGGCCCGGTCGACCTGGGCGGCCAGCGCCTCGGGCGAGAGGGCGAAGAACATCGCCTCCCACGTGTTGGCCACCGTGGCCCGGGTGCGGTCGCCGTCCCGGATCACGTGGCGGCGGGCGTAGCGGTGGAGACGGCGGCTGGCCTCGCCGATGCCGGCGGTCGACCACGTCCAGACCACGTTCGGGGTGACGTGGACCTCGCCCGGCTCGAGGACTCGCTCGGCGCCGACGTGCTGGGCCCCGGCGACGAGGCGCTGCTGGCCGTGCGGCGCCACCTCGGCGTCGAAGCGGACGTCGCCGCCCCAGCGGACCGTGCCGGCCAGCACGGCGCCCTCGTCCTCGGTGGCGACCCCGTCGGGCGACCACAGGACGACGGGCGGCCGGTACAGGCTGGGCCGCACCCCGCCGAAGGAGGCGACGACCTTGGTCCCGCTGACGAGGGGCTCGGTGGTCTGGGCCCACTCCCCCGCCCAGCCGCCGCCCCAGTGCGTGAGGTGCGGGGCCGGGCCGGCGAGGGCGGGCGCGCCCGAGGCGGCCTGGTGCAGCCGGCACGGGGCGGTCCCCTCGTTGGCGACCTCCACCCACTGCTCGATGGCATCGACGTCGGGCCGGGCGAGGTGGCAGAGCGTCACCGCCAGCGGCGCGACCCGGTCGACCAGGCGGATGCGGACGACGCCGCCCTCGTCGGTCTCGACCCCGTCCAGCCGCAGCCGGGTGCCGACGGCGCCGTCGGCGTGGGTGACCCGCAGCGCCGGCTCGCGCAGCGGCTCCTCGCCGAAGGTCGGGTAGGCCAGCGGGTACAGCGCGATCGGCAGGTCGGGGCGGGCCTCGGACGACGGCGGCCCGAAGTGGAGCTGGTGCAGCCGCCCGTCCTCCCCCGCCCCCAGCACCAGCCGCGTCGCGCCCCCGTCGATGACGATCTCGTCCACCGACCGAACCTAACGCCGAGGCCGTGGCAGCCTGGGCCGATGACCCAGGCGGGACGGTGGGATCCGGGGACCGTGATCATGTGGCGCTACCAGTGGGACGCCCAGCCGGTCCGGGTGGTGCGGGACGACGAGGACGGGCTGGTGGCGTGGCTCGCGCCGGGGTCGCCCCGCCTGGCGGTGGCGCCGGTGGACGGCCGGCAGGCCCGGGACAGGCCGGCGGTCGAGCGCTTCGACGTCGCCCGCCGCTTCGAGGTGACGACCTGGCAGGGCGCCGGCATCCTGCGGCTCGAACGCCCCGGGCGGGCCCACTCGCTCTGGCGGTTCCGGGACCCGGAGCGGGGTGTCCACGGCTGGTACGCCTACCTCGAGGACCCGCTGCGCCGGTCGGCCGATGCCGTGCACACCGCCGACCACATCCTCGACGTCTGGTTCGACGACGCCGGCTTCTGGCTGTGGAAGGACGAGGACGAGATGGCGGCGGTGGTCGAGCTCGGCCACCGCAGCCCCGAGTGGGCCGCCGCGGCGCGGGCCGAGGGCGAGGCCGTGATCGCCGCCTACGAGACCGGCGACCCGCCCTTCGACGGGTCGTGGCGGGACTGGGAGCCCGACCCGGCCTGGCCCGTCCCCGACCTCGCCCCCGACCTCCTCGCCCTGGACGGCCGCCCCGCCCCGCCGTTCGGCTGACGCGCCCTCCCCGTTCTGATCAGTGCGCGGTGCGCCCGCGCAACGCTCACTGATCAGAACGGGAGGCGCGGGGTCAGGGCGTCCAGGCGGGCCAGATGGCGTCGTCGGGGGGACCGGCGACGGCGACGAGGGCGGCGAGGGGGGCGCCGCCGGTCATGGCCTCGGGCCAGACCTCGACGGTCACGCCGGGGACCGCCGAGGACGGCGCCGAGGGCACGACCAGCGTGGTGGGGCGGCCGGCCGCCGCGGCCAGGGTGGCGATCTCGACGGCGGCGTCGGGGGGCCGGCCGGCGGGGACGGCGACCGAGCCGGGCGTCGACGTGGGGAACGTTCGGCCGACCCAGAAGCCCGTCGGGCCGGGCGGGGCGACGACCAGGCCGTCGGCGGGCAGCGCGGCCGCCAGGCGGGACGCGGCCCACGCCGCAGATCCCCCGGCCTGGTACAGCGGGCCGGCCACCGCGGCGACGGCGGCGTAGAACGGCGGCCGCGCCCCGGGACCGTCGGCCGGGGGCCAGCCCCCGGCGGCCAGGGCGAGCTGGGCCACCGGGACGTCGATCGTCTCGGCGCCGGCCGCCCGCCGGGTCGCCAGGGCGGTGTCGAGCGAGGCCGACTCGCCGGCGACCAGCCCGGTCGTGATCACCAGGTCGGCGGTGTCGAGCTCGGCCAGGGCGGCGTCGCCCCGCTGGAGGCCGACGGTGCCGCCGTGCAGCGGGTCGTCCCACGGGAACAGCCCCTTGGCCCCGACGGTGTTGACGACGGTGGCGCCGGTGATCCCGGCCAGGACCCGCACGTCCCGCTGGGCCCGCGCCGCCCCCGGCCCGGCCAGCACCACGACCCGCGCCCCCCGCCGGGCGGGGACGGCCACCAGCCCGGGGGGCACGGCCGAGCGCCTAGTAGCGGAGGCCGGGGGCCCGGGTCTTGAAGACGTCGGTGGCGAGCTGCTGGCCCAGCTTGGTGGCGTCCCAGCGCTTGCCGCCGTTGGAGATGGTGTTGCCGTTGGTCCAGCCGGTCATGAGGACGATGTCCTCGGCCACGGCCCGGATCACCTGGCCGGTGACGTGGGCGCTCTCGTCGCTGGCCAGCCAGGCCACGAGCGGCGACGACACCGCCGGGTCCATGCGGTTCCACTCGTCCTCGGGGACCTCGTCGGCCTCGATGACGGCGGGGGCGCCGGGCATGGTGCCGGTGATGCGGGTGGCGGCGGCGGGGCCCACGGCGTTGACGGTGACGCCCAGGCGGCCGAGCTCGAGGCTCAGGGTCTGGGTGAAGCCGGCCACGCCGGCCTTGGCCGTGGCGTAGTTGGTCTGGCCGAAGTTGCCGACCAACCCGGCGCCCGACGTGGTGGTGATGACCCGGCCGCCGACGGGCGCACCGGTCTCCTTGTTGACCTTCCGCCAGTGCACGGCGGCGTGGTGGCAGGGCGACCACATGCCCTTGCGGTGGACGGCGATGACGGCGTCGAAGTCGGCCTCGCTCATGTTCCAGATCGCCGAGTCGCGCACGATGCCGGCGTTGGTGACGAGGATGTCGAGGCGGCCGTAGGTGTCGACCGCCTGCTGGACCATCCGTCCGGCGCCGGCGTGGTCGGCCACGTTCTCGTAGTTGGCCACGGCCTCGCCGCCGCGGTCGGTGATCAGCCCGACGGTGAGGTCGGCGTCCTTGCTCTCGCCCTCACCCGTCACCGAGCCGCCGAGGTCGTTGACGACGACCTTGGCGCCGTGCTTGGCCAGCTCCAGGGCGTGCCCCCGCCCGATGCCGTGACCGGCTCCGGTGACGATGGCGACCTTGCCGTCGAGCATGCCCATGTGTGGTCCTCCTGCGGCCCGGCCGCGGTTTCTGACGAGTCGTCAGATCTTAGGAGCTAGCCCACCGGGAACGTGAAGCTGCCGCCCCAGCTGCCGTAGTCGCTCGACGTCACGCCGTTCTCGGCGCTGCCCTCGTAGGAGTCTTCGCCCGGGGCGATCTCGATGACGACCCGGCCGCCCTCGACCGGGTTGATGATCCCGGCGTGGACGGCGGCCGAGCAGACCGACGAGTCGTCGGTGTAGGTCTCGGTGCCCCACACCGACCCGAGCTCGCCGTCGGGCGGGCAGAGGAAGGCGACCCGCTTGCCGTCCTCGCCCCGGTACTGGGCGGCGTCGAGGTCCCACGACACGTCCGGGGCCTCCTCGTCGGGGGCGCCGGTGCCCTCCTGGCCCTGGCCGTCGGTGTCGGGCTGGGTGTCCTCGGAGCCCGGCTCGGTGGCCTCGGGGGCGGTGGTGTCGGTCGCCCCGGTGGCCTCGGTGGTGGTCGTCCCGTCGTCCGCCGTCGTCGTGCTCTCCTCCGCCGCCGTGGTGGTGGAGGTGGCGTCGTCGTCGTCACCACCGTCGTCGCTGCAGCCGGCGAGGAGGACGAGGGCGGCGAGGGCCGGGACGGCGAGGAGGTGGACGGAGCGGGTGCGCATGGCGATCGATCCTCGCGCCCGATCCGCCGACCGCCGCGCTCCAGGACCAGGGGTCGGCTCCCCCACCGGCGCTAGCGTCTCCCGCTCGTGCTGACCGCCACCCTGCTCGCCCTGGGCTCGGCCGTCATCCACGCCGGCTGGAACCTGCTGATCAAGACGAGCGACGACCGGGCCGTCGCCGCCTGGGGCCAGTTCACCGCCGCCGCCCTCGCGGCGCTGGTGGGGCTGACGATCGTGGGCGGACCGGGCCGGGAGGCGATCCCGTACCTGGCCGTCTCGGCCGTCGTCCACGTCGTCTACATCGAGGGCCTGGTGGGTGCGTACTCGAAGGGCGACTTCTCGCTCTCGTACCCGCTGGCCCGGGGCGGCGGCGCGGTGCTGGCGGCGATCGGGAGCGCGGTGGTGCTCGACGACCGCCTGCCGGTGCTGGGGTGGATCGCCATCGCCGTGGCCGGCGTCGGGCTGGCGAGCTTGCGGGGCCGGGGGGTGCCGGCGGCCGACGACGTCGTGCTGGGCGACGACACCGCCGTGGCTGCGGGCTCGCCGGCCGGTGACCGGGCCGCCCTGGCCTTCGCCGGGCTCACCGCCGCCTGCATCGCCACCTACACGATCATCGACTCGGCCGGGGCCCGCGCCGTCGACAGCGGCGTGGCCTACGGGCTGGCGTCGTGCGCCGCCTCGGGGACGGCGGTCTGCCTCGGCAACCTGGCCCGCCCGGCCCGCCGGGCCCGCATCCGTCCCCTCCTGGCCGGCTGGCGCCGCCACCTGGCCGGCGGGCTGGGGACCCTCGTCGCCTACACGATCGTCCTCGTCGCCGTCCGCCACGCCCCGGTGGGCTACGTGTCCATGCTGCGCGAGTCGTCGGTGGTGATCGGCGCCCTCGTCGGCTGGCTCGTGCTGCGCGAGGGGCTGGGCGCCCGGCGCCTGGCGTCCTCGCTGGTGATCCTGGCCGGGCTGGTCCTGCTGGTCGTGGCCGACCTCTGAGCGGCCGGCGGCCGAGACCTACTGCTGGTAGCCCTCGACGGTGCCCTCGGGGCGGGCCTCGGCCTCGTCGGGGTCCTGGCCGGCGCGACGGCGGGCCCGGCGCTGGCGGAGCAGGTCCCAGCACTGGTCGAGGGCGACCTCGATCTCCCGCAGGCGATCGTGGTCGGCCTCGCTCACCGTGTCGGGACCGTGCCCGGCGGCGGTCTCCAGCCGGTGCTCCTCGTCGGCCAGCTCGTTGATCCGGCGGATGACCTCGGCATCGTCCATGCCGCTCACGCTACGGCCCTGGCGTCGCACCGCGCCCGGGCGGTCACGATCTCGGCCCGGTGGACCCGGGTCCACGCCCCGAGCGGGCGATGGCCTCCAACAGGCTGGCGCCCAGCGTGCGGGTCAGCATGGGTCGCCGATCCGGTCGACCGCGGGAACACGTGGGGGCCGAGCGGTGTCGGTACCGGTGGGCGAACGCGAGGAGCGCAGCGGAATGGACATCGGGATCTTCCTGCCGACGATGGGCGACGCCGACGGGACGCCCGGCGACGTGGCCGCCGCCGCCCGCCGGGCCGAGGACCTGGGCTTCGAGTCGGCCTGGGTCGTCGACCAGCTGATCGCCGGGGCCGGGGCGCCGCTCGTCGACAGCGGGATGGCGCTGGCCGCGGCGGCGGCCGTCACCGAGCGGATCGGGTTGGCCTACGGCGTGGCCGTCACCCCGCTGCGCCCGGTGGTGTGGCTGGCCAAGCAGGTCGCCAGCCTCCAGCACCTCTCCGGCGGCCGGGCGATCCTCGGCGTCGGCGCCGGGGGCGATCGCCACACCCTGTCGTGGGACGCCGCCGGGGTGCCGGCTGCCGAGCGGGGTCGCCGGCTCGACGCCGCCCTGGCCGTCCTCCCGTCGCTGATCGCCGGCGAGCCGACGGTCGTGCCCGAGGTCCCCGGCGGCCCGACCGTCCAGCTCTCGCCGGGCGTCCCCGTCCCGCCGTTGGTGGTCGGGGGCATGGCCGACGCTGCGGTGCGCCGGGTGCTGGAGCACGACGCCGAGTGGTTCCTGCTGCCCTTCGGCCCCGACGGCACGGCCGCCGCCCGGGACCGCATCGCCACCGCCGCCGAGGCCGCCGGCAAGCCGATGCCCCGGCTGACCGCCAGCACCATGGTGGCGATCGAGGGCGACCCGGCCCTCCCCGACGCCGACGGCGTGCGCGCCCTGCTCGCCGATCCCCGGGGTCGCTTCGGGATGCCGCCCGAGGCGGCCGACGACGTCGTCGTCCGGGGCGGGCCGGACGTCGTCGCCGAGCACCTGGGCGCGCTGGCCGGGGCCGGCGCGCAACGGGTCGTCGTCACCGTCGCCGCCGGCGACTGGCACCGCCAGGCCGAGCTCCTGGCCGAGGCGGTCGCCCTCGTCCGCCGCCCCTGATCCCCTCTCGTTCCGTGTGCGGGTTCGTGCGGTTGTGGCGTACATCCGCACACAGAACGGGGCCGCGTCGCTAGGCGTCGGGGCCGTACTGCTTGCGGAGCTCGTGCTTGGGGATCTTGCCGCTGGCGTTGCGGGGGATGGCGTCGACGACCTCGAGCCGCTCGGGCAGGGCCTGGGTGCGGAGGCCCTTCTCCTTGAGGTGGGCGACCATCTCCTCGAAGGTGAGCGGCTCGCCCGGCCCGGCCACGACGGCGCACACCATCTCGCCCCGATCGGCGTCGGGCAGCCCGATCACGGCCACGTCGGTGACCTTCGGGTGCTCGTAGAGCAGGTTCTCGACCTCGGCGGCGGACACGTTCTCGCCCTTGCGGATGATCACGTCCTTGACCCGGCCGGTGATGCGGACGTAGCCGTCCTCGTCGATCACGCCGAGGTCCCCGGTGCGGAACCAGCCGTCGGAGTCGAAGGCGTCGGCGTCGAGCGACCCGTCGAGGTAACCCCGCATCATCTGCGGCGCCTTGGCCCGCAGCTCGCCCTCCTCGTTGGGCCCGACGACCTCGCCGTCGAGGCTGACCGCCCGCAGCAGCACGCCCGGCATGGCCCGGCCCTCGGTGGTGGCCAGCTTGTCGTCGGGGTCGAGGGCCGAGCCCATGGTGAGGATCGGCGACTCGGTCAGGCCCCAGCCCGACACGATGCCCAGCCCGCCCAACTCGTCCTTGATCTCCTGGTGGAGGGCGGGCGGCTTGGGGGCGCCGCCGCCGGGGCACAGCCGGAGGCTCGGGAAGATCCTCACGTCGCCGGCGGCCCGCTGGGCGGCCAGGTAGGCCATGTGGAAGAAGGTGGCCGAGCCGGCGAGGGTCACGTCGGTCTTGGAGGCCAGCTCGGGCGTGGCCTTGGGGTCGAAGGCCTCGGTGATGACGTTGGTCAGCCCGTACATCAGGCTCGACGCCAGCCAGATCGGCCCGGCGATGTGGGTGACGGGGAAGGCCATCAGGTTGCGGTCGCCCTCGTGGCACTGCATCCGGTCGCACATGCCCCGGGCGGTGACGATCAGGTCGCCGTCGCTGTGGCGGGCGCCCTTGGGATCGGCGGTGGTGCCCGACGTGTAGAAGAGCCAGGTCACCGGCTCGTCGGCGCGGGTGGCCGGCGGCTCGGGGGCGGGCGGGAGGTCGGCCGGGTCGCCGTCGGGCAGCGTGCTCTCGGCGACGATCACCTGCGGCGGGTTCGGGTTGTCGACGGCGATGCGCTCGGCCATGGCCGCGTAGTCGAAGCCCCGCCACTCCCCCGGCACGATCAGGACCTTGGACTGGGCCTGGCGGGTGACGAAGCCGACCTCGCGGTCGCGGTAGATCGGGATGATCGGGTTCTGCACCGCGCCGAGCCGGGCCAGGGCGGCGATCAGCACCAGCGAGCCGTGCCAGGTGGGCAGGACCCAGGAGACGACGTCACCGGCGCCGATGCCCTCGGCGGCCAGCCCGGCGGCCACCGTCTCGGCCGACGTCTTGTAGTCGCCGAAGGTGACGGACTGGCCCGACTCGTCGATGGTCATCACCGCGTCCGGCGTCGCCGCCGCCCGCGCCTCGACCAGCTCCCACAGGTTCCGTCCCTCGAGCATCGATCCTCCGAACGTGCGCGCCGGACGGCGCGATCTGACGACTCGTCAGGTTAGGTGATCACCGCTCGAGGAGGACGCCGTCGGCCTCGACGGTGAGGTCACCGCAGGTGGTCTGGCTCAGGAGGTCGATGGCGGCGTCGTCCTGACCGTGGGTGTACGTGCCGGTCTCGACCTCGCCGTTGCGGGCGGTGGTGCCCTCGATCTCGATCGGTGTGCGGGTCCACTCGACCGTCGTGCCGTCGTCGGAGGTGATGTCGAGGCCGACGAGTGTCCCGTCGATGCAACCCACACCGGTGCCCGGCGCGTCGGTGACGTAGTCGAAGCGGTACGGCTCGCCGTCCTCGCCGGTGATCGGGACGATCTCGCACCCCTGGATGCCGAACAGCTCGGTGCCCCGGGTGGAGCCGGCGATCAGCTCGACGCGGCCGTCGCCGTCGACATCGGCCGGGAGGGCGATCAGCGGCGCCGGGCCGGCCGAGGGGTCGATCCCGGTGGAGACCGACGCTCCCGACGTCGAGAAGCGGATGCCGAAGAGCGGCTCGTCCTCGCCGTAGACGGCGATGAACGCACCCTCCGGCCGGCCGTCGCCGTCGATGTCGGCGATCTGGTCGGCGGCCAGCTCGGGCGGTGCACCCGGACCGTTCTCCCCGCCGGTGCAGCCGACCCCCGCCGGCGTGGTGGTCGGCGCCGGCTCGCTGGCCGCCGGCTCCGTCTCCGGCGGCTCGGTCTCGGCGGGCGCCGTCCCCGCGGTGCTCTCCGAGGACGGGGCCTCGGTGGTCGTGGTGGTGGTCGTGGTCGTCGTGCCGGCGTCCGACGGGTCGTCGTCGCCACCACAGCCGGTCAGGAGCAGCGCCGCCAGCGCCGCTCCGCCCAGCACCCGACCGGTGATCGTCCCTGCGTGCATGTCCGCCTCCTCGGGCCCGCCCCCGTGGCCTGCCCGTCGGCGGCCGCCCTACCCCGAGGAGGGGTGGGCTCACCGACTCCCCGGATCGAGGAGGCGTCAGCCCCAGAAGCCGAGCGGGTAGCGGCCGTCGGGGACGGCGACGTAGCGGACCGAGGTCGGGTCGGGGCCGGGGACCAGGTCGCGGAGGTCGACGAGCGGCGCCTCGGGCCCGTCGGCCTCGGCCCCGGCCGGCGGGGACGGGCGGGACGGGAGGGCGACCAGGGCGACGACCCCGCCGACGAAGGTGATCAGCGCCGTCACCCGGCAGCCGGCGGCCATGCCGTGGAGGAAGGCGTCGGAGGCGGCGTCGAGGATGGTCGGCCGCACCGCCTCGGGCGCCCGGCGCGCCACCTCGGCGGCGGCCACGACCGACTCGCGAGCGGCGTCGACGGCGACCGGCGGCGCACCGAGGTCCCGCAGCGAGTCGGCGATCCGGGGGCCGTAGAGCGACGAGAACACCGACCCGACGATGGCCACGCCCAGGGTCCCGCCGATCTCGCGGGTCGTGTCGTTGACGGCCGAGCCGACGCCCGCCTTGGCCGGCGGCAGCGATCCCATGATCGCCTCGGTCGCCGGCGCCCCGACCAGGCCGAGCCCGCCGGCCATCAGCACCATGCTCGGGATCACCCCCGTCCAGTAGGGCGTGTCGGCGCCCATGGTCGAGGCGAGCAGGAAGCCGCCGCTCATGGCGAACAGCCCCGTCGCCACCACCGCCTTGGTGCCGATGCGCAGGGCGAGGCGGGCGGCGGTCGGCGCCACGACGCCGGTGGTGAGGGCGAAGGGCAGCGTGTGGACGCCGGCCGAGAGCGTGTCGTAGCCCCGCACGACCTGGAAGTACTGCGTGACCAGGAAGATGAAGCCGAACAGGCCGAAGAAGGCGGTGGCGACGGCGCCGCTGGCGGCCGAGAAGCGGGCGTTGGCGAAGACGCTGACGTCGAGCATCGGGTCGGGCCGGCGCAGCTCCCAGGCCACGAAGCCGGCGAGCAGCACGGCCGCCCCCACGAAGCCGGCGACGGTGGCCACCGACGTCCAGCCGTGGCCCGGCGCCTCGATCACCGTCCACACCAGCAGCCCGACGGCGCCGATCGACAGGACGACGCCCACCGGGTCGGGACGGCCGGCCCGCTCGTCCCGGGACGTCGGCACCAGGACCCGGCCGAGCAGCAGGGCGGCGGCGACGATGGGGACGTTCACGAGGAAGATCGAGCCCCAGCTGAAGTGCTCGAGCAGCCAGCCGCCGGAGATGGGGCCGAGGGCGACGGCCAGGCCGGTCACCCCCGACCAGGCACCGAAGGCCTTGGCCCGCTCGGTCGGGTCGGTGAAGACGTTGGACAGGATCGCCAGCGTGGCCGGGAAGACGAGGGCGGCACCGATGCCCATCACGGCCCGGGCGGCGATCAGCTGGCCGGCGGTGGTGGCCATGCTGGCGGCGATGCTCGTCAGCCCGAACAGCACCAGGCCGGCCTGCATCGTGCCCTTGCGGCCCCGCCGGTCGCCCAGGCTGCCGGCGGCGAGCAGCAAGCCGGCGAACACAAGCGAGTAGGCGTCGACGATCCACTGCAGCTGGCTGGTCGAGGCGCTCAGCTCGCCGGCCAGGGTGGGCAGGGCCACGTTGACGATGGTGTTGTCCACCACCACGAGGAAGACGCTCAGGCACAGGACGGGCAAGATGGCCCAGCGCTTCGGGTGCGGCTCGGTCACGGCCATCGGGTCGGCCTCCTCGTAGAACAGCGTTACAATCAGGTTTAGAACACCGTTCCAGGAAGGTCAACGTGACGGATCGCACACCCGTGGAGGTCGCCGTGCTCGACGCGGCCGCCGGGCTGCTGGTGTCCGAGGGCCCCCACGCCCTGTCGATCCGGCGCATCGCCACCACCGCCGACGTGGCGCCGATGACCATCTACAACCGCTTCGAGTCGAAGGCCGGCGTGCTCGACGCCCTCTTCATCCGGGGCTTCGAGCGCCTCGCCGCCCTCCGGGACGACCTGCCCGACACCGCCCCCCTCGACCGCCTCCGCACCTTCGCCCACCTCTACCGGGACTTCGCCCTCGGCGACCCCGGCACCTACGCCCTGATGTTCGACCGGGCGGTGGCCGACTTCGAGCCCTCCCCCGAGGCCAAGGCCCAGGCCCACGCCTGCTTCTCCTGCCTGGTCGAGACGGTCACCGAGGTCCAGGCGGCCGGGGCCCTCGTCGGCGGCGACCCGACCGAGGTCGGCCAGCGCCTGTGGGCGGCCCTCCACGGCGCCGTCTCGCTCGAGCGCCACGGCATCTGCTTCGCCCCCGACTCCGACCAGCACTACGCCGCCCTGGTCGAGACCCTCCTCGTCGGCCTCTCCCCCACCGCCGGCCTCCCCGGCGGCTCCTCGGTGTAGCGATCTCGGGTCCCGGCGTCGGGCCCTGGATGGCGGGCCATCGTGACCGATGGGTGCTCATGAAGAGGTTGGAGAGCTCGATCCAGGCAGCGCTCGACCCCGGCGAGCAGCTCCGGGTGGCGCGGGCGGTGGCGACTGCCGGGTCGGGCGCCGGGCGCACCCGCGGCGGGGTCCTGTTCGGCCTCGGTGGCCAGGCGCTCGCCGACGCAGGATCGGATCACCACGGGAGCATCCGGCTCGACCGTCGGACCAACATCCTGGCGATCACCGATCGCCGGGTCATCCTCGGCCGGACCAAGCTCGGCCAGCTCGACCAGGTGCTCACCGAGGTGCCCCGATCGGACGTCGCGTCGATCACCGGCGAGAAGGCCAAGCTGGCGATCGGGAAGCTGACCGTGACCCTTCGGAACGGCGAGCGCCTGGTGCTCGACCTGGCTTCGGACCGTGGCCTCGATGGGTTCCTCGCCGATGCCCGAGCCGCCCTCGAGAGCTGACGCCACCCGGGGACGGCCCACCGGCGGCGTCGCCGCTCCGCGTCAGGCGCGGGGGCGGGGGTCGGCGGCCTGGACGGCGTCGATGATCTCCCGCCCGATCTGCAGCGGGTCGCAGCCGTGGTCGGTGGCGCCGGTCTCGCACACCAGGTCGAACTGCTCGTCGGCCTTCAGGTGGCAGGTCGCGCAGTCGAGGCCGAAGGCGTTGATGACGTCGAGCGTCCCCCGGTCGATGATCTCGGTGCCCTCGGCCGTCACCTCGACGAACAGGAACTCCCAGTCCTTGGTGGCCGGGCTGAACCCGGCGCCCCGCTTGACCATGACCTCGGTGGGGATCAGCTGGATGATCGTGCCGACCGGGTAGGTGCCGCCCTCGTTGGCCTCGGCGATGGCCACCGCCTCGTCGAGGTGCCCGAGCAGGTTGTCGACGAAGAACCCCCGGACCGGCGTCATGTCGTTGATGTTCCGCAGGTCGTCGGCCTCCACCACCAGGTCCTCCCCGGTGACCGTCCCGCCCGCCCCGTCCTCGGTCGACGTCGTGCTCTCCCCCGTCGCCTCCGTCGTCGTCTCGGTCCGCTCCCCGGCCGGGCTCGTCGTGGGGGTCGCCTCCTCCCCACCACCACCCCCGCAGGCGACGACCAGCATCGTCCCCGCCAGCACGGCCGCCACCGCTACCAGGTTCCCCTCCCACGTCCTCATGCCGGCAAGGCCTACCACCCCCACCCTCGCGCCACCCGTGCATCCCAGCTTCGGCGAGGGCCGCTGGGTCAGGGACTAGAGGACGGCGATGGGGGCGACGGGGGTGCTGGTGGCGCCGACGATGGGCTCGGGGGCGGCGAGGAGGAGGACGTCCCAGCGGCCCTCGTCGGCGCAGCGGGCGGCGAGGGCCTCCATGTCCCAGCTCTGGCCCTGGATGAGGCCCATGTCCCGGATCTGGAGCATGTGGACGCAGAGCGTGTCGGACCAGTCCGGCGCCGGCGGGGGGAAGGACTCGTAGGCGTAGGTGTCGGTGACGACGACGGCGATGTCGTGCTCCCTGATCCACTCGACCGAGTGGAGCGACGGGCCCGGGAAGCGGAACTGGTCGCCCTTGGCGTAGCGCTCCCGGTCCCCGGCGTGGAGGTGGCGGATGTCGCCGGTGCGGACCAGCAGGGCGTCCCCGGGCTGCGGGGTGAGGCCGGCGTGGTCGAACCACTCGTCGAGGTCCGCACCGGTGATGGCGTAGCCGGGGTCGACGAGGTCGAGGGCGGCGACGCCACGGAGCAGGGCGAGGTCGACGACGACGCCCCGGGTCACGATCGGCGCCATGGTCGACGCGCCGCAGAGGGCCGCCCCGCCGTCGGGGGTGATCGACGACGCCGGGAAGCCGTTCCAGATCGAGCCGTCGTAGGAGATGTGGGCCAGCGTGTCGAGGTGCGTGCCGGCGCAGGTGCTCATCCGCACCGTGTCGTCCGACGAGAGCCACACGCCCGGCACGAGCGGGTCACGCTCGTTGATGACCTCCATGGTCAGCTCGGGGTTCAGCCGGTGCGGCGGCTGCCCGACCTGCGGCGAGGACGGCCCGAGGTCCAGCGCCAGCGAGAACCGGTCACCCGAGCGCACGGCTGCGACGCCCCGCGCCGCGGCCGAGGAGTCGAGCAGGTTCCCGCAGCCGCGCTCGTCCGCCGACCCCCAGCGCCCCCAGTTGGAGACGCGCGCCCGGACCTCCTCCAGATGGGGAGGCAGCGAGCTCAAGAGCCGATCGACAGCACGGCGCGGTTGACCTTGCCGTCGTGCATGGCGGTGAGGGCGTCGTGCACGCCCTCGACCGGGTAGGTGGCCGACACCAGCTCGTCGAGCAGCAGCCTCCCGCTCTTGTAGAGCTCGACGAACAGCGGGATGTCGTGGTGCGGGCGGACGGTGCCGTAGCGGCAGCCCATGATCGACTTGTCGTTGTACAGCGTGTTGACGACGAAGCTGGCCTCGGTGCCGAGCTTGGGCACGCCGAGCAGGATGCACTGGCCGCCCCAGTCGAGCAGGTCGATGGCCGTGCGGATCAGGGCCGGGTGGCCGACGCACTCGAAGGCGTGGTCGACGCCGCTCGGGCAGATCTCCTTCACGGCGGCGACGGTGTCGACGTCGGGGCCGGCGGCGATGAAGTGGGTGGCGCCGAACTGGCGGGCCGCCTCCTCCTTGGCCGGGTTGGCGTCGACGGCGATGATCGGGAGGGCGTCGGAGAGCCGCAGGCCCTGGAGCACGTAGAGGCCGATCCCGCCGACGCCGATCACCAGCGCCGACTGGCCGTGGGTCGGCTTGGCCCGGTTGAGGACGGCGCCCGTGCCGGTGACGACCGCGCAGCC